>JAJYWQ010000050.1 GCA_021791415.1 bacterium | reverse complement strand
GGGTAGAGGACGAAGAGCCCGCTGATCTTGCCTTGGGCGTCGAACGCCACCCGTCCCTTCATGGGACCGCGCTCGAAGGCCAGCGGGACGTCGACCACCTGGTGGGGGCCCCGCTGTGTCGCCGTGGGCCTGCCCATCGTGAGCAGCCGGCCCGACAGCGCCTCCACCTTGCCCCATGCGGAGGCGAGTCCCCGGGCGTCCAGCCTCCCCTTCATCGTCGTGTCGAAGCGCCCGACCAGCTCCTGCCCCTCACCCGCCGACCACAGCCGCAGCGCCTCCAGGGCGTCCTCCGCCCTGCCCGTCAGTTCCCGTCCTTCCATGGCCATCTCCGTCCGAAACCGCTTCTGGGCCCCCTGCCTGGTGATGCGGAGCACCTGCCCGATCTCCGACCAGGTGTGCCCCTCGGCCCGCGCCGCAGCGACCAGGCCGCGGGTCGCCTCCGCGGTCACGCCCTCGAGGCTCAAGGAGGCGGTGAGCGCCCCGAGGGCCTTGGCCCCCGATCCCTCGCGCAGCGCCCGAACCACGACAGCGGCGTTCTCTTCCAGGATCGCCGCCAGCGACTCCGCATCCGCCGGCTTCCGGGCCACCACCCGATGCTACCCGCTGCTGCGGGGATGTCAACTGCCGGTTGACACCAAAGGGCCCGGGGTGTAAGGTCGGCTCATGACCGAATACCAGATCGAGGGCGACACCCTGCAGCTGACGGTGGAGGGGATGGACAAGGTGTGGGCGCTTCGCAGCCACCTCTCCATCCCACTCCGGGACATCACCGACGTCAAGGCGGACCCGGAACGGGGAGCAGGCGCGCTCACGGGGATCAAGGTGGGCGGCTCACGGATCCCGGGGGTGCTCCAGGCGGGGACCTTCCTGGACAGCGACGGGATGGTCTTCTGGGACGTCCACCGGCCCGGGCACGCCATCGTCATCTCTCTGGAGCACGAGCACTACAAGCAGCTGATCATCGACGTCGCCGACCCCGCCACCGCGGCCCAGGAGATCTCGGAGGCCGCGCGCAGAGCCCGAGGCTGACGCCGGGCCGGCGGTATCCTGGAGGGAGGGCCGCTTCATAGGGGGAACGCGATGCTGGAAGGCTTCACCTGGTTCAAGCAGTCGGCGTACCGCTGGCAGGGGGACGGGCTCACTGTCTACATCGACCCCTGGGAGGTGACGGCCACGGAGGTGGCCGATCTGATCGTCATCACCCATGCCCACTTCGACCACTTCTCGCCCCCCGACATCGAGAAGGTGAGCGGGCCGAGGACGGTGGTTGTGGCGCCCCATGACATAGCCAGAGAGCTGTCCGGCAACGTCACCGCAGTGGCCCCAGGGGAGGTTCTGGAGGCTGCCGGGGTGCACCTGGAGACCGTCCCGGCCTACAACGTGGTGGAGGAGCGGCTAGAGGCCCACCCCAAGGACAACGGCTGGGTGGGGTACCTCCTCACCCTGGGCGGGCACACCTACTACCACGCCGGGGACACCGACCGGCTTCCGGAGCTGGAGGGGCTGCGCACCGAGGTGGCCTTCCTGCCCATCGGGGGCACCTACACCATGGGCGTGGACGAGGCCGCCGGGCTGGCCCGGGCCATGGCCCCGCGCCTGGCGGTCCCCATGCACTACGGCTTCGTGGTCGGCAGCCGGGAGGACGCCGAGGTCTTCCGGGCCAAGGCCGCCCCTGTCGAAGTGAGCACCCTGGTTCCGGTCCACCCCTTCACCCAATGACCACCGAGGGGGGCGGACGGGCGGGGCCTCCATCGGGGGACGGCTCGCCGCCTCTCCGCATCCCCGCCGGAGGGGGTGCCCAGGAGAAGGAGGCTCGGGTCCTGGCCGTCGGGCTGGTAGCCCACGACCACAAGAAGCAGGACCTGGTCGAGTGGGCCCGGTTCAACAGGGGGAGCCTCAGCCCGCATCGGCTCTACGCCACCGGGACCACCGGCCGCCTGATGGAATCCGAGCTGGGCCTTGAGGTGCAGTGCCTCCTCAGCGGCCCCCTGGGCGGAGACCAGCAGATGGGCAGCCTGATCGCCGACGGCACAATCGACCTCCTCATCTTCTTCTGGGACCCGCTGGAGCCCCAGCCCCACGACCCGGACGTCCGCGCCCTGCTGCGCATCGCCGCCGTCTGGAACATCCCGGTGGCGACCAACCGCGCCTCGGCGGACTTCATCATCTCCTCTCCCCTGATGCGCTCCAGCTACCGCCGGCTGGTGCCTGACTACAGCGAGCACGGGTCACGACTCGAGCGGGACTGAGTCGCCGACCGGGTTCAGCCAGCGCTCAGGTGCGGGCCCGTGAGCCCCGAAGGAGGCCCTCCGGTCCGAAGTGGGAGATCGCCCGGGCGGCCCACCCGGTCCCCTCCACCAGCGCCTCTCGGAGGGCCGGCTCGTCAACACGCCCCATCTGCGCCAGGCGGCCCAGCATCCCGCCGGCGAGGGCGTCCCCGGCCCCGGTCGGGTCCACCACCTGCTCCACCCGCGCCGCCGGCACCTGCCACTCGCCGTGGGCGGTGATCAGCCGCGCACCGCGCGCCGAGTCCTTAAGGACCAAGGCGGTGAGCCGGCCGCCCCGCAGCAGCCGGCCCACACCCTCGGGGGCAAGCGCCTCCAGCTCGGGTCGGTTGACAAAGAGCAGGTCGACCCGGCGGAGGGCCGCCTGCAAGCGGCGCCGGTGCCCCAGGATGAAGTCCCGCATGGTGTCCAGGGCGACCAGCCGAGGGCCCTCCACCGCTTCCAGGAGCGCCAGCTGGCAGCGGGGGGGCATCGAGCCCAGGAAGACGATCTCGCTCCGCCGCGCCTGTGGCGGGGGGCTCGGGCGCCAGCGGGAGTAGACGCCCAGCCGCTGGCATTCCTCGAGAGGCGCGCCCCCAGCCTCGCCGTGCTGGGCCCGCCAGCGATAGCTCCGGCCGGGCAGGAGCTCCACCCCCGCCACGTCCACCCCGGCCCCGGCCAGGGGATCCGGCAGATCCTCCCCATCCGCACCGACGGCCCCCACCGCATGAACGGTGCAGAGCGGGGCGGCCGCCAGGCCAAAGTAGAGGAGCGACCCGCCCGGCACGAAGGCCCGGCCGGCGGGGGTCTGCAGCTCGTCACGGCCCAGCGTCCCCCCGGCGGTGACCTCCCACGAACGGGCCGTGCCGGCCGCCCTCAGGTGGCGGGGAAGAGAGGGATGACCGGGGCCAGTCCGGATGGCCTCCCCCCCTGGGACTCACGCAGAAGAAGCTCCTGGATCGCAAAGAGGCAGCTCCCCACCGAGTCCGGATGGCGCTCGCGGCGCAAGCGCGGAAGCAGGGCCGGGGCCACCTCGCCCGCCAGGTGCACGGCCCCCGCCCAGGTGGCGGTGGGGACCAGGGTGAGCTCCAGCAGGCGGGTCCGCTCCACCTCGTCCAAGAGCCGGTCGGTCGCCCGGATCCGCTCTCGCAGCCGCTGACGGTGCCCGGCCCGGAAGGCGGACTGGGCGGCCGCCGCCGCGATCTCCAGCGCCGTGCGCTCGAACTGGCTGTTGCTGGCGGGGCCGACCGACATGGCGGCCATCATACGCACGGCCGCCGGCGGCCCTATCGTAGGTGAGGAGATGGCAGACCAGAGCGCCTCGGGCCGAGACCAGCTGCTGGGCAGCGAGGAGCGGTTCCGTGGGCACCTCCTGCGGCTCACCGTGGACGTGATCGAGGTGAGCACGGGGAGGCGGGCGCAGCGGGAGGTGGTCCACCATCCCGGAGGCGTCGGGGTGGTGGCGGTCACGGACGACGAGCGGGTCCTGCTGGTCCGCCAGTACCGCCACGCCGCTGGGGAGCACCTCTGGGAGATCCCCGCCGGGGGAAGGGAAGAGGGAGAGTCGGTTCTGGAGACCGCCCGCAGGGAGCTGGCCGAGGAGACCGGGTACGGGGCGGAGTCCTGGCTGGGGCTCGGCGCCACCTACCTGGCCCCGGGCTACAGCACAGAGCTGCTCTGGTATTTCCGGGCCAGCGCTTTGAGCCGGATCGATGAGCCTCATCCCGACCCGGACGAGGTGCTGGAGGCCCGACTGTTCACGACCGAGGAGATCCTGGAGCTGGCCTATCAGGGGCAGCTTCGGGACGCCAAGACGCTGGCGGGCCTGGCCCTCGCCGGGATTCTGCGGCTGGTGCCCGCTGCCGGATAGCCGGCTTGACCGCCGTCGAGGTCCTGGTCGGCGACATCACTCAGGTGGCGTGCGACGCGATGGTGAACGCCGCCAACTCCCGGCTTCACCGCGGCGGCGGGGTGGACGGAGCCATCCACTGGGCTGCCGGGCCCGGGCTGCAGGAGGAGCTGGACGCCAAGTACCCCGAGGGATGCCCGACCGGATCCGCGGTGCTGACCGACGGCCATCTGCTTCCCTGCCGGTACGTGGTGCACGCGGTGGGCCCGGTGTGGCGCGGCGGGGGGAGCGGGGAGGCGGAGCAGCTGGCCTCCGCCTACCGGACCGCTCTGGAGCTGGCCGCCGGCGCCGGCTGTCGGCTGGTCGCTGCGCCGCTGATCAGCACCGGAGTCTATGGCTACCCTCTGCTGGAGGCGGCCCGAATCGCGGTCGGCGCGGCCAACGCGGCGCCTCCGCCGGTGGAACGGGTGATCCTTGTCGCCTTCGACGGCCGGGCGGAGGCTGCGGTGCTCCACGAGCTCCCGGGCTGACCGCCTCCAGCTCCTCGTGAGTCGCCCACTGAGCGGGGCGGACTGAGCTTCCCGTCCCGACGCCCGAGGTGGTTCTGCGCGTTCCGGGCGCCCCGAGCCCGTGGTGCCGCTGAACTCGCTCCCGCGGCGGTCGAACCGCGTGCCCAGCCTGGTCCTTCCACCTCGCCGGCCCCTTGCCGGCAGGCGCCGGAGACCGCTGGCAGCAGCTGGCGACGAACTGGGTGCCAGCGCGCCTGGGAGCGGTTCACTGCGGTAGGCCCAGGTCGGCGAGCAGGGCTGGCAGGTCAGGGTGGTAGTCGGCGCCTATCTGGCGGCGGCGCGCCGGAGGTCCCGATCGCAGAGTACTCCAGGCTCGCGCGGCGATCCCGCCTATTGGGTGGCCGGCGCGTTCGCCAGCTCGGCAAGGCGCATCACGGTGGCCCAGTTGCGGGTGGTGGCCCGGACCCCCAGCCGCCGCTCCAAGAAGGAGTTGGTGAGCACGCTGTCGCTGTAGCGCCCGGCGCAGCTGAGATACACGTCCCGTCCCACCACCAGGAACCGGTCCGGTGCCCCCTTGAGCGGGTCGAGGGCGGCGAGGCGGACGGGGTCCGGTGGCTCCTGGAGGAACGTCACGTGCCAGCCCTGGGGATCTCCTCCCAGCGGGTTGGTGCGGGCCACGGTGGCCATCTCGTCGGCCGACCGGACCATCACGTCCACCTGGCTCAGCCCCAGCTCGCTGAGGTGGGCGGCGAGCTCCCGGGAGACCTCCTCCTCGCTCGGGACGGCGGGGACGAACACCAGGTTGCCACTCTGGAGGTGGGTGACCACCTCGCGGTGTCCGAGCCCGGTGGCGAGCTCCGCCAGGACCCGCATGGAGAGGCGGTTGCGCCCTCCCACGTTGATGGCTCGCAGCATCGCCACGAACCGAGGACCGCCTTCGAGTGGGGTCGGTAGGCTCATGAGGGCCGGGATCCCCAGCGACGCGTTAGCCTGCAGTTCAAGGTTGGCCTGAGAGGAGAGAGGCGGTGGAGACGGTAGAACTGGTCCTGGACACGAGTGGGGGCAGCATATCCGACCTCACGGCGGAGCTGAGACGCTTCTGTCGAGGACGGCGCGACGGCCTGGTCAACGCCTTCTGTCCGCACGCCACGGCCGCCCTTGTGCTCATGGAGACGGGCGCCGGGAGCGACCTGGACCTGCTCGACTGGCTCCAGGACCACCTTCCCCGCGACGACCGCTACCGCCACCGGCACGGGTCCGCCGGCCATGGCGCGGACCATCTCCTCCCAGCGCTCCTTGGGTCCTCGGTCACTGTTCCCGTGGTGGCGGGTGAGCCGCTGCTGGGCGCTTGGCAGTCGCTGCTGCTGGTGGACACCAACTCGGACAACAACCGCCGCCGGCTGCGGCTCTCGTTCCTGCCCGCCGCCTGAGGCGGGCCTGCTCCGAGCGGTACGCGGCCGCCACCGGCCGCCCGGCTCCAGGGGAGGGCGGGGGCGGGGACCGGGCGGCCTTCCAGCCCCTCACGGGCATCCGAGATCCCCGTCTGGACCCCGTGCAGCCCCCTGGGCGGCAGAACTCCAGCCAGTGATTCTTGCTCTGCCTGGGCGGGACGTGAGCGCTCGTCAGAGGCTCGGGAAGCGCCGGCGATGTTCCTGGAACCCGTTGGAGCAACGTCCCGCACTCTCGAGGGCACGCCCGGGCAGGGCGGCGCTACTTCAGGCGCTTTCCGGCCGCGCGAGGAGGGTTTCTGCTCCGCCCCTAGGAGTGGGCCCTGAGCCAACCGACGACGGCCGTGAGGGTCTCGGGGTCCAGGAAGGAGTCCGGCGCGTTGTACCTCGACATCGCCTCCGCCTGGACCAACCCCTCTCTCGGCCTCGGCTCGTGCTTGAGGACGTGATTGGCACTCTCGGGGAAGAGGAACGTGATCTCGGCCCGGCCCGTCGCGGCGCGCTGGAGAGGCTCCCCGTCGCTGCGCCAGTCGACCTGCAGATCCTTCTTGCCGATGATGATCAGGGCCGGCACGCGCAGCTGGACGAGCGGGGCCGCTGCGTCCGCGCTCCAGAGTTCGCGGGAGAAGGGAAGGTTGGCGGGACTCTCCAGGGCCGATATCAGCATGCGCACTCCCTCGGGCAGGGCAGGGTCGGGGGCGGCGGGCTCGCCGGCGAGGAAGCGGGCGACGGCCTCGTCGTAGAGCTGGAGCAGGTGGTCGCCGTCGGGGACCTGCTGGGCTTGCGCTTCAAGCTGAGATCGAGCGACAACGCCCACAGCCCGGCCGGGAGGGCCAGCCAGCACCAGGCCAGCCAGGGGGATCGCCGGGTCCTGGATCTGATAGTGCAGGGCGTGGAGCGTCCCCTCGCTGTTGGCGAGGGCGAAGATGCGATCGGGAAGGACGTAGTCCAGCGCTGCCAGGGTGCGCACCGCCCCGGCCAGCTCATCGATGTGACCTTGCATGGTGAGGGCGCCTATCAGGTGCGGGACGGTCTCTCGCGCGTGCGGTCCGGAGGCGCGCTTGTCGTAGCGGAGGGAGGCGAAGCCGGCAGCTGCCAGGGCCTCGGCGAGCAGGCGCCCACTGCCGTTGGCCCCGGGAAGCAACGGAGAGTTCCAGTCGCGATCGGTGGGCCCGCTACCAGCAATCAGGACGACGCCGGGGAAGGGGCCGCGCCCCTCTGGCCTTACGACGGTGCCATGAAGGGTGGTGGGCCCGAGGGGCCAGCTGACCTCCGAGCTCTGCCCGAACGATTCGCTCTCCGTCATCGATTGGATCCTCCCGGTAAAGCAGACTCTTGGGGGTGAGGGGACCGGCGTCTCCTGAGACTCCTGCCACCACCTCTGGCGATCACGTGTCCCGGTTGGTCAGAGCACGTCACCAAGTGCTGGTGAGGGTCGGGGCTGCGCAAGCAAGCTGGCCGGATCGCGCAATGATCGGCGGCAACCTTGTGGGCCGGGACGGAGGGAGCCGTCCCACCATCAGGATCCTCTCTCGGGCCGGACGCAAGGTGCTCCGCGAGCAAAGCCCTAGCTCGGGGTACTGGGTTCTCCTGGCCTTGGTGGCTCCTCGACGGACGTGCTCTAGAGCTCGGCGACATCCCCACGCGACGCCTCGCGAAGGGTGGGCCATCCCATCCCACTGGTGCCGCATACGAACTGGCGCTCCTCGTCCGCCTCCAAGGACACTCGCAACTCCTCAGACCTGCGCAACCCGACGAACCGCAAATACAGCCGGTGTTCCCCCGGTTCCACGTCGAAAACCTTCGCCTGCTCCTTGCCGATCTGGCCCACGGGCTGGTCATCGAGAACCACGGTGTAGTTCGCTTGCGGGTTGAACAGGCGAAACAGCACCGCGGCAGGAAGCAGATTCCGAGGCGAGATCGACCACTGCTCCTTCGGCCTAAGGATCCTGATCTTTGACATTGGCGTCCTTCCTCGACACGATGGGTCCGGGCCCTCGGGTGAGGGCGCTTCTCGGGAGAGCCAAGACAACGGCCCCGGTCATCGGCGTCTACCGGTAACGAGCCGCTCGCGGTCGAACATCTGGGCCACGGCGCGCCACGCCAGCAGGTCGAACGCCAATAGGGCGGCGGCCAGGCCGACGGCGAGTTCGGTGGACTCGGAGATCACGTTCAGCGACATCAAGGCGACGATGATCAGCGGTGGCACGCTCCCAAGCACGCTCAGCTGCTGGGCGACTCGCACGTCGGTGGACCGGGTTGAGACGGCGATCCCGACCCAGATCGCCCATCCAGCGAGCAGCGGCGTGAACAGCAGTTGGACCATCACGTGTGATCCCGCGTAGATCGCCGAGACGATGGCCGGATGGGCGAACAGCGCCGCAATGCCAAGGAAGACCCCGAATACCACGTAGGCGATCACAAGCGTCGGGGCGAACGCGGCCAGCGCCTTGGCGATGAGGAACTCCTCGCGCTGGATCGGCGTGGAGAGTATCGGTTCCAGCGTGCCCTGCTCGCGCTCGCCGACCACCGAGTAGGCGCAGACGACCGACGGCATGGTCACCGGGATCACGAGCATGTAGAGGAGCGAGAGGCCGATGCGAAGGCTGAGGGCCCTGCTCGTCGTGTTGGCTGCGATCAGCTGGATGGTCGGCAGGATGATGAACAGCGCTGGCACCGCCGCCATGGTGCCGATGACGAAGCGGTTGCGTCGGTAGTCCCGCAGCTCCTTGTGCATGATCGCGCCGACCCGTGTCCAGCTGAAGCTCATCGTCTCTTCGCTTCCACGTCCTCGTCGATCAGCTCCAGGTAGACGTCCTCCAGCGAGTGGTGGGACTCGACGATCGACAGAACGTCCGCATCGACTCGGACGAGCGCCCGGATCACGGCTGGAGCCGCGAGGTCGGGGTCGGTGACGGTCAGCGTGTAGCCCGACGGCGTCTGCTCCCAGCCCTCGACCTCGCCCACAGCCCCGAACAGCACCCCAGGGTCGTCCAGCGGCGACCGCAGTCGTACGTCCAGAGAGCGCCGGAACAGCTGCTGGCGCAGATCGGCGGGCCTGCCGATCAAACGCAACGTGGTGTTCAGGATCGCCACTCGGTCACACAGCCGTTCGGCCTCCTCGAGCCGGTGCGTGGTGAGGAAAATCGTCACGCCCTGGGAGCGCAACGAGTTGATCAAATCGTGTACTTCGCGGGTGGCCACTGGGTCGAGGCCTGAGGTCGGTTCGTCGAGGAACAGGACCGCCGGATCGTTGAGCAGGGCCCGGGCCAGCGCGACCCGCTGGCGTAGCCCCTTGGACAGCGACCCGCACTGGTCACGGGCACGGTCCTGGAGGTTGACCGCCCGCAGGGCCCGGTCGATGCGCTTTCGAACGTCGTCGAGCTCGTAAAGCCCCGCGAAGCAGAGGAGGTTCTCGGTCACCGTCAGGCGCAGGTAAAGCCCCGGTGACTCCGGCATCATGGAGATCCGGGAGCGGATCTCAGAACCGTTCTTCAAGGTCAACGGGATTCCGGCGACGACCGCCGACCCCGAGGTCGGCGCGATGAGGGTGCCCAGGGTGCGCACGGCCGTTGTCTTGCCCGCACCGTTGGGACCGAGGAAGCCGAACACCTCGCCGTATCCGACCTCGAACGAGAGGTGATCGAAGGCGACGCGATCGCCGAAGTGCTTGGTGAGCTGGTCGACGCCCAGGGCACAGTCACCCTTCGAGCCGTCGACGCTCGGAAGAGCGCTCACGGATTCCGTCGGGTTGGGTCCTTGACTAGCTGGCGGCGCTGTCATGGATGGCTCCAACGGATCCCGGACCGTGGTGGCCCCTCGCTACTAGCACACGCGGCGCCATGCCCGAGTCGGATTCCGGAGGGTGGCCCACCACGCCGCCGCAATCGAAACTTCGGCTCTCATCTAGGAGGCTCCCCGCCAGCTCTGTGCCGAGCATAGGCCAAGGCTAGCACAGTCCTGAACGACCGTGCTAACTTCTAGCTATGTGTCCAGGGACGGGTGCGACGGGGAAGCCGCCGACGTTCACCGAGGTTGCCCGACGAGCCCAGATCATCGAGGCGGCGATCGAAACCATCGCCGAGGTGGGCTTCGCCAAAGCATCCCTGGCCCGCATCGGCCAGCGCGTCGGGGTCAGCAAGGGCCTCATCGGTTACCACTTCGGCGGTAAGGACGACCTCATCAAGCAGGTCCTGATTCGCGTGGTCGAAGCCGGCAGGGCCTACATCTTCCCTCGCGTCTTCGCCGAATCAACCGGTCCGGCCAGGCTGCGCGCCTACATCGAGTCGAACCTCGCGTTCATGAGCGCGCATCGAAGCTACATGGTCGCCGTCGTCGAGATCCTCCGGCATGGTGCCTTCAAGACCGACAGCGGACTCCGCGTCGACGGCCGGGACATCGACGTGGCGGCCCGACTCCTCCACGAGGAGCTGGCGCGGCTCCAGGGCCAAGGGGAGCTCCGGAGTGACTTCGACCCCGGTGCGATGGCGGTGGCGATCCGGGCCGCCATCGACGTGGTGCCGCATAGGATCATCCTTGACCCCCAGTTCGACATCGAGAACTACTCCCGCGAGGTCGCACTCATCTTCGACCGGGCGACCCGCCCTTCGGACACGAATTGACTCGGTACAGCCACCGCCGCCTTGTGGGTTGCGGTGAGGTAGGAGGTCCTGTTGTGACGGCGGTCAGGGTGGAGCCGGGCCAATTGGGGGAGTCCTGGACACCCGTTCCGCTGGCGAACGAGGTTCGGAGGGAGCCGCGGGAGTTCCACCACCACCAACTCCGAGATCGGAAGGCTCGGCCTGGCTGCCTCGGACACCTGCTCCCCACCCCGGGGCGCCGCTCCGAGAGGCTCGTGGGCAGGGCCCCGGCAGCAGCGATCTTGTCGCCGCAAGTCTCCTCGGTCAGCGTCGCGGTGGGCAGCGGCACGTCGGCCGGGGCCCGAGTTCTGGTCGGGTTCGGGCGCCAGCCGCGGGGAGGTGGCGGGGTATATGGACAGCCGTCGGACACGGCGCGGAGGATGTCGGTAGTTCAAGGAGGTGGCCTTGAGTGAGGGAACCCTGAGGCTGGAGCGGGTCTGGAGCGGTATGGGAATCGGCGGGCAGGGGGACGACTGGCAGATCGAGGTGGACGGGAAGCGGGTGGGGACCCTCGCCAACCGCGAGGTGGTGGAGCTGCCGGTGGGCCCCGGCCGGCACACGGTTAGGCTTCGGTCCGGCCGCTATTGCAGCCCGGAACGCACCTTCGAGGTCGCCGAAAGCGAGACCGCCGACTACACCTGCCATGGCCCTCGGTTCTGGCCCCTGCTGGTGGCATCTCTCATCAAGCCGGACCTATGGATCTCACTTCACAAGCGCTGAACTGAGGCGGGCTGAGCCGCCGGGAGAGCCAAGCCGGGAAGCCGCGCCGCCGGGAGTCCCCGCGCGTTGGGGGGACCCGGCTGGGCCGAGAGCCATTCGGCCCTGCGGCTATAACCCCACCCGGCCGTCGATCCGCTCACGCAGGAGGTCGGCGTGTCCGGCGTGGCGGGCGTACTCCTCGATCATGTGCACCAGCACCTCGCGCAGGTTCAGGACCATCCCGTCCCGGGTGGTGCCGGTGACGTCGAAACTCGGAGCGCCGTCCACAAACCTCTCCGCGAACCGGACCTCCTCCCGCCAGGTCTCCCAGGCCTGATCCACCAGTGCCGGATCGGGGGCCGCGTCGTTGAAGGCGGCGTCCCGGTCGTCCGGGCGTCGATAGAGCGGGGTGGGGTTTTCGCCGCTGAGCACTTCCCGGAACCAGATTCTCTCCGCCTCGGCGAGGTGCCGGAGCAGCCCGAGGAGCGAGAGGTTGGAGGGAGGCACCGAGCGCCGAGCGAGGGCCGCGGGATCCAGACCGGAGCACTTCAGCTCGATTGTGAGGCGGTAGTCGTGCAGGTAGCCGACCAAAAGGGAGCGCTCATCCGGGAACCCGCCCGGGCTGCGCGGGTCGTCCTCCGGGGTCACGAACATCTGGCCCGAGCCGAACTTGCGCTCAGGGAGCTCGTCAGGGTTCTCGCGCTTGGGTTGGACCTCGCCGGTGGACATCCCGGAAGTATGCCAGGCGCAGCGGGAGATGGCCGCTCCCGAGAGACCACACAACACCCGAGGTCTGCGGGTGCGCGGAAGGCCGCGGCGAAGATGAGCGATCGAGTGCAGCAGGCACACCCGGGGCGTGATCCGCGCATGGAGCAACGGCCACGCCGGAGACGCCCTTCGACCGGCTCCCAACCGTCTCTCGCCGAGACGGCTGAGCTGTGGGGCTAATACCAGCGTGCTGAGAACTAGAACAGGCGGCCGCTGTCCGGCGGTCGCACCCGGTCCGTCCTCGGCCGTCCCTCCAACAGTTCCCGGCGCGACCGCCGGCCCTCTCCGCACCGCCCGCGTTTGGGAGCCTCGGCCGGGTCAGGCCATGGTCCTGTGCTGACGCATCGAGTTCTGCGGATCTGGGTGATCGACGTGAGCGGGACTCAGCTGGGGAGATCGCTCATCCTGATGCGGACATTGTGGTACGATGACAACAAATGTCAGTAAACGTCTCCGTGAGACTCGACGACCACCTGGCCGACCAACTGCGCCTTCGGGCGCGGGCTGCGGGGGAGAGTTTGTCCGACCGTCTTCGGCGCTATGCCGAGGAAGGCACGCGGCGGGATGAGCATCCCCTGATCACGTTCCGGGACGGACCCACCGGTCGGCGTGCGGGGCTGGTCGGAGGTCCTGACATCTGGGAGGTGGCGCTGTGGCTCGAGGACCTGGCCAACGAGGCTGACGCGATCGCCACTCTTGCCGAGGAGTCCGGGCTCGCTCGGTTTCAGGTGGAGGCGGCGACGCGCTACCGGGACGCCTATCCCGACGAGGTCATCGCCCGGATCGAACTCCATCGGCAGGAAACCGCGGCAGCCGCTGGTTGAAGCTACTCCTCGACGAGATGTACCCGCCCTCACTGGCCAGGGCTCTCGGGCAGGCGGGCGTTGACACCCTGACCGCGTCCGAACTCGGCCTCGCGGGTCGTTCCGACTACGACGTGTTCGCGGCTTCGATCACCGAGCGCCGCGTTCTCCTCACGGAGAATGTCGCCGACTTCGCGCGCATCGCCGGGGACCACCTGGCCGCTGGGCAACACTGCCCCGGCGTTCTGATAGCTCTATCGACACGCTTCTCCCGCCGCCCAGCTGGTCGCGATCCCCTGGTAGCGGCCATCCTCGCTGTGGCCGGCGAGCCTCTCGAGGACCGCGTCGTGTACCTCGGCCGCCTCTGACCTCGATGAAGGAGTGGGGAGGGGTGGGGGCTGCGGGGAGGCGTGAGGCCGGGATAGAAAGAGTGCCTTCGTAGCTGGGAGAACTGGGAGGCGATCAAACCACCCACTCGCCATCACGTGGGCCTGGTCGTGGCTCCCGAGGGGGGAGCCGGGGCAGCCCTCAGGGCGCGAGCGGCGTCCCCAGCTCCAGGTGGGCCGCGGGGATCTGGCCCAGCCTGCCGGCGCGGTAGTCGGCGAAGGCCTGGCGGAGCTCCTCCTCAGTGTTCATCACGAAAGGCCCGTACCAGGCCACCGGCTCGCGGATCGGTTGGCCGCCCAGCACCAGCACTTCCAGCGCCGGGTGCCGGCTCTCCTGCTGCGAGTCCGCCGCCAGCCGTAGGCCCTCACCGTCGCCGAACACCGCCAGCTGCCCGGTGCGAACCGGATGGGCGCCGCCCGCCACCCCGCTCCCGGCCAGCACGTATGCCAGGGCGTTGAAGTCGCGGCGCCAGGGAAGGACCAGCGTGGAGCCCGGGGTGATGGTGGCGTGCACCATCACGATCGGGGTGTGGGTCACCCCGGGGCCCTCCTGCCCAGCCAGCTCGCCGGCGATGAGGCGCACCAGGGAGGCGCCGTCGGAAGACCCCAGCAGACGGACCTGGCCGCCGCGGATGTCCTGGTAGCGAGGGGGGCTCCACTTGAGCCGGCTGGGCAGGTTGACCCAGAGCTGGATGCCATGGAACAGCCCGCCGCTGGCGATCAACGGCTCCGGGGGCCTCTCGATGTGGAGGATGCCGGCGCCCGCGGTCATCCACTGGGTGTCGCCGTTGGTGATGAGGCCGCCGCCCCCGTTGGAGTCCTGGTGCTGGAAGGTGCCGTCGATCATGTAGGTGACGGTCTCGAACCCCCGATGGGGATGCCAGGGGGTCCCCTTGGGCTCCCCGGGCTGGTACTCCACCTCCCCCATCTGGTCCATGTGGACGAAGGGGTCGAGGAGGCTCTGAGCAACCCCGGCGAAGGCACGGCGGACGGGGAACCCCTCTCCCTCGAGCCCGGTGGGAGCGGTGGTAACCGAGATCACCGAGCGTTCCTGTCCCTGGCTCTGGGGAAGGCGGGGCAGCGCTATGGGGTCGGCGGATATGGCGGGCATGGGACGCTCCAGGTCAGGCGGCAGATACTTGCAGCTACAACTATACCCCGGCTGGCCCCTTCCTGCTCAGGAGGCCGCCTGCTCCCGGGTGTGCCCCGCACGGCTGGCCTCGATGATCGGCTGGGCCACCTGCGCGGGCACCTCCTCGTAGTGATGGAACTGCATCTGGTAGCGACCCCTCCCCTGGGTCATGGCCCGCAGCTCGATGGGGAAGTGGTACATCTCGGCGAGCGGCACCTGGGCCGAGACCCGCTCCAGGCCCTCCCCGGCGGGCAGCATCCCCCCGATCCGGCCCCGGCGCGAGTTCAGGTGGCCGATGACGTCCCCCATCGTCTCCTCGGGGACGATCACCTCGACCTCCATCACCGGCTCCAGGAGGTACAGCCCGGCCTTCTCCGCTCCCTCCCGGAGGGCCATGGCCCCGGCCAGCTGGAAGGCGATGTCCTTCCCGTCCACCGGGTGGGTGGAACCGTCCACCAGTCTTACCTTGAGGTCCACCAGCGGATAGCCGGCCAGGACCCCCTCGGCGAGGCTCTGCTGCACCCCCTTCTCCACAGACGGGCGGAACTGCTGGGGGATGGCGCCACCGAAGATCTTGTCCTCGAAGACGAAGCCGGAGCCCCTCGGTAGCGGCTCCAACTCCAGGGTGCAGTCGCCGTACAGCCCCGCGCCACCGGACTGCTTCTTGTAGCGGTGCTGCTGGCGGGCCGCGCCGCGGATGGTCTCGCGGTAGGGCACCTTGGGGGTGGCCAGCACCGCGTCCACCTGGTACTTGCGCCGCAGCTTCTCCAGGGTGACCTCCAGATGGACGTCGCCCAGGCCGTGCAGCAGCGTCTCCTTGGTGGAGGGCTCGCGCTCCAGCCGCAGCGTCCGGTCCTCCTCCAGGACGTGGGCCAGGCCGGCCTGGATCTTCTCCTCATCTCCCTTGCTCTTGGGCCGGATGGCCATGGTGTACGAGGGAGCAGGGAAATCTATGGCGGGCAGGGGGGCAGTCCCCCGGGGCCCCAAGGTGTCCCCGGTGTTGGTGTGCAGCAGCTTGGTCGCGGCCCCCAGCTCCCCTGCCAAGAGCCGCTCCTGAGGCTCGAGGGCCTTTCCCTTGGGCCGGAGCGGCCGGGCCAGCCTCTCCTCCTGCCCGTTGCCCGCGTTGACCAGGTGGGCGTCCGGCAGAAGGGTGCCGCTCACCACCTTGTAGTAGGTGACCCGGCCGAAGGGGTCCGCCATGGTCTTGAACACCCGCAGGACCGGCGGGCCGTCGGCATCCAGCGGCCCCTCCTGGGCGAGGCAGGTGGCCAGGTGGTCGAGGACGGCGCCCGCCCCCATGGCCCTGGCCGGAGCCGCCACCAGCAGAGGGGCGATGGTGGCCGAGGCCGTCGCCTGGCGGAGCGCCGAGCGCAGCTCCTCAGGGGCAGGCTCCTCCCCCTCCAGGTAGCGCTCCAGAAGACGGTCATCCGTCTCGCACACCGCCTCGACCAGCTGCTGGCGCAGCTCCTGGACAGCTCCCAGGAGCTCCGCGGGCGGATCCTCCTCCCGCTGTCCCCCTCGCTCGTCGAAGACGAGGGCCTTCCCGGTGATGAGGTCCACGGCGCCACGGAAGTCGTGCTCCTCGCCTATGGGCAGCTGGACAGCCACCGGCCGGGGGGTGAGCCGCTGCATGCCGGCCAGGGTCCCCCGGAAGTCCGAGTGCTCCTTGTCAAGCTTGGTCATGACCACGATCCGGGGCAACCGGCGCTCCGCCAGATGGCCCCAGGCGGACTCCGTCCCGACCGCCAGCTGGCTTCCCGAGCTGGCACCCACCGTGACCAGCGCCGCGTCGGCCACCGCCAGCGCCTCGAGCACCTCCCCCTCATAGTCCTGGAACCCCGGGGTGTCGAGCAGGGTCATCCGGCGCCCCGCCCAGGTCAGCGTGGCCATGGCCAGCTGCACCGAGATGTGGCGGCGCTGCTCCTCCGGCTCGAAGTCCAGGACCGCGCTCCCCTGGTCGGTCGAGCCCATCCGGGGGACGGCCCCGGCGGCGAACAGAAGCGCCTCCGCCAGGGTGGTCTTCCCGTCGTGGCTGTGGCCCAGGATCGCCAGGTTGAGCATGGGCCGTTCCCCTTCCTCCGCCATGCTCCGACGATTCTAGGGAGGACGGGCCAGGCGCGGGGGCCGCGGCCACCGGCCTTGGCGGCCCCGGTCGGTCAAACTGGCGCCATGGCCACATCCGCGACAGTCGTGCCCATCGCGCGCGGCCTCGGCCCCGAGGGGCCGTGGGCAAGGCTTGGCCTGGCCGGCCAGCCTCGGCCGACCCCCGTTCCGCCCGGATGCCGGATCGAGGGACAGGGCGACGCCCTCACCGTGACCGCTGGCCCGCCGGCGCTGCGCTCCCTGGCTCAAGGGTTGGGGGCCGGGACGGTGAGGGCCACCCTCCTCCGCGTGGCGGCCGCGCTGGAAGGCCCCCCTCGGGCGCTGCGCCTCGGCGGCAGGTCGTGGCGCTTCGGGGCCCGCACCTACATCCTCGGGGTGGTCAACGTCACCCCGGACTCCTTCAGCGGAGACGGCGTGGGCGACTCCGTGGAGGCGGCGCTGGCGCGCGGCCGGGAGCTGGTGGCCGAGGGGGCGGACGCCCTGGACGTGGGGGGGGAGAGCAGCCGCCCGGGCCACCTCCCGGTTCCCGCCGAGGAGGAGCTGAGGAGGGTGCGGCCGGCGGTGGCCGCCCTGGCCCGGGAGCTCGACGTCCCCGTCTTCGTCGACACCTGGAAGTCTGAGGTGGCCGCGGCCGCCCTGGAGGCCGGTGCTTCCGCGGTGAACGACATCTGGGGGCTCCGCCGCGATCGGCGCATGGCCCGGGTGGCCGCCGCCGCCGGGGCGGCGGTGGTCTGCATGCACAACCAGGAGGGAGTCCAATACGCGGACCTTCCTCGGGAGGTCTCGGTCTCCTTGCAGGAGTCGGCTGAGCTGGCCGCCCTGGCCGGGATCCCGCCGTCCCAGGTGGTGCTGGACCCGGGCATCGGGTTCGGCAAGACCCCGGCCCAGAGCCTTTCCGCACTTCGCCTCCTGCCGCTGTTGGAGCTGCTGGGGTTCCCGCTCCTGGTCGGGACCTCCCGCAAGTCGCTGGTCGGTTGGCTACTGGGGGACCGCCCGGTGGGGGAGAGGCTGATGGGCACGGCCGCCACGGTGGCCTGGGCGGCGTCCGCCGGCGCCGAGATCGTCCGGGTTCACGACGTGGCCGAGATCCGCGACGTGCTGCGGGTGGTGGACCGGCTGCGCGGGGGCGAGATGGGAGCCGGGGCATAGGCGTGGGGGGCCGGGCGCTGCTGGCACTGGGCTCCAACCTCGGCCGGCGGGAGCGCAACCTCGACGCTGCCGCCGCCCGCCTGGCCGCGGCCGGAGTGCGCGTCCTGGCAGCCTCCCCGCGGTGGAACACCGCGCCCATCGGGGCCCCACCGCAGCCGGACTACCTCAACCAGCTGCTCCTCGCCGAGGGCCGACCCGATCCCTGGGGATGGCTGGCAGCGGCGCAGGAGGCGGAGGGGGAGCGACGCCGGCTCATCGCCAAGGGGCCCCGGCAGGTGGACGTGGACGTGATCCTGGTTGAGGAGGAGGAGAGCTCGGATCGGCGCCTGCTCCTCCCCCACCCGGCTCTTGTGCGGCGGCCCTACCTGCTCCGAGGGGCGGCCCTGCTGACGCCCGAGTGGACCGTGGGACGGGGAGGGCCGCGGGTCCTAGAGCTGGCGCGGGAGGTCCTCCCGCCGGACTGGCGCCTTTGCCTCCCGCACCGGCCTTGGCCGGTCCCGGTTGAGGGGGCCGGGGAGCCCGGCCAGGCTCTCTGACCCAGGCCCCGGGGGGAGCAAGCTCGACAGGTCGAGGCGACCAGATATAGCGGCTGTCCGCGTTGGCGATTCTCTTTGAGCGGTGTACCCGGCCGGGCCCGATCAGTCGGCGAACAGCGCAGACAGCGGCGCGAGCGCCACCACGCCGGCGGCCATCTCCGCCAGCCCCGGATCGCTGGCAATCAGCGCGTCCGCCTGAAGCCTCGCCACCGCCAGGTACTCGGCCAAGTCCACCGTCGCCCAGCCTCGCTCTTGGGCGATCTCCCACGCGGTTCGCCGCGAGACCCGGTCGTCGAGGAGGCGCACCCTGAGCTGGGTCAGGCGCTCCAGGAGCCGCAGGGCGGCGACCTCGGTGAGCTGGCCGCTGCGCACCCGGCCCAGCAGCAGGTTGATCGCCTCGGAGCGGATCGAATGCGGTGCCACCAGCTGGTGGCGGGGGCTGACCGGCCGGGAGCCGCCGGCTATCTCCAACAATGTCCCGGCGTCGATGGCGAAGCGGGTCATCGCGCGGATCCTACGCCGTCGCCTGATCCGGAGTGACGGTGCGGTCGGGAGGGGGCCCCTCTTAGGATGGGGTGGCCGGCCTCCGCTGCCTCGGGCGACCTCGTCCAGATCAGCGGGGCTGGAGGCGTGGACGCCAGAAGAGCTCAGTGCCCCCCCGACTGCAGCAGGTCATGGGTTATGTCCATCTGCCCCCGGTGACGCGCCAGCTCCTCGTAGATGTGGAGCAGCGCGCCCCCCTGGGTCCTGGTGATCTGGGGGGATTCCGGATCGGGGTCCAGGGCGCTCCGGGGGGCGGAGTCCGGCTCCGCGCCGTCGAGGTCCCGCAGCAGCTGCTCCCGCGCGGCCCGGGCCCTCGTCACCAGCTCCTCGACCTCGCCCTCGGCGGCGAACTCGCTGGCGCGATGCCGCCCCGAGGGGCGGCCCGCCACCACGTGCCCTCCCCAATACTCCATGACACCGAGGCAGTGGGTGAGGATCACGAAGGGGGAGTTGGATCCCGGAGCCTTGAGCCGCCGATTGGCCAGGTCATCCCCCAACTCCTGGACCATCCGGATCATCGCCTCCAGCTGCTCGTCGACAAAGCGCATGTAGTCGGGCTTGGAGATCAATCGCGGCCTCCTGTGGCGGCTGTGGCCCCGCCCGGTCGCACCGGTGGGTCCGGCGCAGTTCCATTGTCAGGCCGACGGGGCTGCCCCTGGGACCTGGTTGGGAGGAGGCCGCTCCGACGCTCCCGGTGGGCGCCCGACTTGGCGGGTGGCGGTTGGCGCTCCAGCCCCCCGTGCCGCGGCGGGGAGGAGGCCGCCCTCAGATCGACGGGCTCGGCTGCTTGCCGGCCGCGGGGAGGAGGAAGAGAAGGAGGGCGTAGGCCAGGATCGCCAGACCGCCGGAGCTGGCCATCGCGACTGAGGCGGCGGTGCTGGAGCCCCCCAGGGAGCGGGCCCCAAAGGCCGCGGCGGCACCGACGGCCAGGACCCCCACGCTCGCCAGGGCCACCAGCCGCGGCCGCCGGAGGGCGAGGGCGCGCACCAAGGCCGCAGCGCCGCTGGCCAGAAGCAGGGCCCCCAGCGCCGCATGGAGGGAGAGCGGGAGCGGGCCGCGAGTGAACAGCGCCAGCAGCTGCGCTGGCAGACCGCGGACCGAGGCGCCCGACGGCGCGCGGACGGTGCTGCTGACCACGATGCCCAGGCAGGACTCCACCACCAGCATGACCAGGGCGGCGAGGCAGTTGGCGCGCAGCCCGAGGACGGCGCCCTCTCCGGGCAGACGGCTGGGGCGACCCTGGGCGGTCACACCATCACCTTCCCGCCCGAGATGTCGAGGGTGAGGCCCGTGATCCAGGAGGAGGCGCCGGAAACGAGGAAGAGGGCCGCCGCCGCCACATCGTCCGGCTGGCCCAAGCGACCGAGAGGGAAAGCCTCGCCCAGGGCGCGGCGCTGTTCCGCGCTCATCCAGCGGCGCATCCTCTCGTTCTCGATGGCCGACGGGGCAAGACAGTTCACCCGAATCCCCTGCCGCGCGTACTCGCCCGCCAGGTGACGGCTGAAGGCGATGACTCCGGCTTTGGCCGCCGCGTAGGCGGCGGAGGAGCCGGCGGCCTGGCGCGCCGCCGAGGATGCCATGGTCAGGATGGTCCCGGCGTGGCGATCCAGCATCGCCGGGAGGAAGGCGCGAACCGTGACGAACGTCGAGGTCAGCTCGGAGTCTGTCACCTGGCGCCAGTGGGCCACGGTCTCCTCATTGGTCGGCACCGGCATGCCGTCGCCGCCGGCGAAGGTGCAGAGGACGTCCGCCGGGCCCAGGTGAGCTGTGACCTGCTCGGAGAGCGCCTCCATCTCCGGCTGGCTGGTGCAGTCTGCGGCCACGGGCAGGACGGTCCCGCCGCTGGCGCTCACCCTTTCGGCCACGGCCTCGAGGGGCTCCCGGTTCCGCCCAACGATCGCCACCGCGGCTCCGTGCGCCGCCAGGGCCATGGCGGTGGCGGCGCCGATGGCTCCGGAACCTCCGGTGACGACCGCCACGCGTCCCTCCAGGTTGAGGGTCTGGGACGAAGCGCCGACGGCGCCGGAGCCGCTCACCCCTCCGCCGCCAGGAAAGCCCCGGGGTGGAAGCCCCGTCGCGCGTGCCAGCCTTGGCTGGGCGACAAACTCTCGCCCCTCTGGGAGGGATCTGTGGTGGCGGCGAAGGGTGTGGTCATCGATACTCCTGGTGCACCGCTGCTGGGGCGCCTTCCGCGGTCCGGAGGGGTGCTATTTGGTCAGACAATGTGTGTGACTATAACCGAGCATCCAGGAGCCGTCAAGCAAGCCATGAGCCCGCGTCCGTATCAGCTGGGGCGCCGCCAGGTGGAGGTCGACGAGGGTAGGCGCCGGGTGTTGGCTGCCGCCCGTGCGCTGCTGGCGACCACGGAGAGCTTCGGCTCCTTCACCGTCGAGGCTGTGGCCCGAGCCGCAGACGTGGCTCGGGCCACCGTCTACTACCAGTTCGGCTCCAAGAGCGGACTCCTGGAGGCGATCTGCGACGACCTGGCGTCGTCCGCCCGGATGGACACCCTGGCCGAGAGCTTCTCACTGGCCGACCCCCTCGAGGCGCTGCACAGCTTCGTCGCAGTCTTCGCCCGCTTCTGGGACTCGGACCGGGCGGCGATGCGGCGTCTGCGGGCCCTAGCCCACCTCGACCCCGACGTCCGCGGCGTGATCAGCGCGCGTGATGACCGCCGCCGAAGGGGCCTGACCGTCCTGCTCGGCCGGCTGCGCGACCACCCCTTGGTCTCGGCGGACGACCAGGAGGGCACGGTGGCGGTCCTCATGGCCCTCACCAGCTTCGAAACGTTCGACGCCCTGGCCGACGCCGCAGAGAGTTGCTCCGCAGCCCTCCCGATGATCTACCGGCTCATCGACGCCGTCCTAGGCGGTCCCGGGGAGGGAGCCGCCGAGGGGGACCCGATTCGGCCCGAGGGCCAGCAGAGAGGCGGGCAAGAGGTCAGCGGGCCTGCGGCCCCACGAGACCGCCCAGCTTCGCCAGGAGGGCCCGGCCTTCCTCGCCGACCGCATCCCCTCTAGCTGGGGCCCGGGGAGACTGCCCCGACAGGTAGCCGCCCGAAGGAACCGATCCCGCCGCTCCCGGCGCAGGGGAAGGCGGAGACCGGCCTCCGAGCCCCGGACGGGACCGGGAAAGTGGACCCGCCGCTGGATCCAACCCCAGGCGGGTCCGAATGGCTAGAGAGGCAGGCGGTCGGCCAAAGCTGGGGTCGCTCTCAGGGTGGCGGCCACCATCTCGCAGATCGGAGCAAGGTCCCGGGGCTCGCTCAGGTCCAGGTACCAGCTCTGCTCGGCGGTGAAGCGCTCCACCCACACCGCCCCCTCGCGGAAGGCCAGATTGAGGTGCACCACCCGGCCGTCGTCGTCGGGCAGCACCCGGGACAGCAGGGACTCCACGGTGGAGATCCAGGCCTGGACCTCCCCCAGGTCGGACAGCTGGTAACCGCCGTCCCCCAGGTCGTACTCCACGACCAGGTCCACGCCGGGGTGGGGCCGCTGGGCCCGGTGGCTGCAGGCCTCGCCCGGCTCGTGGTACAGATCACACTCGCTGCCCGGCCCATACGTGCCGAGGTAGGTGAGCAGGGCGTCCCAGTGGAAGTGCAGGGAGGCTTGGTAGCGCGATGCCGCCTCCGAGGACCCGACGTGGGCGGCACAGCGGAAGGTGCGGTCCCCGGTGCTGGGCTCTATCTCGTGGCCGATGTCCTCCACCACGAGGCCCGTCCTGTCCAGCCCCTCGAGGAGATCCGAGGCCAGCTCCTCGTACACCGGGAAGTAGAGGCTCTCCTCCTCGGGCAGCTCGCCGCTCACCGCGCTCTCCGATTCCGGCTGACAAGACGGATCCGGTCGAGGGCTCTCAAGACCGGCACACCTCCGGGTACCAGCGGGCGGCGGCGCGCCCCGAGGTAGCGGACCCCGCGCCCGGCGAAGCCGAGCTTGAACTGGGCCAGACCGTGCCAGGGGTGGTCGGGCCGGTCGTCCTCAGGAACTCCCCACAGGTCATAGTCGGTGCAGCCCTCCTCGCGCCCCTCCATCATCGCGCGCCAGTGCAGGAGGTGGTTGGGCATGGCCTCGCGGTGGTCGCCAGTAGCCCCGCCGTAGAGGTAGACCAGCTCCTGCCCGCTACGGGCCAGGAGGACGGCCGCCGCCGCCACCCCCTGGACCTCGGCGACCCGCACCCGGGCCATTCCCCCCATTTGCTCCAGCACCGTGGAGAGGTGGCTGCGGGGCGGCAGCCGCACTCCCTGGCGACTCTCGGTGGCCCGGAGGCAGCGGTCGAGCTCCTCGAGGCCTCCCTCTCGAAACCTGACTCCCCGGCGCTCGGCGAGGCGCACGTTGTACCTGGTCTTGGAGTGGAACGAGGCCAGGATGGCGTCGGGCTCGGGGCGAAGGTCCACGATGGTGGTCGCCAGCGGCTGCCGGGAGGGGCAGGGCGCCCAGGCGCGGATCGGGTGCCCCGCGGGGACCGCTCCGGCCTCCCAGTTCGGCTCCACCTCGACGGCCAGCGCCCTCTCCCGGCGGCCGATCCCCACCAGCTCCCGCTCCACGGCCAGGAAGCTCGCGGTGTCGTCGGGAGCGCAGGCCGGCCCGCGCGGCAGGTAGAGGCGCAGAGCCCCAGGAGGCCCGAGCGGCCCCACCTGCACCGAGAGCGGCAGCGGCCGGCCCGATAGGTCCACCATCAAGCGGCGCAGGCGCCATCCGGCCCGCGCCTGGACCTCGCCCCAGGCATGGGACTGAAGCAGTGAGGGGGCCGGCCAGCGGGCCAGCAGCCCGTCCCAGTTGGCGGCTCCAGGGCTCGCTTCCATAAGGGGCGACAATAGCGGGGAGCGGCACCGGCGGCGGCGCTCCCGGGAGATCGGCCCCGCCTGTGCTAGTATCGCGCCGACCGACCGGGGAGGGTTGGTCCGCCGCGGCGGACCCTCAGGAGAGATCCACAAACTTGCAGAACCAGGGCAGCATCGGGCCAGCCACGGTGGCCGAGCTTCTCCAGACGATGCAGCAGGACCGGGCCACCGGCACGCTCCTGCTGGAGAACGGCTCTCGGCAGTGCTCCCTCCACTTCCTCTTCGGACACCTCTTCCACGCCACCGGCGAGGGGGAGGAGGGCGAGGGAGCGGTGATGGCCGCCCTGGGGTGGAACAGCGGCGCCTACACCTTCAATCCAAGGGCCAAGCTCCCTCCGGAGGAGACCATCAACAGCTCCACCGACGACCTGCTGCGCCAGTGGGAACGTCAGGACGGGAAGTCCCCTGGGGTGGACGACCTGGAGGCCGCGGTTCCCGAGCCGGTCGCGGCGGCAGCTGCCAGCGGCTGGCCCGAGCAGTCGGAGGACGTGGAGATGGCTGACATCGAGCCGTTCGCGGCCCCACCCCCGCCCACCCCGTACACGCCTCCGGCCCGGCACCAGCCGCCATCAGCGCCCGCGCCGGCTCGGGCGGCGGCGCCGGCGGCGGCGCCGGCGGCTACGGCCCCGCCGCGGAGGGGTCCCGTCCCGAGCACGCCAACCCCCGCCGTCCGGCCGCCGGCGGGCGCCACCCGGGCCCAGCTGTCGGTCATGGTGCCCATGCCCAGCGGGCCGACCCTGCATGCCGGCCTCAAGGCCTCCTTCCTCAACTTCCCGATGCTGCTGAAGACCCTCAGCCAGGACGGGTTCTCCGGCTACGTATCGGTGACCGGCGAGACCGATCGGCAGCGGCGCGGCGACATCCTCTTCAAGGACGGTGAGGTCCTACAGAGCCAGCAGCGGGGGGAGGGCAACTACCGGAGGGGCAAGCAGGCGATCCAGGAGCTGGTGGCTCACGTGGGGCGCGGCCAGGGCCTCATCGACGCCGTGGAGCTGCCCTCGGAGCTGGTGGCCGCCGTGGCCCCGCTCATCGTGGCCACCACGGTGTTCATCAACCTGCCGGCCCGGATCGTGGACTTCCAGTCGCTCATCGAGTTCATTGCGGACCAGCGCGTGAGCGGAGGGATCCTCGTGAGCCACGGAGAGCAGGTGGCGGTGGCCCTGCTTGGGGAGGGAACCCCCAGCGGTAGCTACAGCACCCAGGCTCCCGAGCTGGCCGAGGGGCCGCAGGTGGCGGCGGCGGCTTGCGCGGAGCGGGAGGCCCGGATAGACGTCGTGGCCTCGCCGCCACAGCCGGCGGCGGCGATCGACCTGGCGGAGATCGGCTGACCGCAGCGCCGGGGAAGGCCGGGTCCTGGCGGGCCCTCAGGCTTCTCGTCCTGCTTCCGGGACTCCTGGCCCTTCTGCCGGCGCTCTCTGCCTGTGGGCCGGTGACACCCCCGGAGATCACCGCGGTGGCCCCCGCCCCCAGCCAGGGGGGGACCCACACCAACATCGTCTTCACGATCGTCTTCAGCGTGCCCATGGATCCGCAGTCGGTGGAGACGCGGCTCACGATCAAGAGCCGCCGGGGCAAGCCGCCGCCAGGTTGCGACATCAAGCTGGCGGCGGAGGGTCGGCGCACGGGCTGCTACTTCCGGTGGTCGGACGGCGACCGGATCATGCGCCTCCTCCACCCGGGCCATCCCCTGGCGGTGGTCACCACCTACCGGATCAACGTCGCCGGCGGCATCCGGGCCGCCTCGGGGGCGGTCAACGACCTGGCTCACTCCTGGGGGTTCTCCACCGAGGGGGGGCCATCCCTCTCCTCGACCTTCCCCGGCAGCGGCGGGAGCCTGGGGCCGTACCAGGCGCCCGCCCTCAACTTCGACCGTGCTATGAATCCCAGGGCCGTCGCCGCCGCGGTGTCCCTCTCCCCCGATCCTCCGGGGGGCTATCAGGTCCTGCCCAACCCCAGCGCGCCCGGGCGGTTCCTCGTCGAGTCCGCCCGCCCCCTGGCCCCCGGGCAGACCTACCAGGTGACGGTCACCCGGGCCGCCCTCGACGTGGATGGGAACCACCTCCAGGCGGGCGCCAGGTTCAAGTTCAAGGTCACCGGCTACGGCTCCAGCCCCTCCCTGATCTTCCCCGCCGGACCGGCGGTGGGGCAGTACACAGAGGTCCTGGCCACGGCCACCCCGGAGCAGGCGGGAGACCCGCCGGGCCTGCGCCTCCTGGCGTCGCCGCCGCCCGGCAGCAGCTACACCCTGGCGGTGGCGGCTCCCGACGGGCAGTACCTGGCCACGGAGCTGGCGGGCGGGCATCAGCTGGAGGTCCTCGACCTGGCCACCGGCAAGTCGACTCCGGTCCTGGGGAGCACCTCCAGCACCATGGTCGCCTGGGCCCCCACCAGCCAGCAGCTGGCCTTCATCTCCGGCGGGGCGCTCCGCGTGTACTCCTTGGCCAGCTCCCAGACGGTTACCCTCTCGGCCACGTCGTCCTTCTCTGGACCGCTGGGGTGGAGGGCGGATGGGGAGGTCCTGGCGGCGGTCGCCAGCTCCCCGGGGCTGGCCGCCCGGGTCGCCCTGCTCAGCCCCAGCCTGAGCGCCGTCACCTACCTCTCCCCGCCGGCGACCACCCTCCCCGCCCAGAGCCCGGTCTGGAGCCCGCAGGGCGATTCCCTCGCCTTCGCGGTGGGCCAGCCGGCCGACCCCTCCGCCTGGCTGTATGCCCCGGGGGTCGGGGCCAAGCCGTTCCGCCAGCTGGCGGCGGGCCAGCCGGTGGCCTTCCTCAGCAGCTCGGTGGTGCTTCTTCGCGAGCCGAGCGGCGCCCTGGCCACCGTCTCCACGGCCGGAGGCCCGGTGGACACGCTGGTGGGTCCGGTGGCCGGCCAGTACCCCGAGGCGGTGACCTCCACGGCGACCGGGCGCCAGCTCGCCTTCACCCGGCTCGAGGGCCACTACCTGCAGCTCTACCTCGCCAACGACGGGGCGAACACCCAGGACCGGCTGACCGCCTTTGACAGCGCCACCCCTCTCAACGCCGGCCCCCCCGTCTTCGTGGGCGAGCCCGGGTGACAGGGGCGGCGACCTCCCTCACCCCGTCTCGCCTCTGGTGGCACGCTACCCGCCCCGCCACCCTGGCCGCCTCCGTCTCACCGGTCCTGATCGGCATCGGCGTCGCGGCCCGCGCCGGCGAAGCCCGCCTGGCCCCCAGCCTCGGGGCGCTGGGGGTGGCGATCGCCCTGCAGGTTGGGGTCAACTACGCCAACGACTACTCCGACCATAGGCGGGGCGCCGACCGGATCCGGGTCGGCCCTCCCCGTGCCGCCAGCTCAGGAGTGGTGCCCCCCAGGGCGGTCCTGGCGGCCGCGCTGGTGGCGTTCGCGGCGGCAGCGGCGCTGGGCCTCTGGCTGGCCGCGATCTCGTCCTGGTGGCTGCTGGCGGTGGGAGCGGCCTGCATCCTCGCCGCGGCCATGTACACCGGGGGCCCCTTCCCCTACGGCTATCACGGGTACGGCGAGGTGGCGGTGTTCCTCTTCTTCGGGGAGGTGGCCACCTGTGGCACCGCGTTCGTGGAGATGCGCTCGATCCCCCTGGCGGCCCCTCTGGCGGCCATACTCCCCGGGGCGCTGGCCGCCGCCCTGCTGCTCATCAACAACCTCCGTGACATCGAGACGGACCGGTCAGCGGGCAAGCGCACGCTGGCCGTCGCCCTGGGGGCGGTGCGGGCCAGGCGGCTGTACCTGGGCCTTCTGGCCCTCGCCCTCGCCGTCCCCCTGATCCTGGCCATCCCGGCCGTCACCCACGCCGAGGTGCTGCTGGCCTGGGTGGCCGTGCCGCTGCTCGAGGGGCCGGTGCGCAGGTCCGGCTCCCGGGACCCCGCGGAGCTGGTCTCCGCCCTCAAGCAGACGGCGCTGGTCCTCCTCCTCGCCTCGTCGCTTCTGGCCGTGGGGATCTGGATGGGTTGAGGTCACAGGCGGCTGGGGTCGCCGCAGCCGGGGAGGGCTCAGCGGAGCAAGGACCCGAGCCGCTTCGACCGCCTGGTTGGCGCCGGTGGAAGCCGCTGGAGCTGGACTCTGGCGCCATGAAGGGCGCGGGCGCCCGCTCTCGCCACCCGCCAGACAGGGCCGTGGCACCAGCCGCTCCGGGGCGCCTGGGTCTGCTGGCCCACGGTGGTCTCGACCATCTGCTCTAGCGGCGGGCAAGGGACGGCCGGGTGGGGGGCCGGCCCAGGACGCTGCCCTGAGGCGCCGCCTCCGCCTCCTGCAGCAGCGATCAATCCGAGACGACGTCAAGCCAGCTCAGAAAGGGGTCGGTGGCGTAGGCGATGCGCGCCCCCCCGCGGGCGGCGGCGCGCAGCACGCGGAGGTGGTGCGCGGAGATGCGCTCCCCCGGAGCCAGGACCGGGATTCCCGGTGGGTACGGCGCCACCAGTTCGGCGGACACCCGCCCGGCTGCCCGCTGCCAGGCAACCCGCTCGTGGCCGGCGAAGAAGGCCTCCCGGGGGCTCATCGCCACCTCTGGCCGCACCCGCCAGGAGATGGGGGGCCGGGCGGGTCTTGCCGGGCCCCTGCCGGTGGCGCTCACCGCCCGGACGATCTCCCGGACCAGCCGCCCCACCGTGTCGCGGTCGTCGGCCAGGGTCACCACCGGTGCCAGAAGGTCGCGGTCGGCGTACTCCACCGCCACTCCTCTGCGCAGCATCTCCCCCTCCACCGCTCTCCCGTCGGCGCCCAGGGGAGCTAACTGGACCACCAGGCGCAGAGGGTCAAAGAGCGGGCCCTCCGGGCCCGGGAACTGGCTCTCGTCGGGTAGGCCCACCGGCCCCAGCGCCTCTTGGAGCTGCCTGCGAGCCTCGCGGACCAGCCCCAGGGCTCTCCCCAGCAGCTCCTCCCCGCGGGCTGCCATCAGGGTCAGCGAGCCCTCGATGCTGGCCAGGACGGAACCCGCCGGGCTGGTGGTGTGGGTGGCGTCGAAGCCGCGCTCCAGCCGCGCCAGATCCAGCCGGCCGGTCCGGGCGCACGCCAGGCTTGCCTGGGTGTGGCCGAGTCCGGTCTTGTGCACGCTGGTGACGAGGGCGTCGGCGCCGAGAGCGAGCGCGTGGCCGGGGAGCGCCGGATGGAAGCCGAAGTGGGCTCCCCAGGCCTGGTCCACGAAGAGCGCCATCCCCGCTCCGTGGGCGATCCGAGCCAGTTCGGAGATGGGGGAGAGGGTCCCCAGGTAGCCGGGGTCGGTGAGGATCACCGCCCGCGCGTCCGGCGCCCGGGCGACGGCGCGGCGCAGGGCGGAGGGAGTGATCCCGAGGGGCAAACCGGTGGCCCGGTGGGCGCTGGGTGGGACCCAGACCGGCTCCAGGCCGGAGAGGACGAGCCCGGAGAAGAGGGAGCGGTGCAAAGCCCGGCTCACTATCACCCGGTCGCCGGGCCGCCCGAGGGCCAGGCACAGGGCCAGGTTGGCCTGGGTCGACCCGCCCACGCCGAAGCGGCACCAATCGGCCCCGAAGTGGCGGGCGGCCATCCGCTCGGATTCCAGAAGGTTGCCCCGGGCCAACTTGGGCGTGTCCAGTCCCCCGTGCAGCGGCAGATCCGCGGCCAGAGGTCCCATCAGTTCCGGCTCGATCTCGCCGATCCGTCCCTTGTGGCCGGGAATCGTGAACTGGGGGGCGGTGCGGCCCCGAGCGGCGCGGAAGGCGGAGACCAGCGGTCCGGGCGCCCCTTCGGGGGGCGCTCCCTCTCCACTCACAGGCTGTCTCTCCACCAGGGGAAGATGATGCCAGCCGGGCGCTCGCCGGGCCTGCAGGCTCCCGGGCCGTGCCGCGGCCGCTGCTACGATCCTCGAGCTGAGTCCGGCAGTGATGGCCGGTGAGCTGGTGCGTGCCACCCGCGGAGGAGATAGCCTCGTGCCCACTGACACACCTCCCCCGGGGGATCCCGCGGGGGTCATGCCGCTGGCCCCGGGACCGCCGATGGCGCTTCGCCCCGCCTACCCAATACAGACCTCCCGGCTGCTGCTGCGGCCCCTCACGTCCGCCGACACCGATGACCTCCTCGAGTACCGCTCGATTCCCGAGGTCTGTCGCTATGTCCCCTTCCTCCCCATGGACCGCGCGGCCGTAGCCCAGAAGCTGGCGGACGCCTGGGCCCGAACGGAGATCACGGATGAGGGGCAGGGGGTGGTGCTGGGGGTGGAGGTGGCGGGGACGGGCCGGCTCGTCGGGGACGTGAACCTCTTCCTGCATAGCCGGAAGCATCGCTGCGCCGAGGTCGGCTGGGTCCTGAGCCCCCAGCACTCCGGGCGGGGTTACGCCACCGAGGCCGCCCACGCCGTCCTCCACCTCGCCTTCGACGAGATGAAGGTGCACCGCGTCATGGCCCGAGTGGACGCCCGCAACCTTCCGTCCGTCCGGCTGGCCCAGCGGCTGGGGATGCGCCAAGAGGCCCATCTGCTCCAGAACGAGTGGTTCAAGGGGGAGTGGGGCGATGAGTTCGACTTCGCCCTCCTCGAGTCCGAGTGGGTCGCCCAGCACCGGGAGCCGGCAGCCACCCCCTGATCATGGCCCGGGGGCGGGGGTCGCCCGTTTCCGGGGGAGCCACCGGGTGGGGCGGTGGTCAGGCCTCCCTGCAGGCGGTGGCCAGCGCGGGGGCCAACCCGTATTCGGGCAGCAGGATGTCCACAGTCCTCTCCCAGGTGAAACGCTCAGCCCGGCGCCTAGCCGCTTGGCGCATCTCGCGGTGGGCGGCGGGGTCCGCGGCCAGGACCTCGGCGATGGCGGCGGCGTACTGCCTGGGGTCCCGGCCCTCCACCAGCCGGCCCGTCCGGCCGTCCGCCACCACCTCCCGCAGGCCGCCGACCGCGGCGGCCACCACCGGGGTGCCGCACGCCTGGGCCTCCAGCGCGACCAGGCCGAAGGACTCGGAGTGGGAGGGGACCACCACCAGGTCGGCCAGGCAGTAGAGCAGCGCCAGCCGCTCCTGCGGCTGGGCTCCGAGGAAGGCGACCTCGCCGGCCAACCCCAGCTCTGCGACTCGCTGGCGCATCTCCCTCCTCTGGCCGACCCGCTCGCCCTCGCTGCTCAGCTCCCCCACGAAGAGCAGCCGGACCCGGTCCCGGAGTCGAGGGTCATCCCGCACCAGGGAGAAGGCGTCCACCAGGGTGTCCGGCCCCTTGAGTGGCTCCAGCCGCCCGGCGAAGAGGATCACCTTCATGCCCTCCAGCCTCATGCGCCGCCTCAGCCGCTCCACCTCGCGCGGCTGGAAGCGCACCAGGTCCACCCCCGGCGGCGCCACCACGCACTGCCCCGGACGGGCCGCGTAGTGATGGCGCAGGGCATGGGCCTCGCCCGCGGTGTTCACCACCAGCCGGGCTCCCGCCGCCACCGTCCGGCGCTCCTCCAGGAGCCGCTCCGGCAGGTCGCTGTCGAACCCGGCCTCGCCCTTGACCGCAGCCAGGGTGTGGGCGGTGTGCAGCCAGGGGATCTCCAGCTCCCGGGCCAGGGCCGCTCCGGGCTCCCCGCTGAGCCAGTAATGGCTGTGGACCGCGATGTAGCGGCGCCTGGCGGACCGGGTGAACTCGCGCACCGCCTCCAGGTAGGCGCCCCTGGTCTGGGGAAGCTGGTGCTTGGCCAGCGGTCGGGCCGGGCCGGCATCCACGGCGATCACCCGGCTGCGCGGCCCCATGGCCTGCTCCCTGGGCTGGTCCGGGTCGCTGCGTCGGACGAAGACGTCGGTGTGCACCCCCCTCGCCCCCAGCTCCTCGCAGACCGCCCGCACGTAGACGTTGAGGCCGCCGTTCTCCCTCTTGCCCAGCCGCGCCAGCGGCGAGGCGTGCAGGGAGATGAAGGCGATGGTCGGCTCGCCCCCTACTGGCGGGGTCACCTCGTCCCCTCGGTCAGGGAGACCCGCAGGTTGACCAGGAACTGGTCCTGGGCCCCGAGTCGGTACTTGTAGGCCTCGTTGCCCCGCAGGAGGTCGGCCTGGCGGCAGCCCGCGTCGATCGCCCCCCGCAGCCCCTCGGCGACGCAGAGCAACCCCGGGGAGAGGTGGGCCTCGGCCGGGTCGTATCCCGAGTTGTAGAGGTACCAGACCCGGTCCAGGCAGAACCCGAAGGTGCCAGCGGCCAGCCTTCCCCCCTCCTCGAGCAGCGCCAGGCGTAGCCACCCGCGCCGCTGGAAGCGCTCCGCCACCTCCCGGAAGAAGCGCTCCACCACCGGGGTGAGGAAGTGGTCCTTGTCCTCGCGACTGGCACGGAGCAGGCTGAGGAACTCGGTCAACGCCCTCTCCAGCCCGAGCTCCTCCGGGCCAACGAGCTTCCATCCCGGGCGCTCCTGCTCCAGCCGCCGCATCTTCCGGCGCAGCTCGTGGCGGTCCTTCTTCCCCAGCCTGAGGGCCAGGTACTCATCGAAGGTGGTGGGCAGGTCTATCGCCGGGCTGACTTCCTCAGGATGCACCTCGCCCGAGATTCCCTGCCTCCCCAGCGCGCGCTGCAGCGCCGGCAGCTCCCACCCCCAGTCCCGGAGGAAGTGGAGGTCCAGCCCCAGGGAACCCGAGCTGCGGGCCCAGGCCACCACGCCCTCGGCCACCTCCTCCTCGAACCCCGGCAGCGCCAGAAGTCCTAGCTGATCAGAGAGGTCCTCCCCTCCCGCGAACTGCAGGGTGCCCTCCCGCTCCAGGCTGACGCAGAGGGGGGCTATGCCCACCACCTCCCCCTTCCGGGAGAAGATCAGCGTCCTGGGCCGGTGGGAGGCAGAGAACACCGCCCACCAGCTCTCCTGCCACTCCCAGGTTAGGAACGGGGCCCGTTCCTCTGAGGACGATGCGACCTGCTCCCACACCCGGCGCAGGCCTGCCAGTTCGGCGGTGGTGTCCACCACCTGACAGCTCAGGCCCGCGCCGCCCGACTCCGGATCAGCGCTCACCCCCGTGGGCGCGGTACATGAGGCCCCGATTTCTGTTACACCCCGGATGTTTGGCACACAGCCCGCGGCCCTTCCCACCGCGTTCTGACCTCACTTTAGCATCGCCAGCCAAAATCCATCTGAGGAGGTAGGGAATCAGCCTGCCAGCCCGTCCCCCTGCCGACGTTCAGCTCTGGGCGACGACCACGGGGGGCGGGCACCTGCGGGTGGCCGCGGCCCTCCGGGCGGCCTTGCTCTCCCAAGCGGGGCCGGGCCTTCGGGTGGAGATCGCCGACCCTCTGCGTTGCGGGGCGCTGCCCCAGGCGAGCCTCGTACTGCGGGGATACGGCCCCCTCGTGCGCCGGGCTCCAGCTGCCTGGGGGCCGCTCTTCGTAGCCTTCTCCAGGCCGGCGGCCGGTGCGCTGCTGGAGCGATTCCTGCTCTCCGGCCTTCGGACGGCGATGGTGCGCCGGTCCCGTCTCTCCCGCCCGCGCGTCGTGGTCAACCTCCACCCCCTGCTCGGACCCGGAGCGCTGGCGGCTGCCCGGGCGGTCGGGGCCCCCCTCATAACCGTGGTGACCGACCTCACCCTGGTGCACCCGGGGTGGCTGTCTCCGCGGGGCATCCCCCTCCTCACACCCTCTGACGAGGCCACCACCTCCTGCCTCAGCCAGGGGGTGCCGGCCGCCCTGGTGGAGACCACCGGGTTGCCCGTGGATCCGGGGCTCGAGCGGACGCGGCCGCGCCCCTCGCTACGCGGGGATCTGGGCCTGGATCCCGAGCTCCCCTGCCTTCTGGTGTCCGGTGGGGCGGAGGGAGCGGGCGGGGTCGAGCGGGTGCTGCGCGAGGTCGAGGAGTCCCAGGTGCCCTGCCAGGTGGCACTCCTGTGCGGCCGGAACCGGCGGCTGCTGCGCTGGGCCTCCGGGCGGAGATGGCGGATGCCGGTTCACGCCTTCCCCTTCATGGAGGACCCTGGCCCCCTCATCCTCTCCGCGGACCTCTACCTGGGCAAGGCCGGCCCCACCGCCATCGGGGAGGCCGCCTGCGCTGGATTGGGGATGATCCTCACCTCCGCGCTCATGGGCCAGGAGCAGGCCAATCTGGAGTGGGCGGTTCAGCGGGGGATGGCGCTGGCCGCGGTCCGTCCCGGGGAGGTGGCCAGGATCATCCCGGAGGTCCTGGGCGCGGGCCGAGCGGTGCTGGAGAGGTTGCGCCTCTCAGCCCGCCGGGAGATGCCCCCGGGGGCTGCCGCCCGCGCTGCGGCCCGCATCTTGGATCTGGGAGGGATCAGCCCTCGCTGACGAAGCGCATCCGGCGGAGCGGGGGGGGCCCGGCCGCGCGGTTGACCGCCTCCAGCAGCGCCACCGACTCCATCTGCATCTGGTGGGCTATGGCCGGATGGGCGCAGGCCACCACCAGCACCGAGCCCTCCACCGCCACCACCCTCACGTGGTCGCGCAGGTACTCACCGCAGGACTCCGAGAAGGCCGCCTGAGCCCGGGCCAGCCGCACCTGGCGCTGCCCACCCATGCGCCGCACCACCCGGGGCAGGATCTCCCCGATCCGCTCCACTACGGCTGCCCCTCTCCCCGCACCTCTCCACCGTGCACCAGGAGGACCTGGGCCGGGCCGATCGCCTCTCCGAGCCCAGAGTCTTCGGTGGCCGTGACCAGCGCCTGCTCCACACCCATCCCCTCGCCCAGGACCTCCAGAAGGCCCCGGCGGTGGTCCCGGTCCAGCTCGGAGAGGACGTCGTCCAGCAGCACCACCGGGGATTGTCCGCCCTCGGCCAGATGCTGGCCCACCTCGGCGGCCTTGATGGCCAGGACCGCGGTGCGCTGCTGTCCCTGACTTGCGTACTGGCGGGCCGGACGCTCCGAGTAGGCGATCTCGAAGTCGTCTCGCTGGGGGCCCACCACCGTCTGCCCCCGCGCCTCCTCCTCCACCGCCGACTCTCGGAGTGCCATCACAAGCCTGTCCTTCCATCCTTCCCCGGGGGCTCCCCTGGTACCGGGCAGATAGCGGAGCTCCAGCGGAGCCGTCTCGCCAATCCTGCTCGCCGCCCTCCTGGCCAGCGGACCCGCCTCCTCGAGGTAGCGCTCCCGGTGGGACATGAGCAGGGCCCCGGAGTGCACCAGCGGCTCCAGCCAGGGCCCCAGCTCCGCGGGGCCCGACCTCCCCTCTCGGATGGCCCGGAGCGCCGAGTTGCGCTGGTCCAGGGCCCGCCGGAACATGGAGAGAGCCTGCGCGTATTCCGGGTGCAACTGGCAGAGCACCACGTCCAGCATCCTTCGCCTCGGCTCCGGCCCCGCCTTCACCAGCCCGAGGTCCTCCGGCCAGAAGGACACCACCCGGAGCCTGCCAAGGTAGGCCGCGGGCGTAACCGGGGCCCCCTCGGCACGCAGCGTCCTGCTCCAGCGGCCGGCCGGCGCCTGCACTCTCCAGCGCATCTCCAGCCGCCCCTCCACCTCTCCCCTCCAGGTGGTGGCGGCCACGCCCATCTCCAAAGTTCCCCAGCGGACCAGGTCGGTGCTCATCCCACCGCGCGCTGATCGGGCCAGGGCCAGGGTGGCCAGCGCCTCGAGGAGGCTGGTCTTGCCCGCCCCGTTGTCACCGATGAGGAGGTTGAACCCCGGGCGCAGGAGGACCTGGGCCTTTGGGTAGGCCCGGAAGTTGAGGAGCCGGAGCTCGGCGACCCTCAAGTGGAGGTTCGGCCCTAGATCGCCACCCGCACCGGCATGATCACGTAGCGGTAGGTGTCGTCCCCTGCCGCCCTCACCATCCCCGGGGCCAGCGTCCCGTTGAGCACCAGCTCCACCTCCGGAGAGTCCAGGAGGGCCAGGACGTCGCTCACATAGCGGGCGTTGAAGGCGATGCCCACGTTCTCCCCCTCGATGGTGGCATCCACCGAGGCCACGTTGTCGCCCACCTCGTTGGTGTTGGCGGAGAGCACCAGCTGCGAGCTCTCGCAGCGGATCTTGAGGACGTTGGCGGCGTCGCGGGCGAAGAGGGACACCACCCTGGTGGTCCGGCGCAGCTCGTCCGTGGAGGCTCGGACCACGGTCTGGGCCCCCTCGGGAACCACCTTCTGGTAGTTGGGATAGACACCGTCGATCAGCCGGCTGGTCAGCGAGTACCCGGGAAGGTCGAAGCGCACCTGGGAACGGGTGCCACCCACCGCCAGGGTGACGGCGCCTGGGCTGGAGAGGATGGGCTTGAGCAGGCGGGCCAGCTCGGAGAGGGCCCGGGCCGGGATGATCACCGAGAGCCGGTCCCCCAGGGGAAGGGCCCCGTCGGCGGTCCTGAGCTGGCGCACCGCCAAGCGGTGGCCGTCGGTGGCGACCAGGGTGATGTCCGCTCCTGAGATCTCGGCCAGCACCCCGGTGTAGACCGGGCGGCCCTCATCCCCGCTGGCGGCCACCACCGTCTGCTCGATGGCTGAAAGAAGCATCTGGGGGTCGAGCTCGACGGTCTGGGCGTCCGCCACCTCGGGGAGGGGAGGAAACTCGGCGGCGTCCACCCCCCGGATGTGAGCGTCGAAGCGGCCCGACTGCAGGCGCACCGTCTGGTGCACCGGGTCCAGTTCCCAGCTCAAAGGAGCCTCGGGCAGTGAGCTGACGAACTCCGAGAGGATCCGGGCGGGGATGGTGATCGCCCCCTCCTCCAGGACCTCCGCCGGCATCGTGTGGCGGATGGTCAGGTCGATGTTGGTGGCGGTTAGCTCGATCGCACCCTCGCGCGCCTGGACCAGCACGTTGCTGAGGATGGGCAGGGTGTTGCGGCTGGAGATGGCTCGGGTGACCGCCGACAGCCCCGCGCCCAGCTGCTGGGGCGAGATCGTGCACTTCAACTTCAAGTCCTCCTTGATCGGGGTTCTGGGCCGGGGTCTCCACAGGCCCGGATGGACGGTGAGAGACGGTTATGGGAACGTAGCCATAGTAGGGGAGTTGAGCCTGGGGAAACCCCTCTCGGGCCACTTCGGTGGACCTGTGCACATTCGGTGCAAAACTTGGTCTTGTGGGTCCTGCTTTCCACCGCGGGAAGGCCCCGCCCAGGCTCTCCACCGGGAGGAGCATCGGCTCCCCAGGGGATCTGGAAAAGCTGTGCCCTCGCCATCAGCCGCCCCGGAGGAGGTCGCGCAGGCGCGAGAGGTCCTCCAACACCTTGGGATCCTCCTTTGCGTCGTTGGAGATCTTCTCGTAGGAGTGGAGGACTGTGGTGTGGTCCCGGCCCCCGAAGGCCTGGCCGATCGCCGGCAGGCTCATGGCGATCTCCTCGCGGATGAGGTACATGGCGATCTGGCGGGGAAAGACTATGTGCTTGTCCCGCCGCTTGCTGGTCATCTCGGCCACCGAGATTCCGTAGTAGTCGGCGACGACCGCCTGGATCCCCTCCACGGTGAGGGGGCGGGAGTCCGCAGTGGGGATGATGTCGCGGAGGATCTCCGCCACCTCCTCCATCGAGGGGTTGCCCCGCCCGGTGATGGAGGCGTGGGCCAGAACCCTTGTCAGCGCCCCCTCCAACTCCCGGATGTTCTTCTTGATGTTGTGGGCGATGAAGGAGAGGACGTCCTCGCTCAGCCAGCCCTGGGCGGGGCTCAGCTTGCTGCGCAGGATCGCCAGCCGGGTCTCGAAGTCCGGGGGCTGGATGTCCACCATGAGACCTCCCTCGAACCTGGTCCGGAGGCGCTCCTCCAGGGTGGGGATCTCCCGGGGCGGACGGTCGGAGGTGATCACGATCTGGCGGTTCACCTCCTGGAGGGCATTGAAGGTGTGAAAGAACTCCTCCTGGGTCCGGTCCTTGCCGGCCAGGAACTGGATGTCGTCGACCAGCAGGACGTCCACCGTCCGGTAGCGGGTGCGGAACTCGGCGGTCCGGTTCTCCTGGATGGAGGTGATCATCTGGTTCATGAAGCTCTCAGAGGTCACGTAGGCCACCCGCTGGCGGTGGCTCTGCCAGACCGAATGGCCCACGGCATGCATGAGGTGGGTCTTGCCCAACCCCACCCCGCCGTACAGGAACAGGGGGTTGTAGGCCCGGCTGGGCGAATCCGCGACCGCCCGGCAGGCGGCGTGGGCTAAAAGGGAGGTGTTCCCGACCACGAAGGTGTTGAAGGTGTAGCGGGGGTTTAGCCCGGGGACCGTCTCGCCGGCGCCCTCCGGGCTGGGATCGGGAGGCAGCACAGGGAGCTGGCCCTGCGGCAACGGCTCGGCCCCGGGAGCTCCCTGGACGGTGAACTCCACGGTGACGTCCTGGTTCAGGATCGCCGAGAGGGTCTCCCGGATCACCGCCCCGTAGCGGTCGCTGACCCAGTCCCGCGCCAGGGGGGTGGACACTCCGATCACCGCTTTGGCGCCCCCCTCATCGAAATAGAGCAGCCGGGCGTTCTTCAGCCAGGCCTCGTACCCTGGGCGGCTCACCTGGAAGCGCAGCTCCTCCTGGGCCGCGGACCAGAGCTGGTCCGGAGAGAGGCTCAACCGAAGTTTCCCGGGCCGAGGGAGGGCGAGAGAGGACCGCGCAATTCACACCTTCTGCACAGGAGTGGAAAATCCACCGGAGGGGTAGATGCACCCTGAGTTGACAGAAAGCTTGGACCGGGTCCGGCCCACCCCCGCAGTCGCGGGGCGATGGTACCACCGGCGCGGGAAGGCTGCAATGAGCTGCACCTCCTGGGCTGGTGGGGGCCTCAGCGCGGGCAGAAGGGAGGCCCCAGCGGCCTGCCGCCCGGGTGTCGCGTGCGGCCGACATGGTCACCACCACCGATAACGTGCCGGGTACCCGGGTGGTCAAGACCGTGGGCCAGGGGTTCGCTCTGACGGTCCGTTCCCGCAGCACCGGCGGGAACATCGCTGCCGGGCTGCAGAGTCTGGCCGGAGGCGAGGTCGGAACCTCCGTCAAGCTCCAGGAGGAGGACCGCCAGGCGCTGGACCGGATGATCCAGGACGCCACCATGGGGGCCAACGTGGGCACCATGATGCGTTTCGACTCCACTGAGAGTTGGGGGCTTCGGTCGCCGGACCGACTTCGGGCGCCCGCGCCTCCTACGTCCCGGGCCCGCCGGGAGTCCCTGGCGCCGGGGCGGACGGCGGCCTGTAGAGGCGGCGATCGGGGACCATCCACATGATCGCCACACCGGCGTAGGTGGCGTAGGCGAGGTAGGGGGAGAGCAGCGCCAGGCCGATCGCTACCAGGTAGGCCACGACGGAGGCGGTGCCCTTGAAGTCCCTTCCGATCGCCCGAGCTATCTCCGAGGAGCGGGAGTTGGCGCGGATGATGACCCGCACCAGGATCGCGTAGGAGGTGCCCGCGGCCGCCGCGTCCATGCCGTAGAAGGCGGCCGGCACGGTCTCGCCGGGGGCCCGGGCGATCCAGGCGGTCAGGACGGGGATCAGCGCCAACCAGAAGAGGAGGAGCATGTTGGCCCACATCACTCCTCCGCTGATCACCCGGGTGGCGCGCAGCAGATGATGGTGGTTGTTCCAGTAGATGGCGATGAAGGTGAAGCTGAGTGCGAAGGTGAGCAGCTCCGGCAGGCGGTGCTCCGCCGCCACCCAGGTCGGGGAGCTGGGAACGCGCAGACCGAGCGCCATGATGGTGATGATCACCGCCATGACGCCGTCGCTGAAGGCCTCGAGCCGTTGGGGGCCGAGAGGCGCGCCGCCGCCCCCACCTGCCTCATTCATGGGCTGTCCTCGTCCACAAGGTCACTCCCACAAGTCTCACGGCATCGGAGCGACCGGCCAAGGGCGGCGTGGCGAGCGCGGATGGTCCCGGCGCCGGTCGGGCGGGCGATGAGCTGGACGGGGGAGGAACTCGGGCTCCGCGCAGTGGTCCATGTGGCCGCCACCGAGGTGGCGAGAGGGGACTTCGTGCCGGCCACCGTGTCGGTGCTGGCGGCGGCCGGCAGCAGCAGCCGAAGGGTCACCTGGGGCGAGCCGGTGACCGGGGGGATCCGCCCTTCCGGGGAGGCGGAGCCCCGAGGGTGGTTCTTGGGCCGCATCGCTGGCGTGGGCCGGTGGGCGACTCTGGACCCCGACCATCCGCTGGCGATCTCCGCTCTCGTCGGCACCACGCCGATAGTGCCAGGGCTGCCCCTCCCGCCCGGGGAGTATGAGGTGGTGGTTCGGCTCCTCCTCGACTTGGGGCCGGAGGACGTTCGGATGGAGGTGGTGGGCCCAGAGATCCGCCTGGCCTGACCGCCGGCCCGGACCGTGAGCGTCTTTGGTCCCGGGAATCAGCCGCAGACCGCCTGAGCCGCGAGCTGTCCGCGCGGAGCCGGCGGCGCTGACGCGGCCATCAGGACCTCTTGCCCGGCTTCCTTCCGCCTCTCCGCCCCGCGCCCAGCGCCGCCAGCGCAGGACCTCTGTCGGCAAAGGGCTCTATCTCAGCGATCCTCCCGCCCCTCACCCGGTAGAGATGGAAGACGGTCCCGGGCCTCGCCCCCGCCCCACCCGCGGGCGAGGTGAAGGCGAGCTGGCAGAGAATGCCCGCCGGCCCGACCTCGGCGGCGGAGACCTGGCCCTCGACGCCCGCCGAGAGCTGGCGGCGGAAGGTGTCGATCACCTCGGAGCGGGAGCGACAGCGATTGCTGGCGGTGTCGTCGCCCCACCTGGCGTCATCGGCCAGCAGCTCCCCGAACGCCCTGAGGTCGCGGGCCTGGAAGGCGGCCGACACCTCGGCGGCCATCCGCTCCAGGCTTGTCCGGGCGTTGATCTCCTGGCAGCAGCATGCGGGATCGCCGCACACCGTCAGCCGGAGGCCGCCCTCCCTGAGGCAGCCGCACGCCGGGCAGCTCGTCGCCATCCGGTGGAGTGTAGGCGTGGCCCCGGCGCCGGGGGCCCGAGACGGCGCCGTCCTGGCCAGGGAGGACCTATGATTCTGCGGATGTGGCGCCGGACACGTTGGGTTCTGGCCGCCTCGGCGGTGGTGCTCTTCCTTGGCGGCTGCGCTGTCGGTCCCTCCGGGGTGCTGCAGGTGCGGCCGCGACCGACCGCGAGTCCCAGCGGCCCTTCCCTGGCCGCCAACTCCTTTGTGCTGGGTGGTGGCAACCTCTTCGGGATCCTCTCCGGGCGCGGCGCCAGCGTGTCCTGCTCGGACGGGGGCCGGGATGTCCTGGTGAGCGGTGAGGTCCAGGGGCAGCACGTCACCGTCTCCCTCTCCCATCTGCGCCCGGGGCAGAACCTGTACGACCCGCCCCTGGAGGGAGGGTTCTCCGACTCTGTCACCATGACCGTGCGGGGGCCCGGGAGTGCGCCCCCGATCGAGTACCAGGGCGGATTCGTGAATGGCGACTACCAGGGGGTCGGGACGCTCAAGGTGGCGAGGAGCGGCAGGAGTGGGACGGTCTCCCTTCAGTTCGGCCCCCCCGTCGGCCAGGAGCCCTCGGTGCAAGTCTCGGGGGACACGACCACCTTCGGAGGAAACTCCGGTTCGATCTCGGGCAGCTGGCGGTGCCCCTGAGGGCGAGGGGGCCGAAGCACACGCGGTCGCCTCCCATGGGCTCTGGTATCCTTCCTCCGTCCGCGCCCAGTGCGATGTGGAAGTGCGCCGCGTCCCGCGGAGGGCTGGCGGCCTAGAGGAGAGCGGTCATCAAGCGAACCTACCAGCCCAAGAAGCGGTATCGGAGGAAGGTGCACGGGTTTCGCGCCCGGATGTCGACCCCGGGGGGAGTGCGCGTCCTCAAGCGGCGGCGCCTCAAGGGCCGACGCCGGCTGACGCCCGCCCGGGTTCGGTGAGAAGGCGTCACCGCCTCCGCAGCTCCAGGGATTTCGCGGCAGTGCGGGCGGAGCGGCGGGGCGCCGGGGACCCTCTTCTTCGCGTTCAGGTGCGCCTGCGCGCAGACGGCGAACCGCGGATAGGCTTCGCCGTCTCCCGGCGGGTGGGTGGGGCGGTGGCCCGCAACCGGACCCGCCGGCGGCTGCGCGCCCTGTGCGATCGGGAGCTTGCAGCCATGAAGCCGGTCGATGTCGTGGTGATCCCCACGGCGGCGGCGCTTCCGGCCTCCTTCCCGGAGCTCGGAAAGGCGTTGCACCGGGCCCTGGGCCGGGCCGGAGCGCTGTGAAGAAGCTGTCTCTCTGGCTGATCACCTTCTACCAGGTGTCGCTCAGCCCGCTGCTGGGGCTCGTGGGGGGCTGCCGGTACGAGCCGAGCTGCTCCCACTACACCTACGAGGCCATCCAGCTGTACGGCTTCTGGCGGGGCTGGCTGATGGGCGGGCGCCGGATCCTGCGCTGCAACCCCTTCCACGCCGGGGGCTACGACCCGGTGCCCCTCCCCCGCGAGGAGGTGCCCCATGGCACCTGAGATGGTGGCCCTCATAAACCCGATGTCCCCGCCGCCGACCAATCCCTTCCTGGCGGTGCTGTTCTACGTCCTTCTGACCCCGGTCGGCTTCATCCTCTACCTGCTGGACCAGGGTTTCCGCAACTTCGGTCCCACCAACGCCGTGGGGGCGTTCGGGCTGGCCATCATCGCCCTCACCCTGATCATCCGAGGCGCTCTCTTCCCCCTCTTCCGCTGGCAGATCGCCACCCAGTGGAAGATCCAGGCCGACCAGCGGCGGCTGGGGCCGGAGCTCAAGGAGCTGCAGCAGAAATACAAGAAGGACCGTCAGCGGCTCAACGAGGAGACCATGGCGCTCTATCGCCGCCACGGCCTGAGCCCCTTCAGCCAGCTCTCCGGCTGCCTGCCGCTCCTCATCCAGATGCCGTTCATCTACGCCCTCTACCTGGTCATCGAGAAGCTCTCCAAGGGCCTGCACGGCCACGCCGCCAGCTTCCTCTGGATCTCCAACCTCAACGACGTCGCTCTCAAGGTGAAGGGTGGGATCGTGGGCGACCCCTTGCTGCTGGTGGTCCCGCTGCTGGCCGGGATCCTCACCTACATGCAGTCCAAGATGATGATGCAGCCGGCGCGCCCGGACATGAGCGAGTCCGAGCGACAGATGTACCGGGTGATGTCCCAGACCACCTACCTCATGCCGGTGATGATCGCCTTCTTCGCCCTCAACTTCTACCAGGGCATCGGCCTCTACTGGATCACCCAGAGCCTGGTGATGGTTCTGCAGGTGTTCACCATGATGGGATGGGGCGGGCTCAAGGTGCCCTCCTGGGTCCCGGGCGCCGGGTGGTACCCGGCGAACTCACCCCGCGCCAGGCTGGCGGCCGAATTCGGCGAACTGCCTCGGGGCGGCGGGCCCGGGCCCGGGGACGCGGATGCGCGTGGAGGCTCCGTTGCCGGCCGCCCCCGGAAGCCCGAGCAGCCTTCCGGGGGAGCCTCGGTGCGCCGACCCTCCGCTGGCGCCACCAGGTCGGGGCGGCCGGCCCGCCGGGTGGGGCGCCGATGAACCAGCCCGCCTACGAGGCCAGCGGCGCCACGGTGGAGGAGGCGCTCAGCCGCGCACTGGCCGAGGCCGGCCTCCGGGAGGACGAGGCGGCGGTCGAGGTGGTCAGCGCCGGTGCCCCGGTGATCGCCGGGGAGCGGCTCACCGGGGCCATGGCCCGGGTGAGGGTGACCCCCCTGCCCCAGGAGGCGCGCGGCGCCCGGGAGCAGCTCCAGCGACTTCTCCAGCTCATGGGGATCGAGGCCCGGGTCGAGGCTCGGCTGGCGCGGGCCGGCGGCCAGGACGGCGAGCCGCCACCCACCGTGCTGGAGGTGGAGGGGGACGACCTGGGGGTGCTCATCGGCTGGAGGGGCGAGTCGCTGCGCGCGCTGCAGACGGTGCTCAACCTGATGCTCGGCGCTGAGCCGGGACGGTCGCGGGTGATCGTGGACATCGCCCACTACCGCGAGAGGCGGGAGCAGGTGGTGAGCCGGATGGCGGAGCGGGTCGCCGAGACCGTGGTGCGCACCGGGCGGGCGCAGCGCCTCAGCCCCATGCCGCCGTACGAGCGGCGGGCGGTGCACCTGGCGCTGGCGGGCCTGCCCGGGGTGGAGACGGAGAGCGAAGGGGTGGACGGCGAGCGCCACGTGGTGATCAGGCCCGTGCCCGGCGAGGGGGGGGAGCCCACCGGGGGCGGGTGGAGCTGAGGGTCCAGCTCCCCCTCCGGGCGGTCGCGCTCGCCCTTTTGGGCTGCCTGGCCGCGGGACCGGTGGCGGGCTGCGCTTCTGCTCCGGCGATGATCCGCGGCCCGGTGGAGGACCTTCCCCTCACGGTGCAGGAGATCCCCTTCCCCGGTTTCGAGGTGGAGGCGAACTCGCCGTCGGCCGGCTTTTACAGCAACTCCCGCCTGGCGGCCGGAGACGTCGCCACCCTGGCCGCCCTCCGCCGGGCCGGGCGCCTCGGCGGGTATGAGCGGGACTTCTCCCGCGCCGTCAGCCCCGTCCAGGCCGTGGGGCCGGTGGTCATCGAGAGCTCCGCATCCCTCTTTAGGACCGGCTCCGGCGCCGCCCAGGGCCTCGCCCTCCTGGGCGCAGAGCTGGTCCGGGCCGGCGGGACCCCGATCTCCACAGGCCAGGTGGGCCAGGCGGTGCTGGGATACGTGATCCAGAAGCAGCTAGACGGTGTGGCCTACGACTCCTTCGTGGTCCTCTGGCGTCAGGACAACGCCGTGGGTGTGATCCTGGCGGCCGGCAACGCCGCAACCATGGACGTCCAGTACGCGGTCCAGTTGGCGCAGCTCGCCGAGCGGCGGCTGAGGTCCAGCTGAGTTGGCGGCGCGGACCCTGAGGTTCGAGGAGGAGACGCTGCCCAGCGGCGCGCGATTGATCATGGCCCCGCTTTCGGGCCGAAGCTCGGTCTCGGTCTCCCTGCTGTTAGGGGTCGGGTCCCGCTTCGAGCCCCCCCGGCTGGCCGGCATCTCCCACTTCCTGGAGCACATCGTTTTCAAGGGGACCGAGCGCTATCGGGACAGCCGGGCGGTCTCCTCGGCCATAGAGGGGCTGGGGGGGGTGATGAACGCCAGCACGGAGAAGGAGATGACCGTCTTCTGGGCCAGGGTGGCCGGCCGCCACCTCTCCACCGCCCTGGACGTGCTCGCCGAGCTGGCGCTGGCGCCGCGGATCGATCCAGCGGAGGTGGAGAGGGAGCGCGAGGTGGTCTTCGAGGAGCTGAAGATGTACCTGGACCAGCCGGCCGACCTCGTGCAGATGGCTTTCGACGAGGGGATGTGGGAGGGACACCCCCTGGCCCGCGACCCCGCCGGCGACCGCCGGTCCCTGCGGCGGATCGCGGCCCCGGAGCTGGGAGCCTACCGGGCGGCCAACTATCGGCCGGGAAGGCTGGTGGTCATGATCGCCGGGGCCTTCTCCCCGGCGCGGGCGCGTCGGGAGGTGCTCAAGCGCTTGGAGTCCCGGCTTCCCCGGCCCGCGGAGGCGCCTCCGGACCCAGGTCGCGATGGCGGGGTTCCGCTGCCCCTGGCCACCCCCTTCGAGGCCCGCCTCATCTCACGCCGCGGCGAGCAGGTGCACCTCCTCCTGGGCACGCGCTGCTCACCCTACGCTGCCCCCGACCGCTGGGCGCTGGACCTGCTCAACACCCTTTTGGGGGAGGGTATGAGCAGCCGGCTCTTCCTCGAGCTGAGGGAGAACCAGGGGCTGGCCTATGACGTCCACTCCTTCACCGCCCGCCATCGGGACTCGGGGGCCTTTGCGATCTACCTGGCCACCAGGCCCGATCAGGCGGCGACCGGGGCTCGGGCGGCTCTGGCGGAGCTGCGTCGGCTGGCGGATCGGGGGCTGGAGCCCCGCGAGCTGGAACGGGCCAAGGCTCAGATGGAGGGGCGGCTGGCCCTCCAGACCGAGAGCTCGGGCGGCCTCAGCGAGTTCCTGGGGCACGAGGCCCTGCTCACCGGCGGCCTCCTCAGCCCCGAGGAGGTGGTACAGCGGGTCCGGGACGTCGAGGAGGATGCGGTGGTGGGGCTGGCGCGAGAGCTGCTGCCCGGGCGCTCCAGCTGGCGCCTGGCGGCGGTGGGCCCGATCCGGGATCGCGAGGGCCTCGAGGCGGCGGTGCGGGAATGACCGTGAGTTGAGGAGGAGCTGAATTGGAACGGACGCTGGTGCTGATCAAGCCAGACGGGGTGCAGCGCGGGCTGGTGGGCGAGGTCATCGGAAGGCTGGAGCGCCGCGGGCTGCACCTGGTCGGGCTGAAGCTGATGGCGGTGGAGCGGGAGCTGGCGGAGCGCCACTACGCCGAGCATCGGGAGCGTCCCTTCTTCGGGGCGGTGATCGACTTCATCTCCTCGTCGCCGGTGGTGGCCATGGTCTGGGAGGGACCCAACGTGGTCAGCCTGGTGCGCTCCATGATGGGGCCGACCAACCCGGCGACCGCGCCCCCGGGAACGATCCGTGGAGACCTCGGCGTGGACATCGGGCAGAACGTGGTCCACGGGTCGGACAGCCCGGCTCGCGCCGAGGTGGAGGTGTCCCTCTTCTTCCAGCCCTCTGAGCTCGTCAGCTGGGAGCGCGCGGGCGGCTCCTGGATCTATCCCTGAGGCCTCTACGAGCCCCCACGGGGACCACCGCCCCGAGGCTCAGGAGGGCGGCCAGGGAGGGCTCCTGAGCCGGGACCGGGCCCAGCCGGGTGAGCGGCCAGAAGCGCAGGACGGCGATCCCCTGGATGCCGGACCGCGGCTCCCAGCCGAAGGTGCGGGAGTCCTCTGACACGTTGCGGTTGTCGCCCATCACGAAATAGTCGTGCGCCGGGATGTGGGCCCACCTCCCGGTCGGGGGCAGCAGGGGCGACGCGGTGCCCTGGTTGGTGCAGCAGAGCACCTCCTGGGTCCAGACGCCGTTGATGTAGGGCTCCACCAGCTGCGTACCGCCTCCCGCCGAGGTGGGGCGGGAGTTGGAGATGTAGACATGCCCCACCCCCTGGCTGTCGGGGGCGATGCGGATCCACTGCCCGGGCAGACCGATGACCCGTTTGATGAAGTCGTTGGAGGACGGGATGGGGGGGTTGATGATCACCACCTGGCCCCGGCTTGGGCCGCTGAAGTAGAGCGATATCTCCTCGGTGAGGAGGAGGTCGTTGTTGTGCAGCCCGGGGTACATGCTGGTCCCCTCGACATGGACCGGACGGACGGCGAAGGCGATGAGCAGGTAGATCACCGCCGCCAGCGCGACCACCTCGATGAGGTCCCGGAGGAGGGATCCCCGGCCCCGGGAGGGGCCCTGGGCGGGCACCGGCGTGGGCGTGTTGCCGGGTCCCTGAAGCACCCCGGCAGTATACGAACCGCCCCCGGATGGGCCGCTTTGATCTCAGGCTGGGAGGAGCGACCTCCGGATCGGCGCCTCGCACCGGGCTGGTGGGGCCGACCCGCTCGAGGCCCGGCAGAGCCCCGATATCAGGTGGGGCGGAGGGACCTCAAGGGCTGGCGGTTCCTAGAGGGGGAGGGAGTGGCGGGGAAGTGGCCAAACAGATGTTCGCTGAGCGGTTCTAGAGCTCGACTCCGAGGGCCTCGCATATGCCGGAGAGTTCCTCGGCGGAGAAGTACTCGATCAGGATCCGGCCACGGCCACGAGCTCCCTGGGTGAGGCGCACCCGGGTGCCCAACCGCCTGGCGATGGCTGTCTCTAGGGCTCGGAGTTCGGTCCCCGGCGCCGCCCTCCCGGACGTCTGGGGCGGCTCGCGACGCTGGCCGAGCCGTCCCACGAGCCTCTCCGTCTCCCGGACCGAGAGCCGGCGGGCGATCACGTGGAGAAGGGTCTTGGCCTGCAGAGCCGGGTCGGTCACGGCCAGGAGAGCGCGCGCGTGGGCGGGGGAGATCTGCTCGCGCTCCAGTGCGCGCTGCACCTCGGGGGTGGCCTGGAGCAGGCGCATCGTGTTGGCCACCCCGGACCGGCTCCGTCCCAGCCGCTGAGCCACGTCTTCCTGGGTGAGGCCGAACTCGTCGCAGAGGCGTGTGAAGGCCCGGGCCTCGTCCAGGGCGGAGATGTCGCTTCGCTGCAGGTTCTCGACCAGCGCCATCTCCAGCCGGGAGCGCTCGGGGCCGACCGGCCGCACGACCACCGGCACCGTCTGCAGCCCGGCGAGCTGCGAGGCCCGCAGGCGCCGCTCCCCGGCCACCAGCCGGTAGGCACCATCGGCCGCCTCCACCACCAGCGGCTGGAGAACGCCGTACTCTCGGATGGACTGCGCCAGCGCCTCCAGGGTCGCCGGGTCGAAGGTGCTGCGCGGCTGCAGCGGGTTGGGAGCAATCTCGGAGATGGGTATCTCCCTGGCGGGGGACGAAGCAGCGCCGCCACCCAGGCCCGGAGAGCCGGTGGGGATCAGCTGCTCCAGCCCCCGGCCCAGCCCCCGGCGCTTGCTCACGCTGCCACCCGGCTGCTGCGCATCACCAGCTCCTCCGCCAGGGCGCGGTAGGCGGTGGCTCCCCGCCCTGATGGCTCGTACTGGGTGATCGGCAGCCCATGGCTGGGGGCCTCGGAGAGCCTGACCGATCTGGGGATCACGGTGGCGAACGTCTGGTCGCCGAACTGACGGCGCACCTCGGCCACCACCTGGGCGCTGAGCACCGTGCGGGGGTCGAAGAGGGTGAGGACTATTCCCGCCAGGGAGAGGGCGGGATTCAGCGACTGCCGCACCATGGCCTGGGTGCGCGTCAGGAGGGTCAGGCCCTCCAGGGCGAAGTACTCGCACTGCAGGGGGATGAGCATCCGATCGGCGGCGACCAGGCAGTTCACCGTGAGCAGCCCGAGCGACGGAGGGGTGTCCACCAGCACGTAGTCGAACTCGTCCAGCCCGTCCAGGGCGAGGCGGAGACGGGACTCGCGCAGCGGCAGGTCGGCCAGCTCCAGCTCCGCCCCGGCCAGCTCCACAGAGGCCGGCACCAAGGTCATCCCGGGAACATGCTTCAGCGGAACGGCCACCTCCCTGAGCGGGCGGCCCATCACCACCACGTCGTACACGGACGCCGAGAGCGAACTCGGGCTGACTCCCAATCCCGAGGTGGCGTTGGCCTGGGGGTCGCTGTCGACCAGCATGACCCGCATCCCCCTCTCCGCGAGGGCCGCCCCCAGGTTGATGGCGGTGGTGGTCTTGCCAACCCCACCCTTCTGGTTGCACACGGTGATGATCCGGGGGCGGGACATGGGGGCAGTATAGGCTCGAGTCTGTTTCACGTGAAACATCGCGAGGTCAGCCCGGCCGACCGGGGATCTCCTCGCCCTCAGAGAACCACTTCGACCCCGTCCCGTCCCGCACCTCCACCCGCCCTCTACCGTGCACCGTCCAGCCACCCTCCCCCCCGAGCACCGCGGTGCGCTCGGCGACCCCGATCAGCCGGCACCCCGGCGGTACGCGTGATCTCAAAATCGCTCGCCAGGGGGCGGCCAAGGTGGCGTCCCAGTGGACCCCGAAAACCTCCCGGCGAAGGATCCCCAGGCCCGTCCCGAAGGAGAAGCGCCCGCCAGACCGACCCGCCTCCCCGACGACCATGGCTCCCGCGCTGCAGCCGGCGTACACCCCGCCAGCCGCCAGCAGCTCATGTATGGCGGAGAGCAACCGGCTGCCCCCGAGAGAGCGGCTCAGGTGACCCGGATCTCCGCCTGAGAAGAAGACCAGGCTGCAGCGGGCCACGGCGCCGGCCACGTCCAGGCGCTGGGCGTCCTCGCGATCGCGCACCGGCAGGGCACGGGCGGAGAGACCCAGCCCCTCGAAGTGCCGCACTCCCGCGCGTCCCCATCTGGAGAAGACCGCCTCCCCCTCCGGGGCACTGGCGGTGGCCAGCACCACAACGCTGCCGTCACCGCCGGCTCCCTCGAGTGCCTGGCGCTCAACCGCCTCGGCCCAGCGCTCGAACTCCCCGGACCCCAGCAGCAGGAAGCGCCGCTCGGGTGTCGCTGCGGAGCTCAGCCCGCCTGGCCCGCCTCGGCCTCCCCGGCCCCAACCCGATCCTCGGCCGGGATGGCGACCTTGACATGACCGTTGCCCGGCCCGGCCCCGGGCCGGAGCTTGAAGAACGGCTCGATGAGATCAAGGGGGAGCGGGAAGACCACTGTGCTGTTCTGGTCGGCGCCGATCTCCGAGAGGGTCTGCAGGTAGCGAAGCTGGAGGGTGGCGGGTTGCGAGGCGATCACCGTGGCGGCGTCCGCCAGCGTCTGCGCCGCCTGCAGCTCCCCCTGGGCGCGGATCACCTTGGCGCGCTTCTCCCGCTCGGCCTCCGCCTGGAGCGCCATGGCCCGCTGCATCGACTGGGGAAGGTCGACGTCCTTCACCTCGACGGCGGTCACCTTCACCCCCCAGGGCTCGGTCTGCTCGTCGATCACGGCCTGGAGTTCCGCGTTCACCTTGTCCCGCCGGCTGAGCAGCTCGTCAAGGGTGGACTGGCCCAAGATCGAGCGGAGGGTCGTCTGGGCGGTCTTGGAGATCGTCCCCATGTAGTCGCGCACCTTCACGAAGGAATCCCGCGCATCCACCACCCGGAAGAAGACCACCGCCGTGACCCGTACCGTCACGTTGTCGCTGGTGATGACGTCCTGTGCGGGTACCTCGTGCACCACCGTTCGGAGGTCGACCTTGATGATGCGGTCGATGCCGAAGGGGATGATCAGCCGCGGCCCCGGTCCCTTGACGTCGATCAGCCGCCCCAGCCGGAGGACCACCCCCCGTTCGTACTCGTTGATCACTCGGAAGCCGGTGGCGAAGGCCAGCAGCACGAAGAAGACCACCACTATCAGGACCACCACCAGGGCGGCCAGCGCTCCGCTCATGTCCCACTCCTATGCGAGCTAGTCGCTTCAGCCCCCAGCCGCCGGTCCGGCGAGGGCTCCGCGCTCCCGCCCGCCGCCGTCTGCCGCACTATCAACGTCAGCCCGTCCTGGGCCAGAACCTCGACTTCGTCGCCTGCCGAGAGGGGATGGTCGCTTCGCTCCACCACCCGCCAGAGCTCGCCGTCCACCCTGGCCACCGCCCCGCCGTCTCGCGGTTCGACCACTAGCCCGCAGTGCCCCAAGAGCTCCTGAGGCACCGCCGGGTAAGCGCGGCGGCGGACCGCCATCGCCCGGGCGCTGAGCCAGAGCCAGATCGTGCCGAGCGCGACCGGAAGCGCCACCAGCGCCACCGGGTCGACCCCGGGGCCCCGGAAGAGCAGCCAGCCCCCGGCGGCGGCGGCGGCCATGCCCGCCACGCTCAGCACCCCGTGACTCTGGGCACCGAGGTCGAGCACGAACAGCCCCGCCGCGACGGCCACGAGGACCAGGCCGAGAAGGTTCAGGGAAAGGTCGAGCAGCGCCGCCACCGCCAATACTCCGGAGAGGAGGCCCACGGTCCCGGGGACGACCGCACCGGGGTGCATGGCCTCCAGGCCGACCCCCAACAGTGCCAGGAGGAGGAGCCCGAAAGCCAGGGTCGGGTCGGCGAGCACACTGAGCGGCGCGGGAAGGAGATGCCCGGTCCGGTCCGGGCTGGCCGCCAGCACCGTGGACTGGGCGAGGAGCCCCCCAGCTCCCGCCCCGCAGATCGCCCCGGCGACTGAAGAGCGGCGCATGGCCTACCTCATCCTACACCCTCCTGCGCCGCCGCTCCCACCCGATAATCCCCCGTGTGCACGCCCCTCCGTCGGCCCCGCCCCAGGTACGGGAGGCGGGCCCGGCCGACCGTCCGGAGTGGGATCGTTTCGTGGGCCAGGAGTGCGGCGGCGTTCTGCTGCAGAGCTGGGGGTGGGGTGAGATCCGCCGTCAGTTCGGGTGGGGGGTGACGCGCCTCGTGGCCCAGGGCGCAGGTGACCACGGCTGGCGTGGGGCCATCCAGCTCCTCCATCGGCAGGTTGGCCCCCCCCAGATCCGCTGGGCATACGCCCCCCGGGGTCCGGCCCTGGCCCACCTCGACGATGAGCTGGCGGCGCGGGCACTCCTCCGCGGAGCCCGCTCCCGCCTCCTGCGCCGCGGGGTCATCGCTCTCCGGCTGGACCCGGAGTGGGCCGCGGCCGGTGCCGGGGCGGAGCTTCAGCGCCGTCTCCGGCTCCGCCCCATGCCCTTCGACATCCAGCACCGCCGGACCTGGCTGGTGGAGATCGGCGGCTCCGAGGATGAGGTCCGGGGCCGGCTGCCGCCCTCGACCCGTCGCAACATCGCGCTGGCGGAGCGGGCCGGGGTCACGGTGGCGCGCCTGGCCGGGGATGGTGTGGAGCCCTTCTACCGGCTCCACCTCAAGACGGTGGCCCGCCAACGCTTCCAGACCCGTCCCCTCGGCTACTACCGGGCCGTCGTGGACGGGCTGGACGCCCAGGTGGTCCTGGCCACCAGGGACGGGCTGCCGCTGGCGGCGGCGGTCGTCGCGGTCTGCGGCCCACGACTGGCCTACCTGTACGGTGGGAGTGAGCCCGGGCCGCACCGAGCCATGTACGCCGTCCACTGGGCAGCCATCCGCTGGGGATTGGAGCGGGGGTGTCGTCTGTACGACATGTGGGGGGTCCCCAGCCGCTTCTCCCCGGGGGACCCGGGGCCCGGCTACGCGGTCTTCAAGACCAGGTGGGGAGGGCGGTTGGAGGACCACTCTGGCCTTCAGGCGGCGCCGTGGCTTGGCCCCCTGGACCGCCCCCTGGCCGGGCTGGAGCGGGTGCTCCTGGGCAGGAGGCCGCTTCTGACCTGAGGCGCCGTACCTCCCGGTTTGTGAGATCAAAAGGCAGCTGCGTCTTCGATGCCGCGGGTGCTCCAGGGGGGGCAGGTCCGCGTTGTCTCGATCGATTCGACGCCGCCCCTGCGACGCCATCCCCGGCCGTGGCTAGACCCCACCGGCCACAGCCGTGCGCTTGCGGGCGAGGTCGAGCTCTAGAATTTCAGGCGTGCAGATCCTGGGCCGCAAGCGCAAGGACTCCTGGACAGCGACCGTGTTCGCCGCCCCCCGCGAGGTCTTCGCCACCGCTGAGCAGGTCGCCGCCCTGCCCCCATACGCCTTCCGGGTGGTCGACGACCACACCGCCGAGGTGGTCCAGGACCGCATGAACGGCTTCTTCGGCCAGTGGCGCCAGGTCCCCTATCCGAAGAACCGGGTGCGTATCGAATGCCGGCCCACGGAAGCCGGAACCGAGGTGCGGATGACGGCGGTGGGCGACCGGAGTGCCCTGCTCCGGGCGAGCAACCTCATCCGTCTGCTCACCCTGGGGGAGAGGGACCGGGCGACCGTGTACCGGTACCGGGCGATCCCCCCGGGCGGCTGCACCCTGGTGCAGAGCTGGGCCGGCACCGGCTATCCCCTGTACCGGGAGCCCGACCTTCTGTCCGAGAGGGGCCGGGCGGTCCGGCCCGCCTCCCCGCTGCAGGCTCTGGAGCAGAAGGGTCGCTGGGTTCGGGTGCGGGCTCTGGCAGGCGACGAGTCGGAGGAGGGGTGGATCGAGGCCGATCAGCTGGTCCCCGACCTCGGCCTGGACCGGAGGTAGGCCCCGGGCTCAGTCGCCCACGTGGTGGGAGAGGTCGTGCCAGCGCCCGCCCCGGAGCAGCGCCTCGGCCTCGGTGGGGCCCTGGCTGCCCGCCGCGTACAGGTTGATGGGCGGGGTGTCGTCCAGCACCGGCTGAAGGGCCTTCCAGGCCGCCTCCGTCTCGTCCTGGCGGATGAAGAGGGTGTGATCTCCCAGCAGGGCGTCGTGCAGGAGCCGCTCGTAGGCCTCCGCGGGCTGGGTCTTGAATGACTTGCCATAGGAGAAGTCCATGCGCACACCCTGCTCCAGCACCGTCGGCCCAGGCTGCTTGGCTTCGAAGGAGAAGGAGATGCCCTCCTCCGGCTGGATCCGGAGCGTGATCCGGTTGGGCTGCAGCTGCTCGATCCCGGTGCCCTCGAAGAGGTGCAGCGGCACGTCGCGGCAGAAGAGCATGATCTCGGTCCGGCGGGTGGTCAGGGCCTTGCCGCAGCGCAGGTAGAAGGGCACGCCGGCCCACTCCCAGGAGTCCACCGCCAGCCGCATGGCGATGTACGTCTCCGTGGTCGAGTCGGGGGATACCCCTTCCAGCTCCCGGTACCCGGGCATGATCTTGCCGTTGACCGAGCCCCTCGTGTACTGGCCTCGGACCACGTCGTTCGGCGCCACAGGACGGATGGAGTGGAGCACCTTGACCTTCTCGTCCCGCAGCGCCTCCGGGTCGAAGGAGCTGGGCGGGGACATGCAGGTGAGGGCCAGGAGCTGGAACATGTGGTTCTGGACGATGTCCCGGAGCGCGCCGGTCTCCTCGTACAGCCGTCCCCGGTTCTCCACCCCAATGTCCTCGGCCACGGTGAGCTGCACCGAGGCCACCACATCCCGGTTCCAGATCCGCTCCACCAGCGTGTTGGCGAACCTGAAGACCAGGAGGTTCTGGACGGTCTCCTTGCCCAGGTAGTGGTCTATGCGGTAGATCCGCTCCTCGGGCACGATGTGGTGCAGAGCGGTGTTGAGCTCGCGGGCCGAGGCAAGGTCGTGGCCGAAGGGCTTCTCGATGATGATGGATGACCCGCGGGCCAGGCCGGCGGAGCGCAGCTCCTGGAGGATGGGGTCGAAGGCGGAGGGGGGGACTGCCAGGTAGATGATCCGGCGGGGCCGCTTCAGGACTTTGGCCAGCTTGGGGCCGGGGTCCGTGACCGCCGGGATGTAGCGCAGGCGCGCGGCGAAGGCGGTGAAGGCGGCCTCGTCCAGCTGGCTGCGCCCGAACTCCACCACGGCGCCCCTGGCGAGCTCCCGGAAGCCCTCGTCGTCCAGGTCGGTGGTGGCGGTCCCCACCACGTCGCCGTGCCGCGGCAGCAGGCCCTGGGAGCTCAGCTCGTAGAGGGCGGGGAGCAGCTTGCGGCGGGCGAGGTCCCCGGTGGCCCCGAAGACCACCAGATCCTGGTCCGGGGGGACCCGCAGCGTCTCGGGGGGCACGGCCCGAGTGTACCGGGGCCAGGCGGACGGCCGGGTCGCGCCTATACTCCAGGACGTGGGAGCGCCTTCCTCGGGGGAGCCGTTGGAGGAGGGGCCGGACCGGGAGATGGTCCGGTTGCGCGAGCTGGTGGCCGAACATCCGAGGCTGCCCGACGCCGAGGTGGTGGCGCTCCTGGCCGAGGTCTCCGAGCAGGGGCTGGACGCCCGCCCGCGCCGCCTCTTGGCCCAGCACCACCTCTGGCTGGTCCTGGAGGAAGTGGCCCGGCTGGACGACGGTCAGGATGCGGGCGACCTCTTCCAGGACGGGACCACCGCCCTGCTCAAGGTGGTCCAGGGCCTGGCGCCCCACCCGCAGATCTCCCCCCGGGAATTCCGGGACGCGGTCCGCCAGGCGGTGGCCGACACCGTGCGCGGGACCCTGCTGGAGGCGCAGGAGGCCAGGGACGCCGACCGGCGCTGGGCGGCGGACGGGGAGCGGTTGGCGCTGGCAGTGGTGGCCCTGGAAACCGAGCTGGGCCGACCGGCCTCGGACCTGGAACTCGCGGCCCACCTCGGCTGGACCGTGGACCGAACGGCCCAGCTCCGGCGGGCGGTGGACGAGGCCCGCCTTCAGTACGATCGGGAGATGGCGGAGGTGCTAGGTGCCTTGGAGGACCCGGAGTGAGCGAAAAGGAGGTGCCGCTGGGCGCCCTGCACCGCCGCCTGGGAGCCAGGATGGTGCCCTTCGCCGGCTACCAGATGCCCCTGCAGTACAGCAGCATCCGCGAGGAGCACCGGGCGGTGCGGGAGCGCGCCGGTCTCTTCGACGTCTCCCACATGGGCGAGGTCCGGGTTGGCGGCCCGGGTGCCCCGGCCTACCTGCAGCGGCTCGTGACCAACGACGTCGGCAAGCTCGAGGTCGGCCAGGCGCTGTACACCGTGATGTGCCGGGAGGACGGAGGGATCGTCGACGACCTGCTGGTGTACCGCGACCCCGACGGCTACATGTGCGTGGTCAACGCGGCGCGCCACGACGACGATCTGGCCTGGATGCGGAGGCAGCAGCCACCGTCGGGGGTCGAGCTGGAGGACCAGTCGGACCAGACCTGCCTGATCGCGCTGCAGGGCCCGCTCTCTCTTCAGATCCTCGGGCCGCTGGCGGAAGGCGCCGAGCTGGGGGCGATCCCCTACTACCATCACCGGCCGGGCCGCGTGCTCGGGATCCCCGTGCGCATCTCCCGCACCGGCTACACGGGTGAAGACGGCTTTGAGCTGTATTGCGACCGGGACGCGGCCGAGGGGCTCTTCCAAGGCATGCTGGACCACGGCCGTGGCCACGGGCTGCTGCCGGCCGGGCTGGGAGCGCGGGACACCCTGCGGCTGGAGGCCGGCTTCCGGCTGTACGGTCAGGACATCACCCTGGAGCGCGACCCCATCAGCGCAGGGCTTGGCTGGGTGGTGAAGTTCGACAAGGGGGACTTTCTCGGCCGCGACGCGTTGCTTCGGGCCAAGGCCCAGCCCCAGCTCTCGTTCATCGGTCTCCGGCTCCGGGGGCGGGGCATACCCCGGCCCCACCAGGCGATCCTGGCGGCCGGCGAGCCCATCGGCGAGGTCACCAGCGGCAGCTACGGCTTCTCCGTGGGATCCGGAATCGCCATGGGGTACGTTCGGCCCGGCTCGGCTCCGAAAGGCAGCGAGGTTGAGGTCATGCTGCGTGCCGACCCCGCCGAGGCCGGCGCGGCCCAGGTGGTGTCCCTTCCGTTCTATCGCCGGCCCACGTGAGCGTCCAGCGTCCGGCAATCGAGAGGAGGTGCCCCCGTGTCTGACCCCAGCCCTGTCCGCTTCACCAGAACCCACGAGTGGGTGCGCCCCGAGGGGGCGGGAGAGGCGGTGATCGGCATCAGCGACCACGCCCAGGCCCAGCTCGGCGATGTCATCTTCCTGGAGCTCCCCGCGGCCGGGGCGCACCTCTCCGCCGGACAGCGCTTCGGCGCAGTCGAGTCGGTCAAGGCCGCCAGCGACCTCTACTCCCCGGTCAGCGGCGAGGTTGTGGAGGTGAATCAGGCGGCGGTGTCCGCTCCGGAGGTGGTCAACCAGGACCCTCAGGGCGCGGGCTGGCTTCTCCGAGTACGGCTGGAGGGCGAGATTCCGACCGACCTTCTCGACGCCCAGGCGTACGATGCCTTCGCGGAGAGCGACTCCCACTGAGCGCCGCCATCCGAAGCTTGAAGTTCTGAGGAACGGTCATGGCCTACCTGCCCAACACCGAGACGGAGCGCGCCGAGATGCTGGCCGAGATCGGCGCCAGGTCGGTGGACGAGCTGTTCCGCGAGGTGCCCCGCCACCTTCTGGGCCGCCGTCTCGATCTTCCCGAGCCGCTGAGCGAGCCGGAGCTGGCCGCCGAGCTGGAGCGGCTGGCGCGCCGCAACCGGGAGCTTGCCCGGTGGGATTGCTTCCTGGGAGCGGGTATCTACTCCCGCTTCATCCCAGCAGTGGTGCTGGCCACGATCGCCCGCCCGGAGTTCTACACCGCCTACACGCCCTACCAGGCGGAGGCCAGTCAGGGGTACCTGCAGACCATCTTCGAGTTCCAATCGATGGTGGCAGAGCTGTACGACCTGGATGTGGCCAACGCCTCCATGTACGACGGCGCCACGGCGGTCGCCGAGGGGGCGCTGCTGGCGGTGGCCCATACCGGGCGGGCCCGGATCCTGGCCGCCTCGACGCTGCACCCGGAGGCCCTTAGGGTGCTCCAGACCTACGCGGACGGCCGGGGCGCGGAGCTGGAGCTGCTCCCCTCGTCCGCGTCCGGAACGACGGACCTGTCTCGGGCCGAGGCGGCGCTCGCCGCCTCACCGGCGGCCGTGCTGGCGGTCCCCCAGCCCAACTTCTTCGGCCAGTTGGAGCCGGTGGCGGAGTTGATGGAGCTGGCCCATGCCAAGGGCGCCCTCGGTCTCGTGGCCGCGGACCCGGTGGCCGCCGCCGTGGTCCAGCCTCCCGGCGCCGAGGGCGCGGACCTGGCCGCCGGGGACGGCCAGCAGCTGGGAATCCCCCCGCAGCTGGGAGGGCCCACCGTCGGGCTGCTGGCCTGCCGGCAGGAGCTGGTTCGGCGCATGCCGGGACGGCTGGTGGGCCTCACCGTCGACAGCCGCGGCGGCCGGGCCTACACCCTCACTCTGCAGACGCGCGAGCAGCACATCCGCAGGGAGCGGGCGACCTCCAACATCTGCACCAACCACGCGCTCATGGCTCTGGCGGCGACTGCCTATCTCGCCAAGATGGGGTCGGCCGGCCTGCGCCAGGTGGCCGAAATCTCCTACCGGCGGGCCCACCGGCTTGCCCAGCTGCTCTCCGAACTTCCGGGCTGCCGGCTTCCCCTCCCCGGGGAGTTCCTCTGGGAGTTCGTCCTGGAGACGCCGCTGCCCGGAGCGGAGGTCTGCCGCCGGCTGGCCGAGGAGGGCATCCTCGCCGGCCATCCTCTGGAGGGGAACCGGATCTTGGTCTGCGCCACCGAGATGTCCTCGCCTGGCGCCATCGATCGGTACAGGGCCGCGCTGCTCGGGGTGGTCCAGGGGGCCCGTCCGGCCGAGGTGATGGCGTGAGCGGCCCTCAGCCGGCGTGGGCGGGGGAGGAGCCCCTGGTCTTTGAGATCGCTAAGGAGGCTGGCTCGGGCCCCAGGCTTCCCGCGGCGGGGGTGCCCGGCCCGGGCGCCGACGAGGCGATCCCGGAGCGCTGGCGCCGCCGGGTTCCCGCCCACATCCCCCAGGTGAGCGAGCCCGACCTGGCCAGACACTTCGGCCGGCTGGCGCGGCGCAACCACAACCTGCAGCAGGGCGGCTACCCGCTGGGGTCCTGCACCATGAAGTACAACCCCGCCATCAACGAACGGTTGGCGGCCCTTCCGGGGTTCGCCGACCTGCATCCCTGGCAGCCGGTGGACTCGATCCAGGGGGCTCTGGAGCTGATGTGGGGGCTGGAGCGACTTCTCTGCGAGATCACCGGGATGGACGCCGTCTCGCTGCAGCCGGCCGCCGGGGCCCACGGGGAGTGGACCGGCCTCCGCATGATCCAGGCCCACCATCGCAGCCGGGGGGACCACTCGCGGATCAAGGTGATCGTGCCGGACACCGCCCACGGCACCAACCCGGCGAGTGCCGCCCAGCTCGGTTTCCAGGTGGAGACGGTGGCCAGCTCGCCGGACGGCACGGTGGACCTGGAAGACCTCCGGGCCAAACTCGGCCCTGAGGTGGCGGCGGTGATGCTCACCAACCCCAACACCCTCGGCATCTTCGAGCGCTCCATCGAGGAGATGGCGGAGATGGCTCACCGCGCGGGAGCGCTGGTCTACTACGACGGCGCCAACCTCAACGCCCTGGTGGGGGTGGCCCGGCCCGGGGACATGGGCTTCGACGTGGTCCACCTGAACCTCCACAAGACCTTCTCCACGCCTCACGGCGGGGGCGGGCCGGGCGCCGGTCCGGTGGGGGTGCGGGCCGAGCTGGAGCCCTACCTCCCCGTCCCGAGGATCCGCCGCCAGGGGGACGGCTACCTCCTCGACTCCGACCTCCCCCAGAGCGTGGGCAAGGTCCGGGCCTACTTCGGCAACTTCGGGATGCTGGTCCGGGCGTATGCCTACATCCTGGCCTATGGGAACGAGATCGGAGAGGTCGCCCGGGATGCGGTGCTCAACAGCCGCTACCTGCGCGCCCGCCTGCGCCAGGTCCTGCCCACCCAGCTGGAGACCGACACTTTCCATGAGTTCGTGGCCACTCCCAAGCGCTCGGCCCACCGGGAGCTGAGGGCCCTGGACATCGCCAAGCGGATGATCGACTACGGGGTCCATCCGCCCACCGTCTACTTCCCCAGCACCGTCCCCGAGGCGATGATGTTCGAAGTGACCGAGACCGAGTCCAAGCGCTCCCTTGACGACCTGGCGGAGGTAGTGCGCCTGATAGTGGAGGAGGGGGGACGGGACCCCGAGGCCCTGCTCTCGGCGCCGCACCAGGCCCCGGTCGGGCGGGTGGACGAGGTGCGCGCCGCGCGCCACCTGGTGCTGCGCTGGCGGCCCCCGACCGGCGGCTGATGCCGCTCAGCGCCGAGGAGCGGCAGACGCTTCTCCGGCTGATGCTGGACCGGGCCTTCAGGGTGGGGGACTTCCTCCTGACCAGTGGCCGTCGGAGCCCCTACTACTTCGACGGCCGGCTGGTGACCCTGGACCCGGTCGGGGCCCTCCTGGTGGGGAGGGCGCTGCTGGAGTTCGCCCGCGAGGATGGCGCACAGGCGGTTGGCGGGCCCACCCTGGGCGCAGACCCCATGGTCACCGCCGTCGCGCTCTGCAGCGCCCTGGACGGGGGCCCGCGGGTGGCGGCGTTCATCGTCCGCAAGGGCACCAAGGAGCACGGGGTGGGCGGGGAGTTCGCCGGCCCTCCCCCGACCCCGGGCCAGCCGGTGGCCGTCGTCGACGACGCCCTCACCAGCGGCGGCTCACTGCTCGCGGCCGCCGAGCGGGTGCAGGCGGCGGGCGCCCGGGTGGTATGCCTGTACACCCTGCTGGACCGGGAGGAGGGCGGCCGGGAGCGGGTGGAGGCCGCCGGCCATCGGCTCCGGGCCATCTTCACCCGCTCGGAGCTGCTCGCCGGATCTCCCGCCCCGGGGGGGCGGCCGTAGCCGTGTTCTTCCCCCGACGGGGGGTGGGGGCGTTGGTTCTGCTGGCCCTCACCCTCTCGGCCTGCGGGGCCGGCGTCACCAGCGCCGCCGGCGCTCAGCGGGCGCTGACCGGCCAGCTCCCGGTCAGCTCGCACGCCCGGCCGGTGAGCGAGGGGAGTGCCGCCTGCAGCCCCGACGGCGGCTTCTACGTGGATCACAGCAGCATCGCCTTCTACTACAGCCGCCAGGTGCCCCTGGCCGACATCCTCCCCCTCCTCTCCGGGCCCGAGGCCCGGGACGCACGCCAGCTGGCGGGGCTGGGTCCACTGCTGGAGGTGGTGGCCCTGGCCCGGAACCCGGGGGCGTCCACCTGCGGCGTCGGCCTCACCCAGGTGGTGCTGGAGACCACCGCCGCCAACGGCGGCACCTTGCACCTGGTGCCCGCAGGGGCCCGCAGCCAGGTGCAGCTCAGCTACTACGACCCGATCCGGCCGATCCTGGTCCTCTCCAGCAACCGGCTGGACCTCTGCTCGGCGGACGTCAACCCCGGGGCCGCCGTCTGGCTCCTGGCCGTCTTTCCCCCGGTGCGCCGGGGCATCCCGCTGGCGCTGGTCAACCCCACCCCCCAGTACGGCTTCTTCATGCCCGTGGGGCGGGGCGCGGTCCCGGCCCGGGTGCCAACCGACCTTTACAGCGAGGACGTCAACCACTGCCTCCAGATCCTGAGCGCCGGCTGAGGGCGGAGCGCGAGCAGCTGTGGGAGCGGCTCGCGCCGGTCCTCCCTCCGGCGGCGAGGGCGGCCTTGCGCCGGGTCCCGCGGGAGCTCTTCCTGCCGGCCCGGGAGCAGCCGCTCGCCTACCAGAACCGGCCGCTGGCGATCGGCTGGGGGCAGACCTGCTCCCAGCCGGAGATGGTGGGGGTGATGGTGGCGGCGCTGCTGCCGCTCTCGGGAGCCCGGGTGCTGGAGGTGGGTGCCGGGAGCGGCTACATGGCCGCGGTGCTCCGCGCCGCGGGAGCTTCCGAGGTGGTGACCCTGGAGCTCATCCCCGAGCTGGCCGCGACCGCCCGTCACAACCTGAGCCGGGCAGGGGTGGGGAAGGTCGAGGTGCGCTGCCAGGATGGCCGCAGGGGGGCCCCGGACCGGGCCCCGTTCCAGGCGGTGGTGATCTCGGCCGCGGCTGGGACGGTGCCCGAGGCGCTCCTCGCGCAGGTGGCCCAGGGTGGCGCTTTCCTGGCGCCCCTCGGTGGCCCGGAGGAGCAGGAGCTGGTGCGGCTCCGCCTTGGCGGCGGCGGAGAGTGGCACCGAGAGGCGCTCGGGCCCTGCCGCTTTGTTCCACTTCTCGACTGACCCATCCTGGGTGAACTGGGAAGCTGGAGCGTTTCTATGGCGATGGCCCGCGCTCGTTGACCACCCCAGCGGCTCCGCCCGACCCGCCGTCCGGGGAGCCCGGAGCCGCGCCGTACCGGCCCGGGAACGACGAGGACTTCGACCGCCTCTACCGGGTGGCGTACCCCCGGATCCTGGCGACCCTGGTGGGGATGCTGCACGACCGCGAGGCCGCCGAAGATTGCGCTCAGGAGGCCTTCGTGCGGGCCTACAGGGCCTGGCCGAGATGGCGGGAGGTGGCGCCGGCGGAAGCCTGGCTCCATAGGATCGCCATCAACGTGGCCGTCTCCCATCGCCGCCGCGAGCGGTTGCGCCAGGTCGGTGAGCTGGTGCGGCGGCTCGGCCTGCCGGCAGCTGGTCCTGACCCCACCGCCCCGGAGGGATCGGTCCTCACGAGGGAGCTGGCCGGCCTCCCCCCCAAGCAGGCTGCGGTGATCGTCCTGCGCCACCTTCACGGCTACTCCAATCGGGAGATAGCCGTCGCCCTCAGGGTCCCCGAGCAGACGGTGGCTTCCCGGCTGGCCGCCGCCAAGGCCCGGCTCCGGGCTCGGCTGGGAAGTGAGTATGGAGCTGGGATGGTTGATACGTCGACCAGGGGCGTTTCCTCTGGTGAAGATGCCCCAGGGAAGTAGCGGTCCGGACCTCGACCGGCTGCTGGCGCAAGAGCTCCACCAGCAGCAGTTGAACGTCGGGCGGCTGGCGCCGCCGGCGCCACGGTACCGCTCCCTGGCGCTGCAGGGAGGACGCCATATGTCGCTGCTGCCCCAGTTTCTCGCCGGTCTCTCACTCAAGGCGGCGGCCGGTATCACGCTGGCCGCGGCCGCGGTCGGGGGAGGCACCGCCGCCACCTTGGTCACCCACAGCGTCAGCCCCGTGACCTGGGGGCAGGACGTGGTGGCAGCCCTTCAAGGGCCCAACGGGTGCAAGGCCCAGTACCTGCCGTCGGGCGGAGGGATGACCCCGGGGTCGGAGGGCCAGCACAACGTGGGCCGATGCATCAGCGCCATCGCCAAGACCCACGGCCAGACGGAGCGGGCTGCGCATGCCAACGCGTCAGGCACTCCCAATCCCATGCCGTCGCCAAAGGGGCACGGCCGTCCCAGCTCCCTCCCCACCCCACCCGGGAAGGGTCGCCCCGCCTCCCTGCCGACCTCGGCCGGGAAGGGCCGGCCCAGCTTCGTTCCCACACCCGACTGAGTTCTGGGGGCCGCCCCCAGCCAAGTCCTGGAGCCGCCCGCGGCGCCTGACGCCGACACAGTCCAGGCGCCGCGGCGCTCCTCCCCCCATCGCCGGCAGGCGGCGGGCATCGAGCCCTCGCGACCCGCGTAAGGGGTGTCCGCCCGGTCACCGAGCCTCGCCGCTCTCCGGGCTCGGCTTGGGTCTCGCCTTGTGCGCGACCGACGGGCACTCGACCGCGCCTGCTGTCACGCCCTATCCTCAGGGGGTGGGCCAGGACTTCGCCGCCGGGGAACCCGGTCGTCCGCCGCTACTTGAGAGAGGGCGGTACGAGGGTCCACCGTGGGCTCATCCACTCCGCGGAGAGCTGGTGGAACTGGTCCTGACCAGCCGGGCGCTGGAGGGCAACCACCTGCACGATCCGTCTCGCCGGCCCCTCTGGGTGTACCTCCCACCCGCCTACCAGCAGGACACCGGCCGGCGATTCCCTGTCGTCTACCTGCTTCAGGGGATGACCGGGCAGATCGACATGTGGCGCAATCGCTCAGCCTTCCGCCGCACGCCCCTTGAGCTGTACGACGGGCTGCTCAGCGACCCTGCCACCCCGCCATGTCTTCTGGTGTTCGTGGACTGCTGGACCTCCCTCGGAGGGAGCCAGTTCCTCGACTCCGCGGGCACCGGCAGGTACCACACCTACCTCTGCGACGAGGTGGTGCCCCTGGTCGACCGGGAGTTCCGGACCCTGGCCGCCCGCGAGCACCGGGGGGTGGCGGGCAAGTCGAGCGGCGGCTACGGGGCGATGGTCACCCCACTTCTGCGCCCCGACCTCTTCAGCGCCTTCGCCAGCCACGCCGGGGACGCCCTCTTCGAGTACTGCTACCTCCCCGAGTTCCCCCAGGTGGTGCGCGCCCTGCGGGACAACTACCAGGGCTCCTTTGAGCGGTTCTGGAGCGACTTCCGCTCGCGGGAGGGGACCAGCCGGCCCGAGGACGGGGTCCTCGTCAACTCCTACTGCATGGCGGCCTGCTACTCCGCCGCCCCCGACGGAACGCCGGAGCTGCCCTTCGACCTGGCCACGGGGGCCATGCGCCCGGAGGTGTGGGCCCGGTGGCTGGAGAAGGACCCGGTCCGGATGGTGGCCGCCGACCCCGGCACGGCCAAGAGCCTCAAGGCGGCCTACCTGGACGGCGGGCGGCACGACGAGTACAGCCTGGAGGTCGGGGCCACGGCGGTGGCGGCGGAGCTGAGGCGCGCGGGTTTGGGGGACGTGCGGGTCGAACTCTTCGAGGGCGGGCACGGAGGAATCGAGTACCGCTATCCCGTGGGGATTCAGTTCCTGGCGGAGCGGCTGGCGCCCTAGGGCGACTCCTCGGACGCTCACCCGACGGTTGTCGACGCCCTTGCAGAGATGACCCTGCGCTCCGGTTGGGCGTGCCCACCGGCCCCAGCAAGCGCTCTCCGGCCACCCTCACACGCCACTGGGAGGTCCGACGGGTTCGGCTGACCTGCCCATCCTCAGACACGGCGGGGCGGCAGGCGGCCAGGTCTCCGGGCGGGGAGCCCGAGAGCTACCTGCGATCCGGAGGTGGGCGGTCCCCGGGACCGGCTCTGCGGCAGCCGAGCCCTCGAGGAAGTTCAGCCGCCGTAGTCGTAGAAGCCCCGTCCGCTCTTGCGTCCCAGCCGCCCGGCCTCGACCATGCGCTCCAGGATTGGCAGGGGGGCGTACCGGGGGTCGTGCAGCCCCTCGTGCATGACCCGGCAGATGCCCAGGACCACGTCCAGCCCTATGAAATCGGCCAGCTCCAGCGGGCCCATGGGGTGGCGGAACCCCAGCTTGGCCACCTGGTCGATGTCCTCGGCGCTGCCCACGCCCTCCTGCAGCGCCCGCATGGCCTCGTTGAGGAAGGGGATCAGGATGCGGTTGCCGATGAAGCCGGGGGAGTCGGCTGAGCGCACCGGCCGCTTGCCCAACTGCAGTCCCAGCTCCTCGATCGCCGAGTAAGTCTCCGGGGAGGTGGCCAGCCCGGGCACCAGCTCCACCAGCTCCATCACCGGCACCGGGCTGTAGAAGTGCATCCCGATGAACCTCTCCGGACGGCCGCTGGCGGCCGCCAGGCGGGTGATGGGGATGGAGCTGGTGTTGCTGGCGAAGAGCACCCCCGGAGCGCAACTGCCCCCCATCCCCGTCCAGAACTGCAGCTTGACGTCCAGCTGCTCGGTGATCGCCTCGATCACCACCTCCGTGCTCGCCTCGGGGACCGGGATCTCCACCTCGTGGAGGTGCTGGAGGCACGAGGCCGCAGTCCCCGGTACGGCCTTGCCCTGCTGTTCTGCCCGCTCCAGGCGCTGGCGGATCTGTCCTATCGCCCGCCCGGCCGCGCCGGGGAGGGCATCGAAGAGCTGGACCGCGAAGCCCTTCTGGGCGGCGGTCTGGGCGATTCCCGACCCCATCAGCCCGGCGCCCGCCACGAACAACGAACGGACCTGCGACTCGCTCATGGCGCACCTCCCTCGGTCGACGTCCCCTCCGGCGCCGCGGGGCCGGGGCCACCCGCTCCGCCTCCCCGACGTCGGCGCCGCCGCCGCCGGGGAGGTGCGGCCACCGTTCCAGGTGGGGATGCGGCGCTGGCGACCGGCTGGCCGTCCGGCCCGAACGCGGGCCGCCGCCTCCTCCGGCGGCGCTTGCGCACCCCTGCCGGGGGTGCCTCCCCGGGGACGGTGGTGGCGGCAACCTCCCCCGGGACCGCCGGCCGCCGTCGCCTACGCCGGTGCCGGCGGGGCCCGGCGGGCAGCCCGGCCTCCTCACCTTCGGCGCGCCGGGGAACGGGCCGACCGGGGCGCACCCTGGGCCCGAGCAGGTCGGTGGCGCGCAGGTACCCGCCGCAGGCCCTGGCCGCCTCAACGAGCCGCCCGTACATGCTCTCCTCCCCAGACCGCAGGGTGTCGGCATCGCCCACGCAGACCACCAGCCGCCGGGCCCGGGAGATGGCCACGTTGAGCCGGTTGGGCACTCGTAGGAAGCCGATGCGCCCGCGCTCGTTGCTGCGCACCAGGGAGATCACCACCATGTCCTCCTCCCGGCCCTCGAAGGAGTCCACCGTGTCGATCTTCACCGGGCGGCGGAAGTGGCGCCGGCTCAGCGACTGCCGCAGGCGGTCCACCTGGTCGGCGTACATGGCGATCACCGCCAGGGACAGCTGGGGGTCGACGCGCTCGTCCAGGAGGCGGACCACCTGGGCGCACACCCTGACCTCCGCGTCATTGCGGAGTGCGCCCCCGGCCCCCCGGCGCTCACGTCCGCCCCGGAGGCCGGCGGTGTCCACCATGTGCAGGGCGACAGGGAAGGGCCTCCGGGTGAGGTAGGGGTACTCCAGGACCTCGGGAGCGTTCTCCAGGAGGTTGTCGTAGCTGGCCGAGCTGATGTACTGGGCGATCTCTGGGTGCATCCGGTGCTGCTCCACCAGAAGGCAGCGGGCCCGATCCGGGACACCCCCCTCCCAACAGCGTTCGAAGAGGCTGGTGTCTACGATGGCCTCCAGGTCGGGGCGGTCCTCCACGATCTGGTAGATCGCGTCGTCCTCCACGGGCGGAAGTTGCTTGTGGTCCCCGACCAGCACCAGGGCGGCTCCCAGCCGCAGGCACGGCAGTGCCTCGTCGATGCGGGCCTTGTTGGCCTCGTCGAGGATCACCAGGTCGAAGGTCTCGTCGGCGGTGACGGACGAGGTGGCCGCCGTGGCGCAGGTGGCGAAGACCACGTTGGCGGACACCAGCCGCTCGTCGTCCTCATCCTCGACCCGGAAGGCGTCCACGGTGGAGCTCACCCGCTCGGCCTTGGCCACCCGGACCGCCCTCAGGCCCGGCGTGCCGGCCAGCCGCTCCAGGGCGTTGTCCACCGCCAGGTTGCTGTGCGAGCAGACCATGATCCGTTCGTCAGGCCGCTCCCTCAGCCGATGCTTGATGGCCTCCACGATCACCGTGGTCTTGCCCGTACCGGGGGGGCCCTGGATCAGGGCCGCCTGGCCGGCGTCCAGCGCCACCATGATCCCGATGGCCCGGTCCTGGGCGGGGTTGCTGTGCATCGAGGGGGTGACCCAGTCGGGACGGGGGGGGGCGGCCGGCGCGTATACGGCCTTGGGGTCGATGAGGAGCTGGGCCAGGAGCAGGCTGCGAGCGTCACCGGCGGCGATCGAGGCGAGGGTGGCGCGCTTGGCCTGGTAGAGCTGCTTGTTGAAGGAGGGGGTGATCCAGCCAACTTCGCCCGGGGACTCGTAGGCCTTGCACGCCACCTCCACCAGGTGGCGACGGTGATCGATCCTGGTCACCCGGCCGAGATAGTGAGGCTCGTCCTCGGGCTCCACCATCACCGCCGCGTCCACGGTGAGGGCGATGGGGTGGTCCTTGGGGACCTGGAACTCCAGCCTTCCCGGCTCTGGGCGGCGGCGGTCCTGCTCCTGGATCTCACGTCCGCACGAGGGACAGCGCTCGTCCCGATCCGGGCGCCACAGGCCCCGGCACTGGCGGCACCGCCACAGTTCGGTCACCGCCTCAAAGGGTGTCCGCTGGGTCGAGGCCCGCCCCCGCTCGGCCGCCTCCAGTCCATCCACCAGCGCCAGGGTCTGCAGCAGTATCGGGTCGGGCTCCTTGGAGCGGTGGGCGAGGCGGGCCAGGCGCAGCAGGTGGAAGGTGTCGCTGGGCTCGCCCTCCTTGGCCGAGACCAGGGCGCTGGAGCAGCGGATCATGATGGCCGTCCGTCCCGGCCCGTCCCGGTCCGGCGGCGCCGGTCTGACGGACTCCACCTTGAGAGCCTCCCTCTCCGGGGCGGTGCGGGCCCGGTGCACCGGAACGCAGCTCACGTCCAGGCCGGGAAGCAGCAGGGTTACCCCGGTGGCGTCTGAGCCCGCCGGGACGACCGCGAACTCACCGACCTCGGCGAGCTGCTCGGCGAAGTGAAGCCGGGCATCACCCTCACCGTGGCCGTTCAGGGCCTCAAGGAAGGACATGGCCTGCGACTTCTCTGGGACCACCAGATGCAGGCGCTCCAGGGTCAGATTGGGGGGCGTCAGGGCGCCACTTCCTCCGCAGCGTACCGATGGCTTGAAATTGCCAAGGCTTGAATTTGGTGGCTCCCGGCCGGCGCTCCGGTCAGATGAGCCGCGGGCCCAGCCGCAACCGGCGGGCCGCTTGTCGTGCCAACCATACCGCGAATCGGTCCGCCGCGGGGGGGAGGCCTCCAGCTGGACCCGGCGACGTCCGGGCCCCGGGTCCAGCTGGTGGCGTTCGTCCGGCGGCGGGGAGGCGTCACGTGAAGCAGGGCGCGGCTCACTACCGTCGCGTGGGCGAGCAGCGCACCCGCCTGCTCGAAGGGGGCCCGGAGCCCCGCCAGTGCCGGCAAGAGAGGGCCCGGCGAGGACCCGGCGTCCACGCAGAGCCCCTCAGGCGGCAGGGCTGAAGAATCGCCGCGGCATCCTCGCCGAACCTCACCGCGTCTCTCCTGGGAGCCGATTGTTCCCACAGCTCCGCCCAACCTCGGGGACGACTCGCCCTGGCCGGTTGTCCGTCCGCCGCTGTCCAGGTTCCGCTGGCCACCACCAGTTGCGGCTCGTCCGCCGCAAACTCGGCCAGAGCCGAACGGAGACGGCCAGGAACATGTGCCCCAGCAGGCGCTCCTACCGCGGCCGGACGTCGACTATGGTGACCTGGCCGTGGGCCGCGACCCGCAGGAGCTCGCGGCGGCTCACCACCACGAGGGCATCCAGCCACCGAATGCAGGCGACCCCCAACCGGGCGCACTCGTCGCCGAAGGTGCCGGCGACCTCGCCGAGGACCATCCGCAACTCCTCCGCATCAGGGCCCGCCCACCCGTGGAGGATCCGGGCCCCGGCTCCCCATTCGCTTCCCTAGGGGCCGGGACGTCGATGGCCCCGGGGAGAGCGTCCAGTAAGGCCTCCTTGGCCCGGTGCGAGTTCTCCTCCATGGTCACCAGAGCCCGTCCCCGGACCGTCTCCCGCGGTGCCCGGCCGCGGTGGGGGGCGAGTTCGGACTGGTAGAATTAGGCGTGGTCTCCGCTGGGTCTGACGCCCTTCCCAGGCAGCGTCGCGACCCGTGGGCGGCGCCCCAAGTGGCCGGCCCGTTGTCCCTCAAGGAGGGAAGGTGACAGATCCCGAGAATCCCGAGAGCGAACTTTGGCTGCCCATAGAGCCGGCCCCGGGGGCGGCCGGGGAGCCGCCGCGACCGCCTCGGCGGGCCAGCCGGAGGGCGCGCCCCAGCTCGGACGGTGACGGGTACTCGGCCGACCAGATCCAGGTGCTGGAGGGGCTCGAGCCGGTCAGGAGACGCCCCGGCATGTACATCGGGGACACCGACGTGGCCGGACTTCACCACCTGGTCTACGAGATCATCGACAACAGCGTCGACGAGGCACTGGCGGGGGAGTGCAACGAGATCGAGGTGACGCTGGGGGCTGACGGCTCCTGCCAGGTCATCGACAACGGGCGGGGCATCCCCGTCGACATCCACCAGCAGACCGGCCGGCCGGCTCTCGAGGTGGTGATGACCAAGCTGCACGCCGGCGGCAAGTTCGGGGGAGGCGGCTACAAGGTCTCCGGGGGCCTGCACGGGGTGGGACTGTCGGTGGTGAACGCCCTCTCCGAGCGGGTGCGCGTGGAGGTCTACCGGGATGGCCGGGTGCACCACCAGGAGTACCGCCGGGGCCTCCCCGCGACGGAGCTCAAGTCGGAGCGCGACCCGGTCGAGGGGAGGCGGGGGACCATGGTCCGCTTCTGGCCCGATCCCCTCATCTTCAAGAACACCCTGGTGTTCCGGGCCGAGACCGTCTCCAACCGGCTCCGGGAGCTGGCCTTCCTGAACAAGCGGGTGCACTTCCGCCTCCTCGACGAACGCGAGCAGCCGGCGCAGGAGTCCAACTTCTACTTCGAGGGCGGGATCGAGGCCTTCGTGCGCTTTTTGAACCGCGGCCGGGGGGTGGTCCAGGGCCGCCCGATGTACGTGGAGCGGGAGGTCGAGGGGAACTCGGTGGAGCTGGCCGTGCAGTACAACGACACCTTCACCGAGCATGTCCTGGCCTACGCCAACAACATCAACACGGTGGAGGGGGGCAGCCACCTCACCGGGTTTCGGGCAGCGCTCACCGCCAGCCTCAATCGCTACGCCCGCAAGGCCGGGATCCTCAAGGAGAACGACCAGAACCTGAGCGGAGAGGATGTCCGGGAGGGGTTGACCGCGGTGCTCTCGGTGAAGCTCCAGGAGCCCCAGTTCGAGGGCCAGACGAAGACCAAGCTGGGCAACTCCGAGATGGCCGGGCAGGTCTCCGCGGTGGTCAGCGAGGCCCTGGGCCAGTACCTGGAGGAGAACCCCGCCGACGCCAAGCGGATCGTGGAGAAGTCGCTCACCGCCGCCCGCGCCCGGGCCGCGGCCGTCCGGGCCCGGGAGCTGGTCCAGCGCAAGTCGCTCCTGGAGTCAGCCACCCTGCCCGGCAAGCTGGCGGACTGCTCGGAGCGCGACCCCGATCTCTGCGAGATCTTCATCGTGGAGGGGGACTCCGCCGGTGGCACGGCCAAGGGCGGGAGGGACCGCCGCTACCAGGCGATCCTGCCGCTGAGAGGGAAGATCCTCAACGTGGAGAAGGCCCGGGAGGACAAGATCCTCCAGCATGAGGAGATCCGCAACCTGATCACCGCCCTGGGCACCGGGGTGGGCGAGCGCTTCGATCTGAGCAAGCTGCGCTACAACCGGGTGGTCCTGATGGCCGACGCCGATGAGGACGGCTCCCACATCCGCACCCTGCTGCTGACCTTCTTCTGGCGCCACCTCCAGGCGGTGATCCTGGACGGGCACCTCTTCATCGCCCAGCCGCCCCTCTTCCGGGTCGAGAGGGGCAAGCAGGTGCGCTGGTGCTACAGCGAGGAGGAGTTCCGGGCTGCGGTCAAGGAGATGGGGGAGAAGTCCCGGGTGCAGCGCTACAAGGGGCTCGGGGAGATGACCGCCGAGCAGCTCTGGGACACCACCCTGGACCCCGAGAAGCGGGTCCTGCTCAAGGTCGAGGTGGAGGACGCGATCCGGGCTGACGACATCTTCGACCGGCTCATGGGGGTGGCGGTGGAGCCGCGCAAGCGCTTCATCCAGGCCCACGCCAAGACCGTGCGGAACCTGGACATTTGAGCACCAGCGAGCCGGTGGTGGCGGTGGACGCCATGGGCGGCGACCACGCCCCCTTGGAGCTGGTCGAGGGCAGCCTCCTGGCGCTCGCCCGGGACCCTGACCTCCACCTGACCCTGGTGGGACAGGAGCCGGAGCTGGCAGCGACCCTGGCCGGCCGTTCGCTGCCCCGCCTGGAGCTGGCGCCCTCCGAGGGGGCGATCCCCATGGACGCCCACCCGGCTCAGGCGGTGCGGGCCAAGCCCCGCTCCAGCGTGGGGGTCGGTGTGGCCCTGGTCCACGAGGGGCAGGCTGATGCCCTCTTCACCGCCGGCCACTCCGGCGCCGCCATGGCGGCCGCCCTGGTGGGGCTGGGCCGGCTCCCCGGGATCTCCCGCCCGGCGATCGCCACCCCGCTCCCCGGCCCCCAGGGCGTGACCTGGCTGGTGGACGCGGGAGCCCAGGTGGATTGCAAGCCGGAATGGCTCGCCCAGTTCGCCCAGATGGGGAGCCGGTACGTGCAGCTGGCCGAGGGGAAGGCCAGGCCCCGGATCGGGCTGCTCAGCAACGGCACCGAGCCCACCAAGGGAAACCAGGTGGTCCAGGAGGCGCACCGGCTCCTGGGGGAGCTGGGGCTCAACTACGCGGGCCCGGTCGAGGGCACCCAGCTGCTCTCCGGGGAGCTCGATGTCGTGGTGTGTGACGGCTTTGTCGGCAACGTCGCCCTCAAGACCGCCGAGGGGGTGGCGGAGGGGGTGGTGGGAACCCTCCGCTCGGAGCTGACCCGGGGGCCCCTGGCCCGACTGGGCGCCCTCATGCTGCTTCCCGGGCTGCGTCGGATGCACCGGCGGCTGGACTGGAGGGCGGTGGGCGGGGCACCCCTGCTGGGTGTCTCGGGGCTGGTCTACATCGGGCACGGGCGCTCCGACCGGGTGGCGGTGGCGGCGGCGGTGGCGGGCGCGGCGCGGGCGGTGCGCTCCGGGGCGCTGGCCGGCATGACCGGGCTGCGTCGCGCTGAGCCCGCCGCGCTGGGGTTGTAGGGAGTAAGTGATGGCTGAGGGCCAGGGAGGCGGCGCGGGCCAGCTCCGCGGGGTGGAGCTGGTCAGCGAGATGCGGGAGTCGTACCTGGTCTACGCCATGAGCGTGATCGTGGCCAGGGCGCTGCCCGACGTCCGGGACGGCCTCAAGCCGGTCCAGCGCCGCATCCTCTACGCCATGCAGGAGCAGGGGATGACCCCCGGCGCCTCGCACCAGAAGTGCGCCGCCATCGTCGGCGAGGTTCTGAAGAACTACCACCCCCACGGCGACATCTCGGTCTACGACACCCTGGTCCGTCTGGCCCAGCCCTGGGTCATGCGCTATCCGCTGGTGGACGGCCAGGGCAACTTCGGCTCCCCCGAGGGGGACCCCGCCGCCGCCTACCGGTACACGGAGGCGCGGATGGCCCCCATCGCCGCCGAGATGGTGGCCGACATCGACAAGCAGACCGTCGACTTCGTGGACAACTACTCGGCCACCAAGCAGGAGCCCGCGGTCCTGCCCTCCGCGCTGCCCAACCTGCTGGTCAACGGCGCTGCCGGGATCGCCGTGGGGATGGCGACCAGCATTCCTCCCCACAACCTCTCCGAGGTCTGCGACGGGCTGGTCCGGCTGATCGACAACCCCGAGGCCTCGACCGAGGAGCTGATGCGGCTCATCCCCGGCCCCGACTTTCCGACCGGCGGGATCATCTACGGCAAGGACCTCCCCCAGGTGTACGGCACCGGCCACGGCCGGGTGGTCCAGCGGGCGCGGGTCACCTTCGAGGAGTCCAAGAGCGGCCGGGAGCAGATCATCGTCAGCGAGCTCCCCTACCAGGTGAACCCCAGCCGAGTGCTCCAGACCATCGCCGAACTTGTCAACGAGCGCAAGCTGGAGGGGATCGCCGACCTGCGCAACGAGACCGGGCGGCGGGAGGGCACCCGGCTGGTTATCGAGCTGAAGCGCGACGCCCGCCCCTATACCGTCCTCAACAACCTCTACAAGCACACCCAGCTGCAGTCCTCGTTCACCTGCATCCTGCTGGCGCTGGTGGACGGGCGCCCCCAGGTGCTCTCGCTGCGCTCTCTGCTGCAGCACTACCTGGAACACCGTCGGGAGGTGGTGGAGCGGCGGACCCAGCACGAGCTGGAGCGGGCGCGGGAGCGGGCCCACATCGTGGAGGGGCTGCGGATCTGCCTGCAGAACCTGGACGAGGTGATCCGCCTGATCCGCGCCGCCCCGGACGAGGTCACCGCCCAGCGCCAGATGGAAGAGCGCTTCGGGCTGACCGACCGCCAGAGCAAGGCGATCGTGGACATGCGCCTCGGCCGCCTCACCCGCCTGGAGCGGGAGCGGCTGGAACAGGAGCACCGGGAGCTGATGGAGCGGATCGCCGAGCTGGAGGAGATCCTCTCCAGCCGGGCCAACCTGATGGCGGTGGTCCGCGCGGAGCTGCTCACCCTCCGGCGCAAGTACGGCGACGCCCGCCGGACCGAGATCAGCCACGGGGACATCGAGCTCAACGAGGAGGACCTGATCCCCCGCGAGCAGGTGGTGGTCACCCTGACCCGCCGGGGCTACATCAAGCGGACCCCGGCCACCGACTACCGCTCGCAGCGCAGGGGCGGCAAGGGGGTGGTGGGAGCCAAGCGGGTGGGGGACGAGGACTACGTGGAGTTCCTGCAGGTGGCCTCCACCCACTCCGACATGCTGTTCTTCACCAACCGCGGCCGGGTCTTCCGGCTCCGCACCCATGAGATCCCCGACGTGAGCCGCCAGGCCAAGGGGACGGCGGTCATCAACCTCCTGGAGATGGACCAGGGGGAGCGGGTCACCTCCATGCTCTCGGTGGACGGCTACTCCGAGGAGACCTTCATGGTCATGGCCACCCTCCGGGGCCACATCAAGAAGACACCCGCCTCGGCCTACTCCGCCGTGCGCCGCAACGGGCTGATCGCCATGAACCTCAGCGAGGGCGACGAGCTCAACTGGGTGGCCGTCAGCAATGGCGGCGACGAGATCCTGCTGGTGACCCGCCGAGGCAAGGCGCTGCGCTTCTCGGAACGCCAGGTGCGGCCCATGGGGCGGGACACCCAGGGGGTGACCGGGGTGCGCCTGCAAGCTGGTGACCTGCTGGCCGGCATGGACCTAATCCGCCCCGGCGGCCATGTGCTGGTGGTGACCGAGCGGGGGTATGGCAAGCTCACCCCGGTCGCCGACTACCCGATCAAGAACCGGGCCATCCAGGGGGTGTACACCCTGGACCAGCACGCCATCTCCAAGGTGGGGGAGATCGTGGGGACCAGGATGGTGCAGGATCTCTCCGAGGAGCTGATGCTGATCAGCACCAAGGGCCAGATCATCCGCATCCCCCTCGAGGGGATCAGGATCTCCGGCCGCCAGACCAGGGGGGTGATCCTGATGCGTCTTGAGGACTCCGACCTGGTCGGCTCCATAGCCGGGGTGGCGCCGCCCGGCGACCTCGAGGAGGCGTAGTCGGCGGCCGCCTCCGCTCTGCGGGGCTGAGCTGCCGGTGAGCCAGATCCTCACCCAGCTCACCCACCTCCCGCCGCTCGGGGTATACGCCTTCGTCCTCCTCTGGCTGGCCGGGGAGTCGGTCGGCCTTCCCCTCCCGGACGAGGCGGTGCTGCTGACCCTGGGTTTCCTGGCCCACCGGGGATCGGTGTCCCTGGTCCCGCTCATCCTCTGCGCCACCCTGGGCTCGGCGATCGGGGCGACCGTCTCCTACCAGATCGGATACGCCCTGGGAAGGCCGGTGGTCATCAGGATCGCCGGCCGGGTCGGGATCTCCCCCGAGCGCCTCGACCACGCGGCCGTCCGGGTGCGTCGCCGGGGCGGGATCGGGGTCTTCCTCACCCGGGTGATCCCCTTCGCCCGCAACCTCGCCTCCTACGCCGCGGGGATCGCGGCCATCCCCCCCCGTGTCTTCTACCCAGCCATGCTCCTGGGCGCCCTGGTCTGGTGCACCACAGTGACCTCGGTGGGGGACGCTCTGGGAAGTCACTACCGGGCGATCCTCCACCTGGCCGGCCGGGGACTGCTGATCGCCGGGGGGCTGGTCCTGGTCGGACTTCTCGCCTACGTGGCATGGGTCTTGGTGCGCCGGCGCCGCGCCGCCGCGGGCTGATCGAGAGCGGTCAGTCCGGTCCCTCGCGAACCGCCACCGCCCGCATCTGCGCCTCCGCCTCCAGCTCCTCGCGGATCATCACCAGCCGGCAGTGAACCCGGTTGAGCAGCTCCTGGCCGGCGCGGTCCAGGGTGAACTCGCCGAACTGGGCGGGGGCGCCCAGCCCGACCACCACCAGGTCCGCTCCCCAGCGCCGGGCCTCGTCGACGATGGCCGGGCCCGCGTCCCGGGCCTGCAGGACCTCGGTCTCCACCTTGGTCCCCAGCTTGGCGGCCAGCTCTTCCATCCTGGCCAGCATCTCCTCGGCCACCCCCAGCTCCTCCCCCAGAGTGGCCGAGAGCGGGAGGTGCCGGGGCACCTCCAGGACGGTGAGCACCAGGACCTGGGCCCGGGCCGGGCGGGCCAGCCGGCAGGCGGCGCGCAGGGCATCCTCATCGACCAGGACCCCCTGGACGGGGACCACGATGCGGCGTGGCCCCAGCACCCCGGTGCGCTCCAACTCGCTGGCCGCCCCAGGGCGGAAGAATCTCGATGCCACGGCTCCACATTGTGCCCGCTCGAGCCGTCCGCGGGAGCGCTCCCGAGGCCGGGCTATACTCACCTCGTCGTGAGGGCCGTGATCGTGGGGTGTGGCCGGGTGGGGTCGGTGCTCGCCCGCGAGCTGGCGGCCGCGGGCCACGATGTCACCGTGGTGGACACCTCCAGGGCCTCCTTCGACCGCCTGGGCAGCCACTTCCCCGGACGGATGGTTCTGGGCAACGGCATCGACCAGCATGTGCTCGAGGAGGCTGGCGCCCCCGGGGCTGATTGGTTCGTCTCCGTCACCAACGGCGACAACCGCAACATCATGTCGGCCCAGATCGCCAAGGAGATCTTCAAGATCCCCCGGGTCATGACCCGGATCTACGACCCCATCCGGGAGGCTGTCTACCGGGAGATGGGCCTCTACACCTACTGCCCCACGCTGGTGGGCGCGGCGGTCGCCCGGACATACTTCGAGGAGGGGCCGGAGGCGGCCGACCAGGCCCGCTCGGAGCTCACCGGGTCGCTGGTGGCGAGCCGTGGGTGACCGCCCCGCCTACGTCATCGTGATCGGGGGCGGCAAGGTGGGCTACTACCTGGCCCACCGGCTGCTGGGGGCGGGTTACGAGGTGGCCCTGATCGAGAAGGACCGCACCCGGGCGGCGTCGATCTCCGCGCAGCTGGGCAGCTGCGCCTGCCTGGTGGGCGACGGGGACGAGATGGCGTTCCTGGCCACCAGCGGGATCGAGAGGGCCGACGTGGTGGCCGCGGTGACCGGCGACGACGAGGACAACCTGGTGGCCTGCCAGCTGGCCAAGCGGCAGTTCAAGGTGCCCCACACCGTGGCCCGGGTGAACAACCCCAGCAACGTTCAGCTGTTCCAGAGGCTGGGGGTGGACGTGGCCGTGTCCGCCACCGAGCTGATCCTCAACGAGATCGACAGCGCGCTGGCCACCAACAGCGACGCCCAGCGGCTCCCGCTGGACGGATCCCGGGCCGGGGTGGTGCGGCTCTCCGTCCCACCGGGGGGCGGCGGCCGGCGCGTCGCCGAGACCCCCGAGCTCCGCGAGGAGCGGCTGCTGCTCCTGTTGCGGCAGGGCAAGGAGATCCCCCTGGACTCGGTGCTGGAGGTGGGAGACCAGCTCGTCCTCTACACCAGCCGCCCTCTCCCGGATCTGACCATCCAGCCGCGGGCCGAGCCGGCGCGGGTCAGCGGCTGAGGCCGCTCCTCCCCGCCCTCGCGAAGAGCCGCCACATCTCGGCCACGGCCTCCATGCCCCGGAAGAGCTGGCCCAGCACCACCCGCTCATTGGGGGCGTGGATCCGGTCTCCGGGGAGCCCCACCCCGAAGAGCACGCAGGGGAGCTGAAGCTCACCCGCCAGGGTGGCCACCGGGGGGATGCTCCCTCCCTCCCGGATGTATGCCGGGGCCCGCCCCCAGACGGACTCCACGGCCTTCGCCGCCAGCCTGACCGCGGGGTGGTCGGTGGGGGTGAGGACGAAGGGCCCGTCGTGGATCAGGCGGAAGTCGAGCTCCACACCCGGGGGGGCCGCTCGCCGGAGGTGCCGCTCCACCACCGCCGTGACCTGGGGGGCCAGCTGGTGGGGGACCAGGCGCGAGGAGAGCTTGGCTCCGGCCCGGGCCGGGATCACGGTCTTGGCCCCCTCTCCCTGGTAGCCGCCCCAGGCGCCGCAGATCTCCAGGGTGGGCCTCACCGTGCGCCGCTCCATGGTGGTGTACCCCGCCTCGCCACCCTTTGCCGCCCCGACATCGGAGAGGAAGGCCGCCTCGTCGAAGGGCACAGCGGCCAGCTGGGAGCGCTCCTCGGGGGTGAGTTCTGTGACCTGGTCGTAGAAGCCCTCCACGGCGACCCGACCGTCTCGGTCGTGGAGCCCCGCCAGAAGGTCGGCCAGGACGGCGAGGGGGTTGACAACCGCCCCCCCGTACACGCCCGAGTGCAGGTCGGTCGTGGCGGCCCGGACCTCGATCTCCCAGTAGGCGAGCCCTCTCAGGCCGACGGTGAGCGCGGGCTGGTCCTCGGCCAGCATCCCGGTGTCACTGACCACACACACGTCGGCAATCAGATCGGCCCGGTGGTCGGCCACCAGCTGGTCGAAGTGCTCCGACCCGTCCTCCTCCTCCCCTTCCACGATCATCTTGAGGTTGAGTGGGAGCCGTCCCTCTAAGTCCAGGATCCCCCGGATCGCCTCCAGGTGCATGACCACGTGACCCTTGTCGTCCGCGGTCCCGCGGCCCAGGAGCTGCCCGTCCCGCTCCAGCGGTACGAAGGGCGCGGCCTCCCACTCGTCCAGCGGGTCCACCGGCTGGACATCGTGATGGCCGTAGACCAAGACAGTGGGCAGACCCGGGTCCTCGATCCGCTCGGCGAAGACCGCCGGGTGACCCGCCGTCTCCCAGACCTCGGCGCGGGTCATGCCGGAGCTCAGCGCGTGATCGCGAAGGAAGCGCGCCGACCCAGCCACGTCCTGCGCGTGCTCGGGGTCGGTGCTGACCGAGGGTATCTCGACCCAACGGGCCAGCGTCTCCACGAGGGGCCGCTGGCGAGCTTGGAGCCGCCCCTCCCCGCCCACTCCTCCACCGGTCACCGGCGGGCACCCCCGCGCAGGCGGGGGTCCCGCTCGGCGGAGCCGGTGATCAGGCCGCCTTCCCGATCTTGAAGATCTTGGTCCCGCAGACGGGGCAGCTGCCCGTCACGGCCGGCTTGCCGTTCTTGAGGGTCGTGGGCTGGGGGTCTTTGATCTCGCGGCTGGTCTTGCACTTCATGCAGAAACCGGTGACGGCCATGTGGGTGCCCCTCCGCTGGACTGGATGCCCGAAGTCGGGCGAATGAGGCGCATTGTATGGGCCGATCTCGCCGATCGCAAGTTGCGGCCCGCGTCGCTCCCCTGTCCACCTCCCCTGACCGCCCGCCCTGGGTCCCGCTACGCTTGACCCTGCCGCCCACCGGAGGCCCCAGTGAGGCATCTCCGGGGCCGAGATGCACGGCACTTGCGCGCCAGGGAGGTGAGCCGATGGTCCGCAACTCGCTGAGACCGGACGAGATCCTGGGGCTCCTGGCCGCCGCCCCCGCGGAGATCGCGGCCGCCGCGAAAGCGCTGACAGCGGCCGAGACGGAGGCGGCCCCCCGGGCGGGACAGTGGTCCCTGGTCGAGCTCCTGGCCCATCTCAGGGCGTGCGCGGACGTCTGGGGCGGGGCGATGGCGGCGATCGCCGACGGGGAGCCGGGACCCCTCCGCGCCGTGAACCCACTCACCTGGGTGGAGCGAACCGACTACCGCACCCTGCCCTTCAACGTCTCGCTGCGGGCCTACACCGAGCAGCGGCAGGACCTCCTCCCCCAGCTCCGGCGGCTGCCGGCGGCGGGGTGGGAGAGGACGGTGGTGGTCACCGGGGCGGGGCGCCCGCTCCAGCGCTCGGTCCTCTTCTACGGCAGGTGGCTCGCCGGGCACGAGCGCTCCCACCGCCGCCAGATCTGGGACACGGCGGCGGCGGTGCGCGGCACCCTGCAGGGCGGCTAGCCGGCCCCGGTGCCGGCCTCCCTCCGCCTCAACCAGCCCAGGATGCCGGCGGCGTTGGACTCGACGCCGTTGAGAGCGTCCACCACCGGCTGGCGGCTGGGGTCCGGCGCCGGCTGGTAGGCCCGCTCCAGCAGCGCCCGCTCTATGTGATCGAGGGAGTGCCCTGCGTTCCAAGCCTCCTCGGCCACCTGGCACCACTGGCGCATCGTCTCCTCGGCCTCGGCGAGCACCTCCTGAGGTTCGCCGGCGGGCCCGAAGTGAGTGAGCACCAGCTGGGTCGGCCGGAGGGCCGCCATCTTGCGCAGCGAGGAGACGGCCAGCTCGAGGTCAAAGTCGTCTGGGGGGGTGGCGGGACGGAGGGGGCCGCCGCCGGGCACCTTGACCCCGGCGGCGTCGCCCACCAGGAGCACCCCGCTGGCGTCATCCAGGATCGCGATGTGGTGCTTGGCATGCCCTGGGGAATGAACCAGGGTGACCGAGCGGCCGGCCCCCAGCTCCAGCTTCTCCATGTCCTCGGCGGGGCGGAGCCGCGCCTGGTCGACCGCGGTCATCCGCCCGTACAGGGTGTCCAGCCGGGGCCCGTACACGTTGGCGGCCGCTGCCACCAGCCGGGTGGGGTCGGCCAGGTGCCGGAGCCCGCGCGGGTGACAGATCACCTCGGCGCGGGGGAACTGGCGGGCGAACTCCCCCACCGCCCCTCCGTGGTCCAGGTGGATGTGGGTGAGGATCACGTAGGCGAGCTGGTCGGGGCCCAGCCCGTGACCGGTCAGCGCGGCCAGCACCCGCGGGGCGTCCAGCTGTGGGCCGGTCTCCACCAGGCAGGGCCGTTCGGCGTCGATGAGGAAGACGGCGTTCAGCTCGGGCCACCCGCCGAGCTCGGTGTCGATCTCCAGCACCCCCGGTGCCAACACGTGGTCCACGGCATATCCCCCAACCGCCCCTAGCGGACTCTTAGGACTCCTTCCGAGTGTAGTGCGCACCGCCGGCGGCTTTAAGGTTTCCCCCAGCTTGAGCCCAGCCTTGCCCAAGCCCCAGCGGTCATCGTGGAGGGCATCGAGGTAGGGCGAGGAGGGGAAATGATCGACACCCGCTGGAGAGGTGGCCCCACGCCACACCCGGACGGCTATGGTGAGGGCAGGGCACCGGGGGGACCGAGACCACAGGTGCCCCGGGGACACCTGGGATGAGCGCGCTGGCAGCGCGGACCCGTCCCGCCGCCGATAACGCCCAGGCCGGCGCCGCCACCCTGACCGTCCGCAGACTGCGCCTGCCGCCCGGGATCCGGCGGATCTCGCGCTACCTCCTCACCTCGGGGATCTCCACCGTGGTCTCCGAGGTAACCCTTGTCGCGGTCCTGGCGGTCCGGCTGCTCCCGGCGCCGGCGGCGGCGATGGCCGCGACCGTCACCGGCGGCATGGTCTCGTACGCCCTCAGCCGCTACTGGATATGGGGGGACGCCGACCGCCGTCGCGCCGGCCTGCAGCTGATGCTCTACTGGGCGGTGGCGGTGGCGGGGATGTTGCTCGCCGCGGCGGCCACTGACCTCGTGGCCGACCATGCCACCGGCACCCACCCGGCCCGGGTGGCCGAGGCCGCGGCAGCCTACCTGGCCACCTACGCCCTGCTCTGGGTCGCCAAGTTCCTCGTCTACCAGAGGGTGATCTTCCGGCCGGCCAACCTGCCAGATGGTGCCTGAGGCCATGCCTATACTCGGCACCGTGGAAGATCGCGGGCCGGAGAGCCCCGAGGAGCCGAGCCCGCCGGGGGAGCGCCTCCCGGAGTTCATGAACCCCGAGTCGGAGCACTACCAGCCCTGGGCCGACAAGCAGATCTTCAACGCCTCCAAGGACAAACGGCCGCTGGAGGAGTTCCTTCTCGAGTTCGAGCAGCGGCTGCGGGAGGCGGGCCCCGTCGGGGAACCAGTCTGGGAGCCGGACCGAAACCAGCGGCTGCTGGCGCGGTTCGATCCCCGGCCAGCTGAGCCGCGTCGGAAGTCGCGCCGCCGCAAGCGCCCCTCCGGCCGGGCTAACGCAGCGAGCCCCGCGGCCGCCCCCAGCCCGGCGCGACCCTCCCGCTCCCGACCTCCCCGCTCCGGGGGCGCGCCCCCCGCGACGACCGGCTCCCCAGCTGGAGGCACCCCGCGGCGGAGGCGCCGCCGCCGCCGGGGGGGCAGCGGTGGCGGCACACCGGGAGGCGCCGCCCCGAGCGGAGGATGAGGCGCCGACGGCCTCGAGCGGTGGCCTTCGACTTCGGCAACACCTTGGTGGAGATCGGCTATCCCGAGGACGGGCTGCGCGCCGCGGGGCTGGAGCTGATCGACCGGCTCCAGGTGGTCCGGCTCCCGCTGCCGGCCGAGGAGCTGGGGCCCGCGGTCGACGCCAGGGTGGATCACCTGATCGCCGCCGCCCATCGGCGCCGGCCGCTCCGCGAGGTGGAGATCGTGTCCGTGTACGGGAGGGCGCTGGGCCACGTCCTCCGCCGCCAGCTCCCGGCCGAGGCGGGGGCCCTCGCCTGCGAGGTGCTCCAGCCCCCCTGGGCGGAGGTGGTCTCGGTGCGCCCGGGGGTGCTTGAGGCCCTCTCCGGACTGCGAGCGGATGGCCTCCGGGTCGGTCTTCTGTCCAACGCGCCCTACCCCCCCGCGGTGCTCCACGGCGTCCTCCGCCGGGTGCGGCTGGCGCCACTGTTGGACGTCGCCATGTTCAGCAGCGAGGTGGGAGTCCGCAAGCCCTCTCCTCTCGCCTTCCAGCTCCTTCTCGGCAGGCTGGGGGTGGAGCCAGACGAGGCCTGGTTCGTGGGGGACGAGTGGAGGGCCGACATCCAGGGGGCGGGACGGGCCGGCCTCCTGCCGCTTCTGGCCCCGGGGGCGGAGGCGGCGCCCGACCATGTGGTCCACCGGCTCGGCTCGTTCGAAGAGATCGGGGAGCTAGTTCGCCGTCCCCCGGGGCTGTGCGCCTGACCAAGAGGGACAGCACGGTACCGCCGGCTGCTTGCTAAAAACAGGGCTCGGCTGGCGTCGCCTCTCCGCTCCCGGGGAGGTTGGGGGCGGCCACACCCGCACCGACCGCCCCTCAGGGGACGCGCAGGGAGCCGTCCTCGTTGAAGTCGAAGGCGCCGAAGGCAACCTCCCAGAGGTAGCCGTCCGGGTCGGCGAAGTACCCGCCGTATCCTCCCCAGTTGGTTTCGGCCGCTGGTTTCACGATCTGTCCCCCCGCCTCCTGGGCCCGCTGGAGCAGCTCGTCCACCTGGTGGCGCTGGCGCACGTTGTGGGCCAGAGTGATGCCGGGGAACTTGGAACGGGGAACGTCCCAACCGGGACCCACGTCCGCGGCCAGCTCGGAGTACGGGAAGAGCTCCAGGGTCACGCCTGAGGTCTGAAAGAAGACGATCCCGTCCTCGGGCCTGCCTGTGGTCGGGAGCCCCAGCCCATCCCCGTAGAAGCGGAAGGAGCGCTCCAGATCAGAGACACCGAGCGCGATCAGCGAGATCCGGGGCTCCACGGCGGAATTGTATGGTCTGCCCGCGGCCCCGGTCCCGGCCTTCAATTCCCGCCGCCCACTGCCGGTAAACTGGCCGCAAATGAGGGTGAGCCAGCTCTTCGGCGCGACCCTGAGAGCGGCGCCCTCGGACGAGCTCTTCTCCCACCAGCTGCTCCTGCGCGCCGGCTACCTGCAGCAGCTGGCGGCCGGAATCTTCAGCCTGCTCCCCCTGGGGGCGCGCTCCCAGGAGCGGATCCGGCGGATCCTACGCGAGGAGATGAACGCCATCGGGGGGCAGGAGGTGGCCATGCCGGTCGTCCAGCCCGCTGACATCTGGCAGCGCTCCGGAAGGTGGCAGGACGTCGACGAGACCCTGGTCCGCTTCCAGGACCGGCGAGGCCGGGAGATGGTGGTGGCCATGACCCACGAGGAGGTGGTGGCCGACCTGGCGGCCAGCCAGGTCAGCTCCTACCGGGACCTGCCCCGGATCGTCTACCAGATCCAGACCAAGTTCCGGGACGAGCCGCGCCCACGGGCCGGGCTGATCCGCACCAGGGAGTTCTGGATGAAGGACTCCTACTCGCTGGATCGGGACCCCGAGGGGCTGCTCGCCGCCTACCGCAAGCACTTCCACGCCTACTTCCGGATCGCTGCCCGGGCGGGCCTTCCGGTGGCGGCAGTGCTCAGCGACGTGGGGATGATGGGCGGCAAGGTCGCCCACGAGTTCATGTACCTCTCCGACCAGGGCGAGGACACCCTGCTGCTCTGTCCTCGCTGTGGGTACGCCGCCAATCAGGAGGTGGCGGAGCGGCTGGAGGCGCCGGCCGAGGACATCCCGGAGCTGCCCCTCGAGGAGGTGGCCACGCCCGGCTGCACCACCGTCGCCGAGGTTGCGGCCGCTCTCGGGGTCGAGCTGTCCAGGGTGGCGAAGACGGTGGGCTACCTCGCCGAGTTGGAGCGTGGGAGGGGGGGACGGGTGGTCCTGGCGGTGGTCCCCGGGGACCGGGAGGTGAACCTCGCCCGCCTCCGCCAGGCCAGCGGGGCGGTCGAGCTCCGGGCGGCGACCGCCGAGGAGCTGGCTCAGGTGGGCGCGGTGGCCGGCTACATGTCGCCGCGCGGGCTGGATCGGGCCGCGGTCACCGTGATTGCCGACTCCAGCCTCCGGCGGCGCCGCAATCTGGTGGCGGGTGCCAATCGCGAGGGATGGCACCTGCGCAACTTCAACCTGGAGCGGGACGGCCAGGTGGACCAGGAGCTGCCGCTGGCGGCCGCGGTGGGCGGGGACCCCTGTCCCCGCTGCGCAGGGCCCCTGGACCTCCGGCGCGGCATCGAGTACGGCAACATCTTCCAGCTCGGCACCCGTTACAGCGAGGCTCTGGGTGCCATGTACACGGACGAGGACGGGCGCCAGCGGCCGGTGGTCATGGGCTCGTACGGCATCGGTCTGGGGCGGCTTCTGGCCTGCGTTGCCGAGGAGCACCACGACGAGCGCGGTCTGGCCCTGCCGGTCTCCATAGCGCCCTTCCAGGTGGCGCTGGTCCAGGTGGGCGCCGACCCGAAGGTCGTCGAGGCCGCGCAGCGCCTGTACCACGATCTGGAGCGAGCCGGGGTCGAGGCCCTCTACGACGACCGGGACGTGAGCGCCGGGATCAAGTTCGCGGACTCCGACCTGCGTGGGATGCCGCTCCGGGTGACCGTATCCCCGAGGACTCTGCAGCGCGAGGCGGTGGAGCTCAAGCGCCGACTGGGCGAGGCCCGGGACGTTCCCCTCGCCGGCGCCGCGGGGGCGGTGCAGGAGGAGGTGGGCGCGCTCTGGCAGGAGCTCGACCTCCAAGTGAGCGAACGGATGGCGGGAGTTGAGGAGCTGGCCGAGCGCACCTTCGGACCCGCCGGCTGAGGGAGACGGCGGCGTGGGCACGGCCCGGACCATCCTCCACGCCGATCTGGACGCCTTCTTCGTCTCCTGCGAGCTGCTCCGCCGACCGGAGCTGACCGGCCGACCGGTCGCGGTGGCGGGAGGGGCCGAATTCCACCCCGGGGAGCCGCGCCGTCCGGGGCGGGCGGTGGTGAGCGCCGCCTCGTACGAGGCCCGCGCCTTCGGGGTGCGGTCCGCGCTGCCGCTCTCGGTGGCCCTGCGCCAGTGCCCGGAGTTGGTGGTGCTTCCGGTTGACATCGCCCACTATGCCGAGCTCTCCAAGCAGGTCTTCGCCGTTTTCCGCGACTACACCCCCCTGGTGGAGCCGGGGTCCCTCGACGAGGCCTACCTGGACGTTAGCGGGTCCAGGCTCCTGGCCGGGGAGGGCCCGACGATCGCCGCCACCATCCAGCGCCGGCTGAGCTCCGAGCTGGGGCTGCCCTGCTCCGTGGGCGTGGCAACCTGCAAGACGGTGGCCAAGGTCGCTTCCGACCTGCGCAAGCCGAGAGGGCTCGTCGTGGTCCCGCCCGGAGGGGAGACGGAGTTCCTCGCCCCCCTCCCATTGGAGCGGCTGCCCGGGGCCGGGCCCAAGACCGTGGAGAGGCTGAAGCTCCTGGGGGCGAGGACCATCGGGGACCTGGCCCGGCTGGACCAACCCTCGCTGCTGGCTGCCCTCGGGTCCCAGGGGGCGCAGCTCCAGGCCCGGGCCCGGGGACACGACCCCAGCCCGGTGGTCCCTCCGGGGCTGCCCCGGTCGATCAGCCGGGAGCGGACCTTCGAGGTGGACCTGACCTCCCTGAACGAGGCCCGGAGGATGGTTCGGCAGATGGCTTTCGCGGTGGCAGGCCGGCTTAGGGCCCAGGGCTTGCTGGCGGGGACCGTCATCCTCAAGGTCCGCTTCCAGGACTTTCGAACCGTGACCCGCCAGCAGTCCCTCGCCACCCCCTCCTGCCTCGACCTGCAGCTCTCCAGGTCCGCCGAGGGGCTGCTGGCGGCGGTCTACGCGCCGGGCGTCCGGCTCCTCGGCGTGGGGGCGGGACGGCTCCAGGAGGGGGAGGAGTCCGGGCTTTTCCCGACCGACGAGTCCCGTGCCGCCCGGCTGGACCAGGCCCTCGACCGGCTGCGTTCACAGTTCGGGGCCCGGGCGATCACCCGCGGGGTCGGTGACCTGGGCCGGGTGTCGGATTGGAATCGGGACCACCTGCGCGCGCTGGGCGAACCGCCCCTGCGGGAGAGGTGAGCCGCCTTATCATCGGGCGGTTGAATTCGAAGACCGACGTACTGGGCTGGGAGGTCGAGCGCGGGGGCCAGCTGGCCGTGGTGCGGGAGGACGGAGAGGTGCGCTCAGACGACCCCGGCCTTGCCGAGTACCTCCGCTCCCGGCTGCGCGAGCCGGTGACCGTGCCGCGCCCCTGGGCGGGCCACCCCCTGACGCTGCTCCCGGGGGACGGCCGCTACGTGGCGGCCAGGATCCGGTCATTGCGGCGCGAGGACAGCGAGCTGACCGTGGTCGGCATCGTCTGGAACCCATGAGGGTGGAGTACCGGTTCTGCCCGGCCTGCGGGACCCGCCTCCTCCCTCGCGAGGTGGAGGGGCGGTGGCTCCCGGGCTGCCCCGCCTGCGAGTTCGTGGCCTGGCCCGACCCCAAGGTGGCGGTGGCGGTGCTGGCCCACGATGCTGGCGGCCAGCTTCTCCTCATCCGCCGCGGCACCCCGCCCGCCCAGGGGGAGTGGGCGCTCCCCGGCGGCTACGTGGATGCCGACGAGACCCCCGCTGATGCCGCCCGCCGCGAGCTGTTCGAGGAGACTGGGCTGGAGCTGGAGGTGGAGCGGCTGGAGGGGGTGCACCACGTCCCGGTCGGGGACGGCGGTGGGCTCCTGGTACTGGCCTACGTGGGCCGGCTCAGCGGGGGCCAGGGGAGGACCACCCCGGAGGCGCTGGAGCTGACGCTGGTCGACCCCTCGAGGTCACCCGAGCTGGGCTTCTCCGCCCACCGTGAGGCGTTGGCGGCCTGGCGGGCCGGCGAGGGCTGAGGTGTTCTCCTTCGTCCGCCGCAGCTGCCTCGGGGGGTGCCTGGGCTGTCTTCTGCCGCTGCTGGTGGTGGCGGCCCTCCTCCTTTACGGCGTCCACCAGATGCTGACCCCCCCGGACTTCGCCCCGGTGAAGCCGGTCGGCCCGGCGGCGGTACAGCTGGCCGTGGCCAGCGGCGTGGAGTCGGCGCTCGCGGCCCAGCAACCGGTGGCGCTCATCCAGCTCACCGACTCCGAGGCGACCAGCCTGCTTCAGGAGAGCCTCCCCGGGTACGTGGGCCTGGGCAACCTCCAGGTCCACTCCGTCGGGGGGCAGATCGTGGTGAGCGGGGACACCGCGATCCTGGGCCACGCCATCGTCGTCAGCGGGCCGGTGGAGCTTCGCTCCGGAGGAGGGACCGTGGTCACCATGTCCTTCACGGGCCTCTCGATCGGGCAGCTGGGGCTTCCCAAGCTGATCCCGGAGCTTCTCACCCGGGGGCTGAGCCCCCAGTTCAACCTCGCTCTGGTCGCCGAGGGGCGGGAGGTCTCCTTCGCCTGTGCCGCGGCCCCACCGGGCCTGGTTGTGGTCGGCGTGTATTACGGCTCCTCCCATCCGCCCGCGGCCGCGTACTGCCAGGGGACGCGCTGATGGCGCCCGAGGAAGGCCACCGCCTCACCCACCTGGACGAGCGGGGCCGGGCCCGGATGGTGGACGTCGGTGACCGCCCGGTGTCCCGCCGCGAGGCGACCGCCGAGGGACGGGTGCACATCAGTGCCGCGGCTGCGGACGCTGTGGCCGCCGGTCAGCTCGCCAAGGGGGACGTGCTGGCGGTGGCCCGGCTGGCCGGGATCATGGGGGCCAAGCGCACCCCGGAGCTGATCCCGCTCTGCCACCCGGTGGCGCTGCGGCATGTGGACGTGGAGGCCGAGCTCGACCGGGACACTCCCGCCATCCGGCTGTGGGCCCGGGCCCGCTGCGACGATGCGACCGGGGTGGAGATGGAGGCCCTCACCGCGGTCGCGGTGGCGGCCCTCACCGTGATCGACATGCTGAAGAGCGTGGACCCCTGGGCGCGGGTGGACGGGGTGCAGCTGGTGGCCAAGAGCGGGGGGCGCTCCGGGGCGGTGACCAGGCCGGAGGACCCCCACGCCGGCTGACCATCCCCGGGACGACCGCGAGCTGCGCGAGCTGCTGTTCCTCCAGCAGCTGGCGCTGGCCGCCGCCTCCACCATGTCTCGCGACCGCCTGCTGGAGCTGGTGATCGGCCAGACCACCGGCGCCATGGATGCGGACGTCTGCGCCCTGTACCTGCAGGATGAGGCCCGCGGCGGGCTGGTCCTCACCGCCACCAACGGGTTGAACCAGGCGGCTCTGGGACGGGTCGTGATGCCGCTGGGGGAGGGGATAACCGGCGCCGTGGCCGCCTCGCGGCTCCCTCTGGTCGTGCCCGAGGTGGCCCGCGACCCCCGGTTCAAGTGGGTGGAGGGGGTCGACGAGGCGCGCTTCACCTCCATGCTCTCGGTCCCCATAGAGGCGGGGCCCCGGATGGTGGGGGTGCTGAACGTCCAGACCGTGGCTCGGCGGGAGTTCCGTCCCGAGGAGGTGGCGTTCCTCTCGGCGATCGCCGGGGCGATCGCCGGGGTCCTGGAGCGCAGCGAGCTGCAGCGCCGCCTCGAGGAGCAGCTGGAGGAGGTCCGCCTGGCCCAGCTGACCCACGAGCGGTTCACGGAGCTGGTCCTCACCGGCGCCGGACTGGCCCGGATCGTGGAGGCCATCTCAGGCCTGGCCGGGGGCGCGGTGGGGGTGTACGACCCCCTGGGGTTTCGGTTGGAGCACGGGCTGGGACGAGGGCCGGGCCCCCGCCGGCTCCAGCTTCCACCCCAGCTGACGGCCGGGGCCGAGGGGCCGGTGGCGGTCCGCCACGGCCGGCCACCCCAGCAGCTCACCCTGACCCCGGTCCGCGCGGGCTCCGAGCTGGTCGCGGTCCTCGCCCTGGAGGGCGACCTCGGCGGCTCGGCCTCCCGGCGGCGAGCGCTGGAGCAGGGCGCCACGGTGGTGGCGCTGGAGCTCCTCAAGGAGCGGGCCGCCGCCGAGGTGGAGCGGCGGCTTCGCGGCGACCTGATCGAGGGGCTGGTCACCGCCGGGGGAGAGCCCGAGGAGGCGAGGCGGCTGGCTCAGAGGGCCGAGCGGCTGGGCTTCCGGATCCCCGCCCAGGCCTGGCTGCTGCTCCTGGAGCCGGACGACGAACGCTCCGCCACCGCCCTCCAGTCCGGGCCCCTTCAGGAGCGCCTCTCCCGCGATCTCGTCGAGCACTGCCGGCCCCGCCACCCCGGGGCGGTGGTGGCGTCCCGGGGGGCCGCCACCCTGGTCCTGGTGCCGGCGGAGGCCCCGGGCCGTGATCCGGCCCGTCCCTCGCTCGCGCAGGTGGAGGAGCTGGGGCGGGAGATGTCGCGGCTGGCCCACGGGGTGGACCGCCGGCTCAGCGTCTCCGTCGGGATCGGCAACCTGGCAGCTGGGGCAGACGAGCTGCCCCGGGCCTATGAGGAGGCCCGGCAGGCGCTGCGCCTGTCGCGCCGGGGAGGGAGGGCGCGGCTGGTGGCCTCCTACCGCTCGCTGGGGGCGCTGCGCCTACTGCTCGAGGTGCGGGACCCGGCGGCGGTGGACCGCTTCGTGGGCGAGACGCTGGGGCCCCTCCTGGAGTACTCACGGCGGCGGGCGACCCCGCTGCTGGCCACGCTGGAGGCGCTGGCCGGGGAGGGCTGGAACCAGCGGGCCGCGGCCCGCCGGCTCAAGGTGCACATCAACACCCTCACCTACCGGGTGCAGCGCTTGGAGATGCTCCTCCAGCTCTCCCTGGACGACCCTGAGACCCGGGTGGTCCTGCAGGTGGCGCTTCAGGCCCGCACCCTCGGCCGCACCTGAGGAGGGCCCGCCAGCTGGTGTGGTCTGCGAACATGAGGGGGTGGTGGCCCACTTGCCGCGACTCCAAGACTGCCAGGAGGTCTGCCGCCGGGCGGGCCTCGGCGCCGGTGGGCAGCGCGCGTGAAGGACTTTGGCCAGGGGGAGGCCGAGGCCTCCCCACCGGACACCGCGGATCCCCGCCGGTCCTATCGCCGGCTTCAGGATGCCAGGACTCTTCGGGCGCTGGCCCATCCCCTGCGCATCGCCCTTCTGGAGGCGCTGGCCGTGGACGGACCGCTGACCGCCACCGAGGTGTCCGAGCTGGTGGGGGAGAGCCCGACCACCTGCTCATTCCACCTCCGGCAGCTGGCCCGCTACGGTTTCATCGAGGAGGGGGAGCGCGGACCGGGGCGGCGTCGGCCCTGGCGAATGGTCGCCCGAGCCAACACCGTCCCCCGTGAGGGGGAGGACGCCGAGGCCACGGTCGAGGCGGAGTTGCTCGGAAGCATCTTCCGCCGCCGGCTGATCGAGCACCTGGAGATGTGGGAGACGACCAGGTCCACCTATCCCCCGGAGTGGCAGGCAGCGGCCGAGACCAACCAGTTCCTGCTCTGGGTGACCAGGGAGGAGCTGGAGGAGATCCAGCTCCGGCTGCACACCATGCTGGGGGGGTTCATGCCCCGTCTGGACCCCGCCGAGAGGCCCGAGGGCACGGTGCCGGTGGAGCTCATCACCTTCATGTTCCCGGTCCGACTGCCCCAGGGCGCGGAGGGCGGGAGCCGACGCCGCGGTTAGGCGAGCGCCGGGCAGGCGGCGGCCAGCACCCGGGAGTACCCTGGCGGACATGCGTTCGTCTTCCCCGGTTGACGGTCCGGGGTCCCAACCCGCGGCTGCTCTGGCCGACCGGCGCCCACCCCGGGTGTACCTCGAGGTGGGCCGCGCCTGGGTGTTCGCCTGCGCCCTGGATTGGCCCGGGTGGTGCCGCCGGGCCCGGGGCCGGGCGGAATCCCTGCAGGCGCTGAGAGACTACGCGCCGCGGTACTTCCGGGCGGTAGATCTCCCCGGGCCCGATGGAGAAGTGGAGGTGCTGGGCGAAATCGCCGGGGACGCCACCACCGAATTCGGGGCGCCGGGGACCCCGACGCCCTGGGACGAGGAGTCGTCCCCTGTCCAGGAGTTGACGCGGCTGGCCAGGGTGGCCGAGGCCTGCTGGAGCTACTTCGACGCCGTGGCGGGCTCCACCTCCGGGGAGCTGTCCCGTGGTCCGAGGGGGGGCGGCAGGAGCCTCGACAGGATCGTGGAGCACGTTCGCGAGGCCGAGCGCATGCATGCCCGCCGCCTGGCGGTGGCGGTGTCCCGCGGGGCGCCGTGGGAGGAGCAGCGCCGGGCGCTGTCCGCCGCCTGGCGCAGCGGTGCCCCCGGAGCCAGGTGGCCGGTCCGCTACGGCATCCGCCGCTGCGCCTGGCACGTCCTCGACCACGCCTTCGAGATAGAGGACCGGAGCGGCTGAGCGCCGTCCGGCCGGTCAGTCGGCTTCCAGGATCCCAGCTCCCTCGCCCTGGTAGTCCGGGAAGCGGTGCTGCATCTCCCGCGCCAGCAGCCCTCCCTCCCCGAGGGAGGCGAGGTATTCCGGCGTCAGCGGGCCGCCGGAGCAGCTTCGGCAGAGCAGGAGATCGAGAGCCGTCCGCCGGGAGAACATGCCGCAGGAGGCCACCCCCACCACGTCACACGATCCCAGCCGGGCCACCCAATAGCTGCTTCCGGGATGGACGGGGAGGCCGCGGCGCACGGCGACGGCGCCTGCCTCGAGAAGCGCTTGCCAGGGGGGATCCAGGGGGTCGATGGAGGCCACGCCGGCCACCAGCAGCAGGTCGGAGGTGGCGGCCATGGATGTCATCACCGCCCGGTCCGCCGCGCCACGGTCCGGAAGGTACCTGACCTCCCGCACCGATCCCCGCAGCCACTCCACCTTGAGCCGGAGCGCCTGCTCGAACCGGTCGCGGCGCCCCTCGCTGAGCCCCTCCAGCACCAGGGCGCTCACCCGGCGGGGCAGGAAGGGCCGCACGTCCACCAGGCCCCCGTTCCCGGCCCGGGCCCGGGCCTCCTCCAGGGCCGCGGCCGGGATTGCGAGCCCGGTCACCTTGACCCCGGCCACCGACCGCCCGGCCTCCACGGGCATCCCGTCCGGAAGGGTGAAGACGGTGATCCCCTCCAGCGCGTTGAGGGCCAGCAGCCGCTCCGACGCCACCCGGACCAGCCCCCGCCAGCGCGCCCGGCAGGTCACCTGGGACTCGACCGGCCGACCCGCCAGCGACCCATCACCGGCCACCAGCGCCGCCAGCCGCACCGCCGCCGAGTCCTCGTCGACGTCCCCCGGATCCAGGAACACGAGGTGTAGGTCCGCCGGCGAGGCGGCCTCCAGGAGCAGGTCGTCGGCGCGCTCCAGCCGGTGCCCCTTGGCCAGCAGCCGGCTCCCGTCCCCGGCCCTCAGGTCCTGGCAGAGAACCCCACCCAGCCAGCGCTCCGGGGAGCCCCGCCAGCCCTCGGCGGGGACGCGCTCAGCCCGCATCGCCGGATGTGGTCCGCGCGGCGGCGAGGTCGGCGGCGACCAGCGCCTGGTAGTCCTCCTCGGTGTCGCAGTCCACCGGCCGCCATGTGGCGGGCAGGTCGACCCACCGCAACTCTCGGCCCAGCCCGGCCAGGATCGGCCCCGCCCCGCGGTCCCCCCGGAGCTGTTCCACGAGTGGCCAGGTGGTCGGGCCCAGCGCCACGGGGTGGCCGGGGACGGTGCGATCTCCCCCGTACGCCACGCTCCAGGCCTTGGAGCCACCCTGGGCCACCGCCTCCTGCACCGCGGCCACCGCCTCCGGGCGCAGCCCTACCTGGTCGGAAAGGCCCACCAGGACCGCCCGCGGCTGGTGGCGTGCTGCCGCCCGCAACCCCACCCGGAGCGAGTACGACTGACCCCGGTGGGCCTCCGGGCTCGTCACCCACTCCGCCGCCGGCAGCCGGCCCGCTCTCGACCGCAGCTCCTCCGGGTCCCTGGCGACCACCAGGAGCGGGGCCGCCCCCCCCTCATGCGCGGCCCAGAGGGCCCGGGCCAGAAGGGTCCTCCCTCCCAGCTCCAGCAGCGGCTTGGGCCGGCCCATGCGAGAGCTGGCACCGGCCGCCAGCACCAGAAAGGGCAGGCTCTCCCGGCTCATCTATCCGTCTTGAGGGGCAGCCCGCTCCGCCCGTACCGGACCGCCACCGCCTCGGCCAGGATGGCGAGCGCCTGCTCGGCCGGCGTGACACCGCCCAGATCCAGCCCCACCGGGCCGTGGATGCGAGACAGAGACTCCGGCTCCGCCCCCATCTCGATGAGCCTCTGCCTCCTGGCCTCCTGGGTCTTGCGGCTGCCGATGGCCCCGATGTATCCGACCCCGCTCCGCAGCAGCGCCAGCAGGGTTGGGTCGTCGAACTTGGGGTCGTGGGTCAGGCAGACCGCCGCATCGCGCGGCCCGAGCCTGAGCCGGGCCAGGGCGGCTTGGGGCCACTCCTGGATCAGCGCGTCGGCGCTGGGGAACCGTTCTCGGGTCAGAAACCGCTCCCGGGGGTCCACCACCAGCACTCGGTACCCCAGCTCCTGGGCCAGCCGACAGAGGGAGGAGCCGGTGTCCACCGCGCCCACGATCACCATCTCCGGGGCGGTGCCCAGCGGCTCCAGCAGGACCTCCGCCCCGAGGACCGCCTCGACCCCCGCACGACCGCTGCGCAGGTGAGGCGCCGCCGCCGCGGTGAGCGCCGCCAGCTCGGAGGGTCCGCCGCCTCCCACCAGCCGCTCGCCCACCAGAAGCGCCCGCCGACCCACCTCGGGGCCGGCGATCCAGGTGCAGAGCACCGCGTCCCCCCCGCTTTGGGCCGCCTCCTTGAGCTCGGCCACCAGGGGGTCCCCCGGATCCCAGCGGAGCCGCTCCACGAAGATGTCCACCTCACCCCCGCAGGCCAACCCCACGGTCCATCCCAGCTCATCAGCGATCCCGTAGTGGAGCACCCGGGGCCCCTCGCCCCTCAGGGTCCGGAGCCCCTGCTCCACCACCTCCGCCTCCAGGCATCCCCCGCTCACAGAGCCCACCATCCTCCCGTCCGGAGCGATGGCCAGCCGCGCTCCGGGAGGGCGTGGGGTCGAGCCCCAGGTGCGCACCACGGTGGCCACCGCCACCTCGGGGAACTGGGGGGCCCAGCCGTCTAGGGTCGGGATCAGCTCAAGCAAGGCTCGGTCCCATCCTCCGGGCCCGGCTCCGCCGTCCGCTCTCGTCCAGCCGCAGGACGCGGCTGAGCTCGACAAGGCTGGCGTAGTTGTGCACAGGCTGGAGGCGATCCAGGTGGGGCAGCGCCGCGCGCATCCCCGCCGCCTCGGGACGGAAGTCGGGATCGCCCATCCGCGGGTTGCACCAGATGAAGAGGCGGCTGCCCCGCCGCAGCCGGGCGGCCGCCTGCGCCAACCGGGAGACGTCCCCTGTCTCCCAGCCGTCGCTGAGCAGGATGGTCACCGGCCCGCGGCTCAGCGCCCGCCCGCCCCATCTCGTCAGGAGCTCATGGAGGCAGTCGCCGATGCGCGTGCCCCCGGACCAGTCCGGGACGGCGGCCCCCACCGCCCTCAGCGCCGCACCGGGATCCGCCTGCCGCAGCTCCCGGGTGACCCGGGTGAGGCGGGTGCCGAAGACGAAGGCCTCCGCTCCGGGGGAGGTCCTCTCCAGGGCGTGCAGGAAGCGCACCATCAGGCGAGCGTAACGCTCCATGGACCCGCTCACATCGCAGATCAGCAGCAGCTGCACCGGGCGCTCCCCCCGGCGGCGGTGGTGCAGCTGCAAGGGCTCGCCCCCGGAACGCAGCGCGGCGGCGCTGGTGCGCCGCCAATCAAGCTCCCGGCCCCGGCGGGCGGGCCGGTAGCGACGGGACCGGCGCAGAGCCGGCCGGGCGGCCAGCTCGGCCACGGCCCTCTCCAGGTCGGCCAGCTCCGCGCTGGTGCAGGCGGCGAAGTCCAGCCGTCGCAGCCGCTCATCCACGCTGGCTATCCCCCGTGGCTGACCCTCGGACCAGGCTTGGGACGGGTCTGTGGCGGCGCCTGGAGCCTCGGCGCGCACGGTCACCTGGGCGACCGGGCGGGCCAGCCGCGATAGCTCCGGGCGCGGGCCACCCAGCTCCTCCCGGAAGGCCCGGTCGAAGACGGCGAGGTCGCCACGCTGGTGGCACCAGCAGCTACGCAGCGTCAGGCGCAGCCGGCTCCGGTCCCGCACACCCACGAGCGCCGCCGCCCTGAGCCCCAGCAGCAGCTCGGAGGTGCCCACCGGCAGCCCCTCTCGCCGAAGCCGCCGCGCCAGCCCCACCAGGGCAGGAAGAAGCCCCGACACCTCGGACCTCGCCTCAGCTCCGGACACCGGCCTCGGCCAGCAGTTCGGGGACCCTGGTTCCGGACAGCGCCGCCAGGTCCTCCTGGTACTTGAGCAGGCTGCCCAGGGTGGCGGCCACCACCTCGGGGTCCAGCCGGTGGCGCTCCAGCGCCAGCAGTGCAGCTGCCCAGTCCAGGGTCTCGGCCACCCCCGGCAGCTTGTAGAGCTGCAGGGAGCGCAGCTGCTGCACGAAGGACACCACCTGGTCGGCCAGCTGGGCCGGGACCTCGGGAAGGCGCAGGCGCACGATCGCCAGCTCCTCGTCGAACCCCGGGTAGTCGATCCAGTGGTACAGGCAGCGCCTCTTGAGGGCGTCGTGGAGCTCCCGGGTCCGGTTGGAGGTCAGGATCACGAGTGGGGGACTCTCGCAGCTGAGGGTGCCGCGCTCGGGGATCGTCACCTGCCAGTCGGAGAGCATCTCCAGGAGGAAGGCCTCGAACTCGTCGTCGCTGCGGTCCACCTCGTCGATGAGCAGCACCCGTCGCCGCCCGTCCGCCGGATCCAGGGCCTCCAGGAGGGGCCGGCGGATGAGGAAGCGGTCGGCGTACAGGTCGAGGTCGGGCCCTCCTCCCTCGTGCTGCCGGATGGCCAGGAGCTGGCGGGCGTGGTTCCACTCATACAGCGCCTGGCTCACGTCTATCCCCTCGTAGCACTGCAGCCGCACCAGGGGGGCGCCCAGGACCCGGGCGAGGGCCTTGGCCAGCTCGGTCTTCCCCACCCCAGCCTCCCCTTCCAGGAGCACCGGGCGCTCCAGTTTGAGCCCCAGGTAGGCGGCAGTGGCCAGGGCCGGGTCGGCGAGGTAGCTGGCGGCGGCCAGCCGGGAGCGCATCTCCTCGACAGAGTCGAGGCCTTGAGCCTCCGGCCAGCCGAACTCTCCCGGCGCCCCTACCGCGCCCCGACCCACCAGCCCCGACCGCCCTCAGGCCGCCTGTTCCAGGGCCCTGCGGGTGAGGACCCGGGCGAGATGGCGTCGGTAGTCGGCCGAGGCGCGCACGTCACTCGGGGGGTCGAGCTCCTCCGCGGCGGCGCCGGCGGCTTCCTGGAAGGTGGCCCCTGCCAGCAGGCGGGCCTCCACCGCGGCCGCTCGCACCGCGGTGGGGCCGACGTGCGTCAGACCGACTCGCCACCCGGAGTCCAGCTTCTGTACGGCCGCCCCGACGATGGCCCAGTCATAGAGCCGGCGCCGGAACTTGAGGTACCGGTGGGGTCCCGGGGCCATGGGGAAGACCACCTCGCAGACCAGTTCGTCCTCGGCGAGCACTGTGGTGAAGAGGTGCTGGAAGAAGTCCCGGGCGGCAACCCGACGCCGGTCCGTGACGATGGTGGCGTCGAGCATCACCGCCAGCGTGGGGTAGTCTCCCGCGGCGTCGGCATGGGCGAAGACTCCGCCCAGGGTGCCCCGGGCCCGGATCTGCGGGTCGCCCACCTGGGCGGCCATCTCCGCCAGCAGGGGAAGGTGGCGTTGGACCAGCTCGGAGCGGGCCAGGGTGGAGTGCCGGGTCAGGGCCCCCACGCGCAGGACGTCGCCCTCCGGGTGGACGTAGTCGAGCTCACGAACCCCGTTGACGTCCACCAGGTGGGTCGGCTGGGAGAGCCTGAGCCGCAGGAGCGGGATCAGGCTCTGCCCCCCGGCGATCACCTTGGCCTCCGGTCCGGCCTCCCGGAGCTGGGCCACCGCCTCCCTCACCGAGCCGGCTTTCGAGTACTTGAATGCTGCTGGAATCACCGCCCTGCCTCCTGCATCAGCCGCCAGAGCCGGTCCGGGCTGGCGGGCATGTCCACGTGGTGGATCCCCAGCGGTCTCAGGGCGTCGCAGACGGCGTTGATCACCGCCGCCGAGGCCGCGATCGTCCCCGCCTCGCCGATCCCCTTCACACCGAGGGCGTTGGTGGGGCTGGGAGTCACTGTCCGGTCGAGCTTGGGGGTCGGGAGCTCGTTCATGGTGGGGACCAGGTAGTCGAGCATGGTCCCGGTCAGGAGCTGTCCCGACTCCCCGTCGTAGACCACCTCCTCGAAGAGCGCCTGGGCGATGCTCTGGGCGATGCCGCCCTGGACCTGGCCCTCGACGATCATCGGGTTGATGACGTTGCCGCAGTCATCGACCCCGGTGTAGCTGAGGATCTCCACAGCCCCGGTCTCACGATCCACCTCGACGACGCAGACGTGGGCCCCGAACGGCCAAACGAAGTTGGGGGGGTCGAAGTGGCTCACCGCCTCCAGCCCCTGCTCCATCCCCTGGGGGAGACTCCCGCCGTAGCTGGCCAGGGCCACCTCCTGGATCGTCTTCTTGGCCTGGGGGTTGCCCCGGACCGTGAAGGCGCCTTCCGTGAACTCCAGGTCGTCAGGGGCGGCCTCCAGAAGGTGGGCGGCGAGCTTCCTCGCCTTGGCAAGGATCTCCTGGGAGGCGGTGTAGAGGGCCATCCCGCCCACCGCCAGGCTGCGGCTGCCATAGGTGCCGTAGCCGAACGAGGGCCCCTCGGCGGTGTCCCCGTGGCGCAGGTCGACCGCCTCCAGCGGCACCCCCAGGGTCTCCGCCACCAGCTGCGAGAAGGTGGTGTCGTGCCCCTGCCCGTGGGCGTGGGTCCCGACGTACGCAGCCACCGAGCCGGAGGGCAGAAAGCGGATCTGGGCTGCCTCCACCAGGGCGATCCCCCCGGTGGCCGCAGCAGTGGGGGCGCTGGGGCCGAGGCCACAGATCTCCACCCAGGTGGAGAGCCCGACGCCGATGAGCCGGCCCTCCTCCCTGGCGCTCGCCTGCCGCCGCCGCCAGCCCTGGTAGTCGGAGAGCTCGAGGGCCCGGTCCAGGGTGCCGTCGTAGTTGCCGGAGTCGTAGGTCAGGCCGAAGTTGTTCTGGAACGGGAACTCCCGGGCGAAGTTCTTGCGCCGGAGTTCGGCGGGGTCCATCCCCAGCTCATCGGCCACCCGGTCCACCATCCGCTCGCAGAGGTGGGTCCCCTCGGGCCGGCCCGCCCCCCGGTAGGGGTCGGTGGGGACCTTGTTGGTGAGCACCCCCACGGTCCGGGCCGAGATCGCCTCCCAGCGGTACACCCCTCCCGACATGAGGCAGGCGCAGGCCTGGAAGGCGCCGAAGGTGCCGTGGTAGGCGCCGAGGTCCAGCACCTGGGTCAGGCGGAGCCCCAGCAGGGTCCCGTCCCGGAGGGCCGCCGCCTCCGCGGTGAACACCTGCCCTCGGCCGTGGATGGTGGTCATGACGGACTCGGTCCGGGTCTCGATCCAGCGCACCGGCCGCTGCAGGAGCTTGGAGGCGGCCGGGACCAGGTAGTCCTCAGGGTAGGGGCTGATCTTGCTCCCAAAGCCCCCGCCCACGTCTGGGGACACCACCCGGACCCGGCTCTCCGGGATCCCCATGGCCCCGGACACGAAGAGGCGGATGAAATGCGGGTTCTGGCTGCTGAGCCAGAGGGTCAGCTGCTCGTCGTAGGGGGAGTAGCTCGCCATCACCCCCCTGGGCTCCATAGCGGTGGGCGCCAGCCGCTGCTGGAGGATGCGCTCCTTCACCACCACCTCGGCCCTGCCGAAGGCGGCTTCGATGTCCCCGCCCGCGTAGGTCATGTCCCAGCCGATGTTGTCCGGTCCGTCGCTGTGGACCAGGGGGCTTCCCGGGCTCATCGCCACCTCGGGGTCCACCACCGCCGGCAGGGGCTCGTAGGTGACCTGGACCAGGTCGGCGGCGTCGGCGGCCAGGTAGCGGTCCTGGGCCACCACCACGGCCACCGGCTCGCCCTGGAAGCAGACCTCGCGTTCGGCGATCGGGAAGCGCTCCGGGACGTACTTCTTCTCCGGCGCGAAGGAGGGAGTGACGGGCATGCTGCCGCTGAGGACCTTGTGGAAGTCAGCGGCGGTGAATACCGCCAACACCCCAGGCAGTGCGCGGGCCGCCGCGCTGTCGATGCCGAGGATCCGGGCATGGGGGTGGGGGCTGCGAACCACCGCCAGGTGCGTCAGCCCGGGCAGGGTGTGGTCCTCGATGAAGCGTCCGTGGCCGGTGATCAGCCGCGGGTCCTCGCGACGCTGAACCCGGGCTCCGATCAGCTGAGTGACCGCCATTCCCCTACCCTCCGATGGGGGCCGTGGCCCCCTCACGCATCGCCTGGGCCGCCGCCCTCACGGCCTTGCGGATGTTGACGTAGCCGGTGCACCGGCAGAGGTTCCCCTCCAGCCCTCTCCCGATCTCCTCATCGGAGGGGTCGTGGTTCTCCGCCAGGAGCGCCGCGGCCGCCATGATGAACCCAGGTGTGCAGTAGCCGCACTGCAGCCCGTGGTTCTCCCAGAAGGCGGTCTGGAGGGGGTGCAGCCCTCCCTCGGGGGCCAGCCCCTCGATGGTGGTGATCTCGGCGCCGTCCGCCTGCAGCGCCAGCATGTTGCACGACTTGACAGCCGCCCCGTCCAGGAGCACCGTGCAGGCGCCGCACTGGCTGGTGTCGCAGCCCACGTGGGTGCCGGTCAGCCCGCATGTCTCGCGCAGGTAATGCACCAGGAGGAGGCGCGGCTCGACCTCGTCAGTGCGCGCCTCCCCGTTCACCGTGACCCGCAGAGTCTGTCCCATGAGAACCCTCCGTGCGACGGGTGCCGAACTGGCCAGCCCTGTGGGCGTCTCTGGTGAAGAGCCAGACCCCCCAGGCCCCCGGCAGCTTGCCGGTCGAAGTATGGTCCACTGCGAAGAGGTTGGCAACAGTTCGCATTGCCTCAGCGAGAATCGCACCCTGGGGGATCGCTCCCTCAACTAGGAATGACACCGAGAGGCGGCCTGCGGAGATCGGCAGCGAGGGAGCTGGGCCCTCGCCCGGCGGCGCGGCTGCCGCCCCCTTGGCGGCCGGGCGGGCGGGCTCCGGGCTGTGCGCCCGGCCGTGCAAGGTCGCTCAATGGGCCGCTCTCTGCTCCATGGCGCCGGGTGCCGCCAGGGCGGCGAAGCCGCCACGCCACGATGGCTGGCTCGGCGCCCAGCCGAGGTCGCGCTTCGCCTTGGCATTGGAGGCGCCACGAGCCTCGGTCATCACCGTGACCACGAACTCGCCGCCCAGCAGGCGTCCCAACCAGATGGGAACGTGTCGGGGCGGGGGGGCACCGATGGCTCGCGCCAGTTCTGGCAGCCACTCGGCGACCGGCGCCGGATCGTCGTCTACGATGTTGTAGACGCCGGGGGCGCCGCGCTCGACGGCCAGGGCGGTGGCCATCGCCGCGTCGCCGACGTGCACGAACGACCACACCCCCGCGCCGCTGCCCACAATTGGAAACCGTCGGCGCCGGAGGTCCTCGAACTGTTCTCCGCCGGGTGCGACAGAGGTGCCGGGGCCGTAGAGGCCACCGTATCGAAGTACCAGCCCCTCAAGGTCTGGCGACTGCAGCACCGCCGTCTCGAGGTACCGGATGGCGGCCAAACTTTGCCGCGCCTCCCGTGGCGGCGTGGGGTCCAGCGGGTCCTCCTCCCTCTTGACCGGTCCGCCCTCTCGGGCGAAGGGCCAGCCGGCGTAACTCTGGGCGATGAAGCGGGCCGAACCGGCCCCCATAGCCGCGGCCAGCAGGATGTCAGTGCCCTCAGTTCGGAGCCGGTTGGTCGGTCCGAAGGTGCGGTCGAGGTGCCGGAAGTCGCCCAGCCCCTTGAGCGCCGTGAGCTCGTGGATGACCACCTCCGGCCGGGCGCGGGTCACCGCGGCCAAGATCGCGTCCCGGTCCAGCGCATCGGCGACCGCCGGCTCCGCTCCCAGACCCTGGAGCTGGTCCGCCCTCTCGGCGCGCCTGGTCAGAGCGACCACGGAGTGACCACGCGCCACCAGGATGGGGATCAGATGCTGGCCCACCACACCGCTGCCTCCTGCCACGAAGACCCTCATCAGTCACTCCTCCTCCAGTTGCCGCCATCTGCAACCGAGACGAGATGAGGGGCCGGGTTGTGACTCACCACCGGCGGGCGTTGGCCACAGATAGACTCGCTCCCCGATGGAGAGAGCCACCGCACTCAGCGCCTCCGCCACTGCCGAGGTCTTCGAGCGCACCCGCCCACTGCTCTTTGCCATCGCCTACCGGATGCTGGGCAGCGTCGCCGAGGCCGAGGACATCGTGCAGGAGGCGTTCCTCCGCTACCACCGCGCCGTCGGCGGAAGCGAGAAGGAGGCGGTCAGCTCCCCCAAGGCGTACTTGGTCACCGTCACCACCCGCCTCGCCATCGACCAGCTCCGCTCCGCACGCTCCCGCCGGGAGCAGTACGTCGGGCAATGGCTGCCCGAGCCGGTCCTGAGCGCGGACAGCCAGGTGGAGAGGTACGCGGAGCTGAACGAATCGCTCTCCATGGCCTTCCTGCTCCTGCTGGAGCGGCTCTCACCGGTCGAGCGAGCCGTCTTCCTGCTGCGCGAGGTGTTCGCTTACGGCCACCAGGAGATCGCCGCGATGGTCGGCAAGTCTGAGGCCAACGTCCGCCAGATCGCCGTCCGGGCGCGGCGTCACGTCGAAGGCGGGCGGCGGCGCTTCCAGATCGCCCCGGCCGCACAAGCGGAGTTGGCGGGGCGCTTCTTCACCGCACTGCAAGCGGGGAACGTCGATGACCTGATGGCGGTGCTGGCCGCCGACGTCACCATGATCGGCGACGGTGGCGGCCAGGCACCGGCGCTGGCCGAGCCGGCCACGGGGCGGCAGCGGGTGGCCCGCTTCCTGCTTGGCCTGGCCCGCTTGGCGGCCAGACTGGAGCTGGGCCTCCGACTGGAGCAGGTCAACGGGGAGCCGGGCGCGGTGGTCGTGGACCCGGCCGGACGGGTGGCGGCGGTCGTGGCCCTCGAGATCGCGCAGGGGTCAGTGACAGCCATCCGCTCCGTAGTCAATCCGGACAAGCTGCGTCACCTAGGGCCCGTCGTGAATCTCGGCGAGCTAATGGGTCCGGTGAGGGACCAGCCGGACGCCAGCTGAGCGCCGGGCACGGCGAGGGCCGGGTTGAGCGCGGCGGTGGCGAGCGGGCCCGAGTGCCGCATTTCACCCGGTGATGAAGCTGACCGCCTTGGAGTCGGCGGGCAACCAGGTCCACCTGCACCACGATCGGCCCCCACCTCCTGCACCGGGTCCTGAACAGCGATGACGCGGCCCCGGCCAGGATCCGGCCTCCGCTCACCCTCAACACCACGGGCAGCCCCCTTGCCCTCAGGACCCAGGTCGAACGCCGCCCGGCCTCCGTGCCCGCCGCTCTGGGCGCCTTCCAAGGTGCCCGACCGTGGCTGCGACCCCCCCTCTCAACTTGTCATCTCTTCCAGACTCAACGATCACGGAGGACGCGCTTCCCAAGTGATCAACGATGGCCGGGGTACGTCGTACCGCTCGCTCGCGGCTCCGGCCGCCGACCGCGAACCCGGTCAGGGTGCCCACGTGGGGGCAGAGGCCACAGCCGGGACACCGTGGCCGAACGCGCCCTTGACACCCGGGCAGTGTGGAGATATAGTGTGCTAGTACGCTAGAACACCTAGTTAACTGGAGTATCGAGTGATATCCTTCCACCTCGACGTCCGTTCGGGGGTCGCGCCGTACCAGCAGATCGTCCACCAGGTGCGCCAGGCGCTGCGGCTCGGTCTGCTCGAGGCCGGCGACCAGCTGCCGACGGTGAGAGAGGTGGTTGGCACCCTGGCCATCAATCCGAATACGGTCCTCAAGGCCTACAAGGAGCTGGAGAACCTGGGCCTGGTGGCCGCCCGCCCGGGTATCGGCACCTTCGTCCTGAGGACCCTGGCCGACGAGTCGCTCGCCGCCCACGGGCCCCTCCGCCTCGAGCTCAGGCGCTGGCTGGAGAGGGCGCGGAGCGCAGGCCTCGATGACGAGAGCATCGAGGCGCTCTTTCGCGACGTCGTTCGATCCTTTCAGGCGGAGGGGGTAGCGTGACCGCGGTCATCGAAGCTGCCGGCCTCGGCAAGCGCTACGGTCAGAACTGGGCCCTCTCGGAGTGTTCGCTGGCCATCCCTTCGGGCAAGGTTGTCGGGCTGGTCGGACCCAACGGGGCCGGCAAGACCACGTTCCTCCACCTGGCAGTCGGCCTCCTGCAGCCCACCTCCGGGTCGATGCGCGTCCTCGGCGCGCGCCCCGGCGCCTCGCCGGCCCAGTTGGCCCGCATCGGGTTCGTGGCCCAGGACGCCCCGGTGTACGCCGGGATGTCTGTCCGAGACCACCTGCGGCTGGGCGCCTGGATGAACCCGACCTGGGACACCGAGCTCGCCGCCGACCGCGTCGCCGGCCTCGGGCTCGACCCGAACCAGAAGGCCGGCCGGCTCTCGGGCGGTCAGCGTGCCCAGCTGGCCCTCACCCTGGCGGTTGCCAAACGGCCGGAGCTGCTGGTGCTCGACGAGCCCATCGCGAGCCTGGATCCCCTCGCCCGGCGGGAGTTCCTCCAGGACCTGATGCAGGTCGTGGTGGAGCAGGCGGCCACCGTCATCTTCTCCTCCCACCTCGTCTCCGACCTCGAGAGGGTGTGCGACTACCTGATCGTGCTGGTGGGGTCCCGGGTCCGAGTCGCCGGCGACATCGAGGACTTGGTTGCCACCCACTACCGGCTCACCGGCCCGCGCCGAGATCGCGGGCGTCTGCCAGGTGACCAGCAGGTGATTGTCGAGGACCACACCGACCGGCAGAGCACGTTCGTAGTCCGGACCTCCGCCCAGGTGCTGGACCCCTCCTGGACCGTGGAGCGGATGGGCCTCGAAGACCTGGTGCTCGCCTACATGGCCCGCGCCGCCGCAGACGCCCGCCGGCCGAAGTTGGCGGAAGCCCGGTGATCCGCCTGACCCTGCGCCAGTTCCGAACCGGGGCGATCATCGGCTGCGCCGCCCTCGCCGCCCTGGCGCTGGTGATCACCCTGACCGGCCCTCACCTGGCGGAGGTGAACGACGCGTTCCAGCGTGCCTGCAGGGCGGTGGGAGACTGCCAGACCGCGCCCAATCCGGTGTTCACCGAGTATCCCCAGCTGCAGGTGCTGCTGCCGGTGATCGGGATCATCACGCCCGCGCTGCTCGGGCTCTTCTTCGGCGCCCCCCTCATCGCCAGCGAGTTGGAGAGCGGCACCTACCGTCTGGCCTGGACCCAGAGCGTCACAAGGCGGCGCTGGCTCGCGACCAAGCTGGCCGTGGTGGGGCTGGCGGCCGTGGCGCTCACCGGGCTTCTGATCTGGATGCTCGACTGGTGGGCGGGCCCTCTCGACGCCGTGAAGCAGGACCGCTTCTCCCCGGGCGTGTTCAGCTGGCACGGGGTGGCGCCGATCGGGTACACGCTGTTTGCCTTCGCACTTGGGGTGGCCGCCGGTGTCCTGGCCCGCCGGACGGTCCCTGCCATGGCGATCACGCTCGTGGGCTTCGTGGCGGCCCGCCTCGCGGTGGAGAACTGGATGCGCCCCAATTTCGCGGTGCCGGTGCATCGGTCCTTCTCGCTCCTGACCACCGGCTTCGGCAGCCTGCAGCTCTCGGCGCCCTCCGGCACCTACTCGCTAACCGCGCCCCCAGTGGTGATCCGCAACGCTTGGGTGCTGTCGACCGCGCTGGTCGACAGAGCGAACCGTGCGCTCACCGGTAAGGAGTTCATTCGGATCTGTTCCGGCTACGCCCACCTCGGCGGGGAGCCGCCGACCCCGGCCCAGATAATGTCGATCCACGCCGCCTGCGTTCGCAAGCTGTCCCTGACCTACCACACCGTGGCCAGCTTCCAGCCGGGAAGTCGCTTCTGGCCGTTCCAGTGGCTGGAGATGGGGGTATTCATCGTCGCGGCGCTTGCCCTCGGCGGGCTTGCCTACTGGGGACTTCGGCGCCGATTCACCTGACCGGGGTCAGCGAGGGCCCTCCCGGGACGGCGGCCCCGACGCTTGCAGCTGGGGGCGGCCGACCCCGCTGACGGCGGCCACTCGACCCGACCACCCGATCGGCGGTCCGTCGCGGCGGATGCCTCCCTGGGGCGCCGGATGTCGATGTGGGGCGAGGTGCGGTCCGGGACACGGGTGGACAACAGCTGTCCCCAGCGCCATCATCTAGCCCGCCGGCAACGTCGGCGGGCAACCACGGGAACGGAGCGCGCGTGCGGTGCGGAAAAAAGGGCGCGAGGTCGCGGCAGTGAGTCCCGCCCGGGCGCCCGCGGCTCGGGGCGCACGCCGATGAGCGGCGGCTCCCCGCCGGTGCCGCCCGCCGACCTACCGGTGGATCCCGGCCCCCCAGCGCGTCCCGCCAGGGGCTGCCTCACGGGCTGCCGACGGGGCTGCTGTGGCTGTCTCCTCGCAGTCGCCACCGTGTTCTTGTTCGCGGCGCTGGTCCTGGCCGGCTTCGCCGTCATCCCGAACTCCTATCCCACCTATCCCAAGAGTGCCCGCACCGCTCTCCGGGCGACCCGATTCCCCTCGACCTCGAAGCTGCCCTGGCTCCACAGCAACGGCAGGGAGATCCTCAACAGCGAGGGCGACCAGGTGCTCCTCCGGGGGATGAACGTCACCGGGCTGCTCCAGGCGAAGGACATGAGGCCAGGCCCGGTCCCCACCTCCCGGGACTTCGCCGAGATGGCGGCGGACGGGTTCGACGTGATCCGCATCCCCATCAGCTGGTCTCTGCTCGAGCCCCAGCCGGGGAGGTTCTCCAGGGCCTACCTGGACCTCCTGGAGAAGGTGGTCGGGGAGGCGGCGGGGCAGGGGATTTACTCCATCATCGACATGCACAACATCGACTGGAGCGTCTACTACGGGGGCGACGGGGCCCCCAGCTGGCTCACCGCCGGCTTCCTCCCCCGCAGCTTCCCCTCAGGCAGCCCCTGGAACCGCCACCTCGCCCCCGGAGTCCTCGCCAGCTACGGGATCTTCTGGGCCGACCTGGGCGGGTGGCAGGAGGACGCGATCCAGGCCTGGACGGTCCTGGCCCGGGCCTTCAGCCACGACTCCGCGGTGGCCGCCTTCGACCTCTGGAACGAGCCGCACCCCTTCCCCATCCCTCCCGGGGTGTTCGAGGCCAAGTTCCTGCTCCCCTTCGAGGCGAGGCTGATATCGACCCTGGCACGGGTGGCGCCCCGACAGATGTACATGGAGGAGCAGACCCTGGACTTCGGCCTCCCCACCTACGTGGGGCGGATCCCCTATCCCAACCAGGTCTTCTCCAGCCACGTCTTCGCGACCCTCTTGGAGCCGCCCTGGCAGGCTCCCGTCCCCCAGTACGGGGCTCCCCTCAGCCTGCTCGAGAGCCAGGCCCGGACCGCCGGGGCGGCTCCCTGGGTGGGGGAGGTGGGCGGCCCTCCCGGGACCGCCGGCAACGCCTGGATCGCGCGGGAGATGAACGAGCTGGACGCCTACCGTCTGGGCTGGGCCTACTGGGACTGGAACGAGGGAGGGAGCTGGGCCTTCGTCAAGCACCCCTCCCGCCTGAGGTTGGTCGCTCGCGCCTACCCCAGGGCCACCCCGGGCGGGCTGGTGTCCCTCTCATATGACCCTTCGACCGAGGTGCTCGATCTGGGGATAGCCGGCCCCACCCGGGGGCGGCAGCTGGTGGTGGAGGTGCCCCACTTCCTCACCAGGTACACCGTCAGCACCTCCCTCCCGGGCCCCGCACCCCGCGCCCGGCTGGACCCCGCAACCCACCTGCTCACAGTCGACCTCCCCGCGGTGACCGGCTCCTTCACCGTGCGGGTCGACTTCAGCTGAGCTCAGGGCCCAGGTGGGCGCCGGGCTCCGACGCGGGTCACGGGTATTGGCCCGACGGGCAG
>JAJYWQ010000017.1 GCA_021791415.1 bacterium | reverse complement strand
TGGGGTCAGTGCCGCGGTACCGGTAGAGCAGGAAGCCGTTGTTCGCGATCTCATCCGAATACGGCCGGGGCCGGCCGGGGACCGCTGGCACGGTGGTAATACTGAGCGGTAGATCGAGTACCGCGGGTTTGAAGATCCCTTGGGGCCCCATCAGGGGCACCCGCTGGCCGTCGTACATGAAGCCCTGGCGGAGCTGACCCGCCGGCAGGGCTTCACCCAGCCGTCGGGTGAGCCGCCCCAGGAACTCGAAGGCTGCGGCGCGGACCCTTTGATCGACGGACTCTCGATCCATCGGCCGGATTGTGCGCTCGTGAGGCGTCACGGCGCACTACCTCGGCTACCCGCGCCCGCCGCCACTTACGCGGCCCCGAGGCCGGGCGAGGGGAGCTACCCCGGGGTACGGGTGGCCAGGGCCGCCCTCCCACCCGCCTCCGACGGGACCCAGGAGGTGGCCTGAGACATCCAGGTGCAGGTGCTCTGTGACGGTGAAGCGGGACACGAACCCAACCGGGACCACCACTCGGGCGGGCGAGGCCAGAAGCACCCGCTCCAGGTGCAGGGACTCCCGCGCGGTCGAGCTGCGCTGCCGGCGGCGAGCTGGAGCTGTCTACTTACTCTAAATAGTTTAGACTGAGCACATGCCCACCGTTCTCGTTGCCCAGGCGCTCAGTGCCCCAGTATCGCAGCGTGCCCAGATGCTGCTCGGCCTCCGGGAAGACCAGTGGTTCGATCGCAAGAGCGCCCGGATCTCCCCCCGCGACCTTGCTGAGGATCTGGTTGGGTTCGCCAACGCCGAGGGGGGCACCGTCGTCGTGGGACTGTTCGGTGGGGAGGTGGAAGGGGTTGACGGCCTCCAGCGGTCGGCCTCCGAGTGGCTCCAGCTGGTCGCCGCCTTCATGGAGCCACCCATCAAGAGCCGGCCGGAGCTGCTGGAGTGCCGTAGTGGATCTGGACGCCCCGCCCACCTACTGGTTATCGAGGTCGAGCCCTCGGATTCGGTGCACGCCACCAGCAAGGACGAGGTCTACCTGCGCGTCGGGGACCAGAACCGCAAGCTCAACTTTCGCCAGCGCCAGGAGCTGCTCTACGACAAGGGTCAGGCGAACTACGAGACCACCGAGGTCTCGAGCGCGGCCCTGACGGACCTGGATCAGCAGTTGCTCAAGGCGTATGCCGCGGCCCTGGGTCATCCCGATCCGGAGCGCCTCCTCATAGCTCGCGGGCTGCGGGTCGGGCGGCGGGGACGGCTCACCACCGCCGCCCTCCTGCTCTTCGCCCGCAATCCTCAGCGCTGGTATCCGGAGGCTTGCGTACGGGTTCTCCGTTACCGCGGGTCCGAGCGAGGGAGCGGGAGCCGACAGCAGCTCGTGGTCGACGAGCGCATCGCCGGCCCCATCCCATTGCAACTCCAGGCGGGCAGGCTCGCCATCCTAAAGCACATGCCAACCCGGCGGGCGCTGGGACAGGATGGACGGTTCGCCGATCTCGGCATCGTCCCCGAGCCGGTCTGGTTGGAGGGGCTCGTCAATGCGGTGATCCACCGCTCCTACAGCATGCACGGAGATCACGTCCGGGTGGAGCTCTTCGACGACCGGGTGGAGATCAGCAGTCCTGGACGTTTTCCTGGCCTTTCTGACCCCAGCTACCCGCTGGCGGTGACCCGCTTCGCGCGCAATCCCAGAATCGCCAGGGTCTGCTCGGAACTGAACTTCGGGCAGGAGCTTGGCGAGGGTATCCGGCGAATGGTGGAGGAGATGCGCCTGGCGGGTTTGTCCGATCCCTCTTACCGACAAACGGCCGGAAACGTGCAGCTGACGTTATCGGCAAACCCAGTCGATGTGGCGTTGGAGGCGCGGCTCCCGCCTGGCGCCCGGGATCTGCTTCGGCTTGTGCGCGAGGCCGGACGAGCTGGGACCGGGGAACTGGTGGAGGCCTCTGGCGTGTCGCGGCCGGTGGTGCTCCGACAGCTGCGACACCTGGAGCGGGCCAGGATGATCAGCTGGGTCGGCCACAGCCGCAACGATCCGCGAGCCTACTGGACCTTGGCCCTGAGCCGGCCCGGGGAGCGCCGCCGGGCAGGATCGGCCAGCCCGCCGTCTACTTCCCGGCTACCTGGTGCCTGACCCCGTCCCTCAGCACGGATCTCGTCTTGGCGTTGGCGGGCGCAAAGTGCTGTGGGTTCGACAGTGGAGTTGACCCGAGACGACAGACCAACAAGATGCGGGGACGAACCCCAGAGCTGGCCGGGGTGCGTGACCGTCTCGAGGTTCGTTTCCTGGCCGGCGCGGTTCGGCCTACCAGCCCCAGCCGACACACCCTGGGTCGGCGGCTGTTGGATCTCCCCATCGCCAGCATCTGGGCCGAGCGCTGATCCACCCGGCGCCCCCGCCACCACAGCCCGCTGGTTGCCCACTATCGGAACCGGCGCCGAACGACGGCCTGGGACCATGCCCCCTCTCCGGGCAGGCCCTCCCCGACCCGGTGTCACAACCCCGCTGGTGGCGGCTGGCCTTCGGAGCCGATCCGGGAGCTCCAGGAATCGACCACCAAGATCCCGACCTCCTCGAAGTCGCGCACATTGCGGGTCGCCAGCGTGGCGCCCCGAGCCCGGCAGGTCGCCGCGATCTGCCCGTCTGCGATGCCCCTCGGACGGCCCTGGCGGGAGCGAGCGGCCACGATGTCCGCGTACTGCGCGGCCACAGTGCGGGCAAAGGCGATCGCCTGTCCCCCCAGCTCATCCTCGATGATCGCTCGGATGCCCTCGGCGAGCTGAGACCTGCGCGCCCCGTCGGGCAGCCCGGCGACTCCGTGGAGCAACTCGGCGAGCGTCATGGCGGTCGCCGCCACGTCATCCTGGGCATCCACCCAGGCCAGACCCTGCTGGTCTGGGGCCCGGCGCGCCAGTTCCGAGATCACGCTGGTGTCCAGGATGATCATCCTTCGAAGTCAACCCGGCGCGTCAGCTCGGTCCGGGGCGGGAGCTCGATCTCATCAAGGCCCAGACCGGCCAGCCGCTGGTGGATTCGACTGCCGACACCGCTCGTCTGCGCCGGCGCCAGCGACCCACGCAGGATCTCCCGAGCCTCGGCCTCCTTCGACCTTCCGTGCTGCGCTGCCCTGATCCGCAGCCGCTCCTTGGTGTCGTCGTCAAGCTTGCGCACGGTCACGGTTGACCTTGACCACCTCCCGGAACCGGCGCCAACGCTGTCAATGCTAGCGTCGCTTGAGGATCGGCCCGTGCCACTCCTCCCCTGCAGGCACGGGACCGAGGCATCGAGGAGGGCTGGGACGGTTACTCCTGAATGCAGTCACGGAAGGTCGCGGAGAGTGGTCCTTCCCGGCCTGGACCGTGCTGAGGGCCTCCGTCGCCGTCATGGAAGGCTGCGCCACCTTGGTGGCTGGGGCCCTCACGCCTTCTGAGCCTGGATTGGCCCACGCACTCGCTACTTGCCGTGCCGACCCATTCCACGCTCCAGGTCTCGACACCACCGGGTACCCCGCGGCCCGCTTGCTGACATCCAGGGTCCCGCCGGTGCTCGGTGGCGGAGCCGCCGGTGCACCCGCCCCTCTTCACCTCCCCGGGCCACTTCGCCTCCCTCTTGCCCGGGGCCGTGGCCAAAGGTCTTGAGACCGACCGGCCCCTGGACTGAGCGGGGGCGGCGGCGCTGGGACGGCCCTAGCATCGTGATGCGTTATCGGATGCATCACAATGCTAAACTGGGCGCATGCGGACGACGGTCACCCTGGACAGCGACGTCGCGGCGGCGGTGGCAGAGCTGCGTCGGCGGCACGGCCTCGGTCTCAGCCAGGCGGTCAATGACCTGGCCCGGGCCGGGCTGCGCGCCAAGCCCGGGTCCACCCCCTTCCGCCAGCGTAGCGAGAGCCTGGGCATACGGCTCGACGTCGCCAACGTGGCCGAGGCGCTCGAGGTGCTGGACCGCGCCGGCGGCGACTGATGCTGCTCGACGCCAATCTCCTCCTCTACGCAGTCGACCGCGACAGCCGCTGGCACCAATCGGCCGCGGCTTGGCTGGAGGAGGTGCTCTCCGGCCCCACCCGGGTGGGCTTTCCCTGGCCGACCCTGCTCGCCTTCCTGCGCATCGCAACGCACCCTCGGGCGGCGAGGTCGCCGCTCACCGCGGAGGCGGCCTGGGCCTACGTCGCGGACTGGCTGGCCAGCGAGGCAGCCTGGATTCCCACCCCCACCGCCCGCCACGCGGAAATCCTCCAGCGCCTGGTCATCGTCCACGACCTGCGCGGCAACCTTATCCCCGACGCCCACCTTGCCGCGCTCGCCATCGAGCACGGGCTCCCGGTACTCTCCACTGACAGCGACTTCGCCCGCTTCCCCGAGATCCGCTGGATCGATCCGCTGGCCTGACCGCCCGCCCCCGCACCCCAAGCCGCCGGGCGGGCACACAGCCGGGCTGGTTGTGCGAGCGGCCCGCCCCAGTCGCGGAGGACCGTCCAAGCTTGCCGGCGGTGCCGCGCTCGGCCCACGCCACGACCATCACCGCGGGAACTGGCTCTCCCGGCGTCACCGGCCATCCGGCCTCGACCCCTCGGCGTCACCTGCACCATGGACAGCAGACCGCGGTCGCTGGCCAGGACGCTGCGAGAATGCGCTAAGGAGGAGCGGGACTGTGCTTCCCCGAGGAGGAGGGCTGTGGCCACCAAGACGCAGGGGACCGCGCCGCGCTGGGAGTTCAAGGCTCGCTTCCGGCGCCACAGCTTCGGCTGGCGGTCGCAACCGGCCGTCCTGCGGGTTCGGCAGGCGGTGACCGAGATCCGCCAGGCGGCCCGGCGGGACCCGGTGACCGGTGCCGAGGGCGCCGTGGCCCTGCTGGAACGGCTCTCGCCGGCGCTGGAGCAGGTGGACGGCTCATCGGGGGCGATCGGCACCGCGGTCAACCACGCGATCGCGACCCTGGTGCCGATCATCGCCGACGCCCCGGCCCCCTCTGCAGTGCGGGCGGCCTGGCTGGAGCGGCTGTGGACCGCGTACCAGTCCGACCAGATCCCCTACTTAGAGGCCCTCGGTGACCACTGGGGCGAGCTCTGCAGTTCGCCGGAGACGGCCTCCGCCTGGGCCGACCGCCTGCTCACCGCCACCCGGATGGCGCTGGCGCCGGACCGCGGCCCGCATGGCTTCTTCCCCGGCAGCTCGGCCTGCCTCTCCGCCCTGCACTTTGCGGGGCGCCACCAGGAGATCATCGACCTCGTCCCCCCAGGAAGCATGTGGGACTACCGGCGCTGGGTGGTCAGGGCCCTTGTCGCCCTGGGCCGCCCATCGCAGGCGATCCAGTGCGCCGAGGCGTGCCGCGGGCCGTGGACTCCCGACGGGGACGTCGACCGCGTCTGCGAGCAGGTGCTGCTGGCCGAAGGACGGGTCGATGAGGCATACGCCCTCTACGGTCTGCGGGCGAACCGGGGCCCAACATATCTCGCCACCTTCCGGGCCGTCGCTAAAAAGTACCCCAGCGTGGCGCCCCGCCAGGTTCTCGCCGACCTGGTGGCCAGCACGCCTGGGGAGGAGGGCAAGTGGTTCGCGGCGGCCCGGGAGACGGCAACCCCTGAGGAGGCGCTGGCCCTGGCCATCCGATCGCCTTGCGATCCCAGGACGCTGACCAGGGCCGCCCGGGACTGGGTCAGACCGCACCCCGGGGCTGCGGTGGAGGCCGGGCTGCTGGCCCTGCGTTGGATGGCGCGGGGCTGGGGCTACGACCTGACCGCAGCGGATGTCCGGGCACCGTACGCCCACGCTCTGGCCGCCGCCAGGCGCACCGGCGGCGCCGAAGG
>JAJYWQ010000027.1 GCA_021791415.1 bacterium | reverse complement strand
GGAAACATGGTGTCCGCCACCCCGAGCGGAGCGTGGCTGCACGGGTCTCCCGTGGTGCCGGGGCTGGGGTTCCCTCTCTCGACCCGGTCCCAGATGTTCTGGCTGGAGGAGGGCCTGGCCAGCTCCCTGGGTCCCGGCCGCCGTCCCCGCACCACCCTGACGCCGACCCTGGTGCTCCGTGACGGGGGGCCGTGGCTGGCCTGCGGCACCCCGGGAGGCGACCAGCAGGACCAGTGGTCCTTGGTCTTCTTCCTCCGCCACCTGCATCACCAGCTCGACCTGCAGACGGGCATCGAGGCCCCGGCGTTCCACTCCACCCACTTCCACAGCTCCTTCTACCCCCGCGCCGCCGGGCTGGGCCAGCTGCACATGGAGGGACGCTTCCCCGCTCCGGTGCTGGAGGAGCTGCGCCGGCGCGGCCACGATGTGCGGCTGCATCCCGACTGGTCTCTAGGTCGCCTCTGTGCGGTGGAGAAGGGCTCGGACGGGCAGCTGCGCGCCGGCGCCGACCCGCGCCAGGGCCAGGCGTACGCCGCCGGCCGCTGAGGGGATAGGCAGACCCAGGACGCGGCACCCGGCGGCGAGGTCGCACCATCAGGGGAGGTCAGGGGCGGGCGGCACCACCCTCAGCTCCCGCCGCGATCATCGGGCCGCGATCGGGCGGCGGCCGGCCCACCCAGCCAGCGGTGGTAGCGCGCGCTCCTAACGGCGGAGGGGTCCGGCGCTTCGTCGGCATCGCGGGATCACCATTTTGGGTTCACCCGAGATCGACGCCACACCACACCCACGGAGCCTGATCCCTTCCGGCGGACCGAAGCCCTCCCTCAGGCGGGCTCGCGACGGAGCCCGTCGAAGAGGAGGCTGGCGAGCCGGTCGGCCACCTCCGGGCTGCTCTCGTCCGCCGACATGCAGACTCCGGTGACGGCGCGGAGCAGGTCGCCACCATCCACGTCCGGACGGACGGAGCCGGCGGCAACCCCGGCGGCGAGGATCTTGGTAGCCGCCGCCATCACCAGTCCCTTGGTCTCGCCGGAGAACTTGGGGTTATCCACCATCATCGGCTTGAGCACCGCCAGCATGCCCCGCTTGGTGGCCACGTGCCGAACGAAGATCTGCATCCACTGCTTCAGCGCTTGATCGGGAGGCAGGGTACCCAGCAGTTCGTCGGCACTCTGCACGAGCAACTCCACCTCGTGACGATAGACCGCCTCGACCAGCGCCTCGCGGGTGGGGAAGTGGCGGTAGAGGGTGCCGATGCCGACTCCGGCCTGGCGGGCGATGTCCTCGAGAGGCACCTCTGGCCCGCGCTCCGAGAAGGCGGCTGAGGCGGCGGCGAGCAAGACCTGGCGGTTGCGCAGGGCATCCGCCCGCAGCGCCCGATCTGTGCGAGCCGCGGATAGCCCCTCAGGAGCGTCCGCTCCCACGCCCGCCGCGGCAGCTTCCGGTCTCACCGGCCGACCCCCAATGCAAGTCCGCTTGCTAAACGGAGGCGTCCTCCGTATAATACCGGAGGAAGCTTCCGGTTAGCCATCGTACCACTTGGAGGTGTCACATGTCGGTCGCCACGCCGCTCTCTCCCCCGGCCGGTTCGGCGGCCCCGGCCCGGGTCCACCGGACCCTGGCGCTGGGAATCATCCTGGCCGTCCAGCTGATGGTGGTGCTCGATGCCACCATCGTGAACATCGCCCTCCCCGGGATCGCCAAGGACCTCCGCCTCGGCCCCGCGGGCCTGTCGTGGGTGATCACGGCCTACACCCTCACCTCAGGCGGCTTCCTCCTCCTGGGCGCCCGAGCCGGCGACCTCCTCGGCCGCAAGCGGGTGTTCATGGCGGGCATCGGGCTGTTCACCGCTGCCTCACTCCTTGGGGGCCTGGCCCCGAACTCAGACCTGCTCATCGGGGCCCGGGCCCTGCAGGGGCTGGGTGGCGCCCTGGCGGCACCGTCGGCCCTGGCCTTCCTCATGGTCATGTTCCCCGAGGGTCGGGAGCGGCTGCGCGCCCTCGGCTACTACGCGGCGGTGTCCGTCGGCGGCGGAGCGGTGGGGCTGATCCTGGGCGGTCTGCTGACCCAGATCGGTTCCTGGCGCTGGGTGCTGTTCGTCAACGTGCCGGTGGGGGTGGCGGTGGTCGTCCTGGCGCACCTCTTCCTCAGCGAGACCCCCCGGCGCCGCGGCCACTTCGACCTCGTGGGCGCCCTCACGGCCACCTCCGGCGCCACCTCCCTCACCTACGGCTTCGTCAGGGCGGCCAGCAACGGCTGGGGTGACCCGCTGACGGTCTCGGCCCTGGCGTTGGGGGTGGGGCTGCTCACCCTCTATGTGATCCTGGAGCGGCGCGCTGCCGAACCGATCACACCTCTTCGCCTCTTCGCCGATCGCGGTCGCAGCGCCTCGTACGGGGCGCGCCTCTTGGTCGCCGGGGCGATGCTGGGCATGCTCTTCTTCCTCACCCAGTTCGTGCAGCTGGTGCTCCGCTACAGCCCCCTGGAGACGGGTCTGGCCTTCCTCCCCTTCAGCGTGTTCCTGTTCGCGACATCGCAGCTGAGCGCCCGGCGGCTCACTCCCCGCTACGGCGGAAGGTCGGTCATGGTCGTCGGCCTATCGCTCTCCACCCTGGCCCTCCTGCTCATGACCCGGCTCACCGGAACCAGCAGCTACCTCGAGATCCTGGTGCCGGCGGTCCTTTTCGGCAGCGGCAACGGGCTGGCCTTCGTGCCCCTCACCAGCGCCTCCCTGGCGGGGGTCAGCCCCCGGGACTCGGGCGCGGCCTCGGGGCTGGTCAACGTGACCCAGCAGCTGGGCGGCGCGCTCGGACTGGCGGTGCTGGTCTCCATCTTCGGTTCGGCCGGCGCCGCGGTGGCGGGGCGATCGGCGGCGGCGGCGCGGGCGGCCTTCGCCCTGGGAGCGGACCATGTGTTCGCGGGCGCCTCCCTGATCATGGGAGTGACCGTCCTGCTCCTCCTGGCCGCGATGCGCGGCCGGAACGCGGGGACCCCCATCGACTCCGTAGCTGCCGAGATACCGGAGTGGGTCCGAGAGCTGGATCTGGGAGAGGAGCAGCCCGAGTTCGTAGAGGCCTGAGCCGCCTGCACGAGGTGTTCCCGGAGGAACCTCGGCGCCCGCGACCTATCGGGCGCCGAGGTGATGGCGAGGAACGGTCAGGCGGGAGGCCTGGTCACCAGGCGCCGGCGTCGCATCCCAAGGCTGAGGGTGAGCAGCCCCGTCATCAGCAGGAAGGTGGCGGCCACGCCCGATCCGAGAAGGCTGGCTCCAGTCCCGGGCACTGCCGCGCCGCCGGCCCGCGTGCTGCCGACCGTGATTGCCAAGGTGCCGTTGACCGGACCCCCGTCGGAGGCCGTCCCGGTCGCGACCACGGTGTGGGCGCCCGCGGGCAGTGACGTCGGTAGTGAGATGGTGGCGGCCAGGGTCCCCTGCCCGCCCACCGACAGCACCGCGAGATCGACCGGCGCCGACGATCCCACGACTACGGTCACGGTGCTGCCGGGAAGAAGCCCAGCGCCGGCAATCCTCAGCTGGCCGGCGGCTCCGGAGGAGGCGGTCAACACCAAAGCGGGGCGGTTCGGGGTCACGGGAGTGGTGGGGAGGGAGGCCGGGCCGGTGCCCATGGCGTTGGTCGCGGCGACCGTGAAGGTGTAGGAGGTGCCGTTAGACAGCCTGGTCACAGTGCACTCCAGCGGACCGCTCGTCCAGGTGCAGGACTGCCCGCCCGGCGATGCGACCACCCTATATGAGGTGACCGGGTCGCCGTTGCCGGGGGCCGCCGACCAGCTCACCACCGCATCCTGGTCACCAGCCACCGCCATCGCACCGGGCACCTGCCCGGGAACGGCGGCGGGCGTCACGGGAGTGGTGGGGAGGGAGGCCGGGCCGGTGCCCATGGCATTGGTCGCGGCGACCGTGAAGGTGTAGGAGGTGCCGTTCGAGAGCCCGGTCACCGTGCACACCAGCGGACCGCTCGTCCAGGTGCAGGACTGCCCGCCCGGCGATGCGACCACCGTATAGGAGGTGACCGGGTAGCCGTTGCCGGGGGCGGCCGACCAGCTCACCACCGCGTCCTGGTCACCAGCCACCGCCATAGCGCCGGGCACCTGCCCGGGAGCGGTGGCCGGGGTCACGGGGGCGCTGGCGAGGGAGGCCGGGCCGGTGCCCATGGCGTTGGTCGCGGCGACGGTGAAAGTGTAGGAGGTGCCGTTCGAGAGCCCGGTCACCGTGCACTGCAAGGGCCCGGTCGACCAGGTGCAGGACTGCCCGCCCGGCGATGCGGCGACCGTATAGGAGGTGATTGGGTCACCGTTGTCGGCGGCCGCTGACCAGCTCACCACCGCATCCTGGTCACCAGCCACCGCCATAGCGCCGGGCACCTGCCCGGGAGCGGTGGCGGGGGTGATGCTGTTGCTGGGCTGGGAGCTGGCACTGGACCCGTTGGCATCGGTCCCCACGACCGTGAACGTGTATGGGGTGCCGAGGGTGAGGCCACCTACCACGGTCGAGGTGGCGGCGGGACTCCCGCTCACCGCGAGCCCGGTGCAGCCCGCACAAGCGGGACTCGGAGTCACAGTGTAGGAGGAGATGGTCGTGGTTCCGTCGGAAGACGGCGACCAAGAGAGGTCAACTGCACCCCCGGAACCTGGGCTGGCGACCACCCCGGTCGGGGCGGAAGGACCGGCGGCCGAAACCACAAGGGTCGAGACGGGGGTGTTGGTGAAGTTGTAGCTGGAAGCAAAACAGGGGGTACCCCGCCCATACGCGTAAACGCTGTAGGTGCCCGCGGATAGCGGACCGATGGTCACGCTCGCCTGCGCGGTGTCACCGTTGTTGGCGAGCGTGACGGAGGTGTAATACGAGTTGTAGGTCGCCGGGCCCGACACCCAGTAGTAGAGCGATGGGATGGAGGTATTGCCTGCCCCGCAGCCGGAAATCTGGGTGGTGAAGTCCACGGATTGCGACGCGGAGGGATTGCTCGGAGACCACGTTATGGTGAAGGTTCCTCCGGCAGCCGACACGGCGGCCGGGCTCGCCACCATGAACGCCAGCAGGACCCCGGTGCCGACCAGCAGAGCTCGCTTCAGGATCGTCAAGGATTCGCCACCTCCGAGGGGAAATTGGACAGCGCAAGGCTAGCCTCCGGCCCGCCCCCCGCTTCGTCGCGCAAAGGTGACACGTTTGCTTCTTGTCGTCGCGGCGGCGCGCAGCCCAGAAACGCCGACCGCGGTGGCCAGCGGCCCCGCCCCGCACCCGGGGCGGCGCAAGACGCGGGGGAAAGGTGGCCAGCCTCCGGCCGGCACCCGATGGGCAATTCGCCGCTCCGACCCTACCTGGGCCGGCGGCATGTCCGGGTGGACACCCGCGGGTTCCCCGGATTCTTGCTGGCCGGTGGCCCGCTGCGCTACGAAATTTGGCGGAGGCCGGTGCCTGGCCCGGACCCTCGGCGGTGGTCTGGCTCTCAACGCTGGCGGCTACGAAACCCGCTCGATAGCCTGGGCTCTGCCGGGGGTGTTGCTCCTGCGGTTGGGTCGAGGAGTACCTGCAATTGGCCCCTGGAGGTACGAGGCGAGGCTTGACGAGGACGTTGTGGACATTCCTCAGGCCCACGGAAGCACCTGGACCTACTGGAGCGGAGGTTTGAGGGGAATGCGACCGCGACTGTCGCCGAGGTCCGTCTCCTGCGCTGACCATGACGTGGCCGGCCGACCCGCAACACGGCGCGCCTCACCTGAGCGAGTGGTTGCCGGTCAGTTCTACGGCCAGGGAGCCGCTTCGATCCACCGCTTGGCAGTGCGTCCGATCCACCAGTCCGTGCTGCCTTTGCCCGGGTCTCGCCGCGGTGGCCCCAGACACGAGTCGAGCGGTCTTCGAGCTCCTCTCCCGACCCCACCTTTCCTGGAGGGAGGTACCGCTAGCCGGCGAGCGACCGCCCACAGTGGGCGCAGAAGGCCGCACCCTCCGAGTTGCGCCGCCCGCAGCCCGGGCAGCGACGGGGATCCGGGGGGGACGCGGGAGGTGGGGCCGGGGGCTCCGGGCCGACGGGGGCCCAGCTGCGCCAGATCTCCCAGTGCACGAGCCCCCCGGCCGCCACCATCAGGGCGAGGAGGAGCGCCAGCCAGGCGAAGGCCCCCCCGAAGGGCTGAACCGAGGGAGCCGAGACCAGCGGCCCGAACCGCGGTATGAGGTCGAGGATGGTGAACAGGAGAACCCCCGCGGCGAGGGCGGTCGAGATGAGGCTGCGATAGGCGAGGGAGATGGGAAGGGCCAGCCTTCCCACCCGCAGCCCCTCGAAGAGGGCCACCGCCACCGCCATGGCTGCGGCGGCGTATCCAGACCCCCCGAGCCCGTTTTGGGAGAACCCGCACTCCACTGGGATGCCAGGGCCGTGGAGTGCCGGCTGGCCGTAAATGAAGGGGAAGCAGCCCGCCTGCCAGGGGAGGAAGAGGTCCACGAAGAAGAGTACGGCGAGCAGGAGGAGCGGCGCGCCGTCCAGCGCCCACCGCTGCCAGCGCCGGTCCGCACTCACCACCAAAGCTCCTCCCGGGAGTGGACGCCCCGACCATAACAAACGGGGAGCCCCTAAGGGCCGCTCAGTGTCGGAAGTGGCGCCTCCCGGTGGTCACCAGGGCCATCCCCAGCCGGTCGGCGGTGGCGACCACCTCCGGGTCGCGCTTGGAGCCCCCCGGGTGGACGGCGGCGGTGATGCCCGCCGCCCCGGCGACCTCCAGGTTGTCTGCCATGGGGAAGAAGGCGTCCGAGGCCAGGCAGCTGCCCCGGGCGCGGTCACCGGCCCGCGCCACGGCCAGCTCCACCGCCTCCACCCGCGACATCTGGCCGGCGCCGATCCCCACCGCCATCCCTCCCCGGCAGAGCACTATGGCGTTGGACTTCACCTGGGCCACGACGCGCCAGGCCAGCTCCAGTTGCTCCCACTCCTCCGGGCTGGGCTCCCTGCGCGAAACCACCTCCATTCCGGGTTCACCCTCCGATCCGGGGTCGCGTTCCTGGACCAGCACCCCGCCCGAGATCGAGCGTAGCTCCAGGGCCGGGCTTGCGGGCGGGGCCTCCAGCACCCGCATGCGCTCCTTGCGAGCCAGCATCCGCCGGGCCCCCGGGGTCACCTCGGGAGCGAGCACCAGCTCCAGGAAGTGGGAGGAGATGAGCTCGGCGGCGCCCTCGTCCAAGGGGCGGTTGAGGGCCACCACCCCCCCATACGCGGAGCGGGGATCGCAGTCATAGGCCCGCTGGAAGGCCTGGGCACCGTCCTCACCCAGGGCCACCCCACAGGGATTGGTGTGCTTCACCACCACCGCGGCGGGCCCCCGCAGGCTGGCGACCAGCCGCTGGGCTGAGTCCGCGTCCAGCCAGTTGGTGTAGGAGAGCTCGGGCCCCTGGAGCTGGAGGGAGTGGGCAACCCCGGAGGAGGCGGGCGGCGCGTAGAGGGCGCCGCGCTGGTGCGGGTTCTCCCCGTAGCGGAGCTCCTTCACCCGGGCGAGGGGCAGGGTCAGCCAGTCCGGCCAGGAGGCGGCCGCGGTCTGGCGGCCCAGGTGGGCGGCGATCTGGGCGTCGTAGGCGGCTGTGAGGGAGAAGGCATCCAGCGCCAGCCGCAGCAGCAGCTCCTCGCCCAGCCCACCGGCGTCCAGCTCCTCCAGCACCCGGCGGTACTGGGACGGCGAGGATACCGCGGCCACCCAGCGCCAGTTCTTGGCGGCCGCGCGCAGGAGGGTGGGACCGCCGATGTCTATCTGCTCCGCCACCTCGGGAAGCGCCAGCCCCGCCGCCGCGGCGGCCGCGAAGGGGTAGAGGTTGACGACCACCATGTCGAAGGGAAGGTGGCCGGCCGCCTCCAGCTCCTCGAGGTCGGAGGCGAGATCGCGCCGGGCCAAAATCCCGGCGTGGATCGCCGGGTGCAGGGTCTTGACCCGTCCACCCAGCATCTCCCCCACCCCGGTCACCTTCGGAACCGGGGTCACGGGAAGTCCGGCGGAGAGGAGCTCCCGCTCGGTACCCCCGGTGGCCACCAGCTCAACCCCATGGGCCAGAAGGCCGCGGGCCAGCTCCACCACCCCCTGCTTGTCATGGACCCCGAGGAGGGCACGGCGGGGCCTCACGAGGCTGGGTCCAGAACGCGCACCCGCCGACCCTCCACCCGGAGCCTCCCCTCGGCGAGGAGCGCCAGGGCGGCGGGGAGAATGCGCCACTCCTGCTCGTGGATGCGGGCCAAGAGGGTCTCCTCGGTGTCCTCCTCGCGCACCGGGACCGCCGCCTGCATGACGATCGGCCCCCCATCGGCGGCGCCCGAGTCCACCAGGTGGACGGTGCACCCGGTGACCTTGACCCCATGCTCTAGCGCCTCGGGGACCGCGTTCATGGTCCCGGCGAAGGCGGGGAGGAGGCTGTTGTGCAGGTTGAGGATCCGCCCGGCGAAGGCGGTGAGCAGCGGCTCGGTGACGATGCGGTCGTAGCCGGCCAGCACGAGCAGGCTCGCGCCCTGGGAGCGGAGCCAGTCGGACATCTCATGGTCGCGGCGGATCGGGTCCCGGCCGAACCGGCCGGCGGGGAAGGCCCGGGCCGCCACCCCTCGCTGGACGGCGGCGGCCAGGGCCGGGCAGGAGGGACGGTTGCTGGCCACTGCCACCACCTCGGCGGGGTAGGAGGTCTGCGCGGAGGCCGCCAGCAGCGCCAGAAGGTTGGTGCCCCGGCCGGAGACCAGCACCCCGGCGCCGGGCCGGCCCGTCGCCGTCAGGCCAGCACCACCCGATCCCGCCCGGTCCCGGCGGTGACCTCTCCCACTGGGAAGCATCCCAGCTCAGAGACCGCCCGGGCGGCCGACTGGGCCTCCATGACGCAGATCATCCCCACCCCCATGTTGAAGGTGCGCCACATCTCGTCCTCCGCCAGGTGGCCCAGCCGCTGGATCTCCCGGAAGAGCGGGGGGACCGTCCACCCCTCCACCCGGACCTCGGCGACGGTCCCCTCGGGCAGCACCCGGGCGAGGTTCTCCTGGATTCCGCCCCCTGTTATGTGGGCCAGGGCGTGCAGCCCCCCCAGCTCCCGGATCTGGCGGACCTCGGCGAGGTAGGGCCGGTGAGGGGTCAGCAGCTCCTCCCCCAGAGAGCCCTGGCCACCCGGTCCGGGCTGGGCCAGGTCGATCTCCAGCTCGGCAACCAGCTGCCGGACCAGGGTGTAGCCGTTGGTGTGCAGGCCGCTGGAGGGCAGGCCCACCAGCACGTCTCCGGGGCGGACCCGGGCTGGGCCCAGCAGCTGGTCCTCGACGGCCATCCCCACCAGGAAGCCAGCGAGATCGTAGTCTCCGATCCCGTAGACCCCGGGCATCTCCGCGGTCTCCCCACCCACCAGGGAGCAGCCGGCCCGAAGGCAGGCGGCGGCCATCCCCGCGGCGACCTCGGCCAGCACCTCAGGGTCGATCCTGCCGGTGGCGAAGTAGTCCAGGAAGAAGAGCGGCTCGGCCCCGGTGGTGAGGACGTCGTTGACGCAGTGGTTGACGATGTCCTCACCGATCCCCCGGTGGCGGTGCAGCGCCACCGCCAGCTTGGTCTTGGTTCCCACGGAGTCGGTGGAGGACACCAGCACCGCCCCCCTGGGGAGGTCCGGGGGGAGCCTCCAGACGGCCGCGAAGGGCCCGATCCCGGCGGCCAGCGGGGGCAGCCAGGTGGTGGCCGCCAGCTCCGCGACCCTGGCCACGGCCTCGGCCGCCCGCCCCCTGTCCACCCCGGCGGCGGCGTATCGCGAGGCCGGACGGTCCACCCCCACCGTCAGCCCTCCAGCGCCAGCTTGTCCATCTCCAGCTGCTGCGGCACCTGGAGCGGGTAGGCCCCGTCCAGGCAGGCGAAGCAGAAGCCGGCCCCGCTGGGTCCGGAGCGCAGGGCCCAGCGCAGCCCCTCCAGGCTGAGGTAGGCGAGGGAGTCCGCTCCCAGGATCCGCCCCACCTCCTCGGCGCTGCGCCCGGCGGCGATGAGTTCGCTGCGGCTGGCGATGTCGATGCCCATGAAGCAGGGGAAGCGGATCGGGGGGGAGGCCACCCGCATGTGCACCTCCCGGGCCCCGGCGCGGCGCAGCGCCTCCACGATCTGGCGGGAGGTGGATCCCCTCACGATGGAGTCGTCCACCAGCACCACCCGCTTGCCGGAGAGGACGTGGGGCATGGGGTTGAACTTGAGCCGCACTCCCGCCTCCCGCATCCCCTGCTGGGGCTGGATGAAGGTCCGGTTGATGTAGCGGGACTTGATCATCCCCTCGGCGAAGGGGGTGTGGCCGGCCTCGGCAAAACCGATGGCCGCCGGGGTCCCCGAGTCCGGCACCGGGATCACGAGGTCGGCCTCGACCGGGGCCTCCTCGGCCAACCGGCGCCCCATGGCCAGCCGCACCTCGTACAGGCTGCGGCCCTGGATCACCGAGTCCGGGCGGGCGAAGTAGATGTACTCGAAGGAGCAGGTGGCCTGGGTCCGCTCCTCGCCGAAGTGGGCGGAGTGCAGCCCCTCCTGGTCGATGGTGACTATCTCCCCGGGCTCCACCTCCCGGACCAGCCGGGCACCCACCACGTCCAGAGCGCAGGTCTCGCTGGCCACGATGTACCCGGCCCCTCCGGGGGCGGAGACGTCCCCCAGCCGGCCGATGCAGAGCGGCCGAAGGCCCAGCTCGTCCCGGGCCGCCACCAGGGAGGTCCTGGTGAGGAAGCCAAGGGAGTAGGCCCCCACCACCCGGGGCAGGGCCCGCTGCAGCACCACCTCCAGCCGGTCACCGGGAGTGCGGGCCAGGAGCCCGGCCAGGACCTCGGTGTCGCTGGAGGTGTCGAACTGGTAGCCCTCCTCGAGGAGCGCCAGGCGCAGGGCGGCGGAGTTGGTGAGGTTGCCGTTGTGGGAGATGGCCACCGGTCCCAGCTGGCCGTGCTCGAAGGTGAGCGGCTGGGCGTTGCTCAGCTGGGAGGAGCCGGTGGTGGAGTAGCGGGTGTGGGCCAGCCCCAGGTCCCCGGTGAGCCGCTCCAGATCCTGGGGGCCGAACACCTGGCCCACCAGCCCCATGTCGCGGCGCACTAGGAGGCGCTCTCCATCCGAGGCGCAGATCCCGGCGGACTCCTGCCCCCGGTGCTGGAGCGCGTAGATGCCGAGGTAGCAGAGCCGAGCCACGTCCTGGCCGGGAGCGAACACGCCGAAAACCCCGCAGGCCTCGTGCAGCTTGTCATCCAGGAAGGGGGACGGCGGCCGCTGACCGCAGGTGGCACTCAACCCCTGCAGCATACCGGCCGGGGCACGGCAGCCGGTCACAGGACCGGCCCCGCCATGGGGCCGGCGATCCCCTCACGGCGGGCCGCCGAGGCGGCGGCCAGAGGGATGCCGGCGACGCCTCGGATCTCCACCCGGTCCCCCCCTACCTCCCCCAGCCGGGAGCAGGGAACCCCCCGGCTGGCGCAGACCTCCTCCACCCGGCCGGCTCCCCCCTGCTCCACGCTGAGCAGAAAGCGGCCCGAGCCCTCCCCGAAGAGCAGGTCGTGGACTCCGTCGGCGGGAATGGGCCCTTCCCGCAACCGGACTACGGCGCCCAGGCCTCCCGCCACGCAGCATTCGGCCAGCGCCACCGCCAGACCTCCCAGTGAGCAGTCATGGGCGGAGCGCGCCACGCCCTCGCATACCAGCTGACGGACCGCCGCGGAGGCCCTCCCCTCGAGCTCCAGGTCCAGCTCCGGAGGAGGGCCGAGGACCCGGCCTCCCAGGAGGCGCTGCAGCTCCGAGCCCCCCAGCCCGGCCGTCTCCGCCCCCACGAGGTAGACGAGGTCGCCGGCGGCGGCGAAGCCGGGGCCGGGGAGGCGGCGGATGTCATCCACCAACCCCACCACCCCCACCACCGGGGTGGGTGGTATGGAGGCGCCGGAGAGGTCGTTGTAGAGGCTGACGTTTCCGCTCACCACAGGGAGGGCCAGCTGCCGGCAGGCGTCCGCCATCCCGGCCACCGCCTCCTCCAGCTGCCACATCACCTCCTCCCTGTCCGGGTCCCCGAAGTTGAGGCAGTTGGTGAGGGCCAGAGGGCGGGCCCCCAGGCAGGCGAGGTTGCGCACCGCCTCCGCCACCGCCAGCTGGGCGCCCCGGCGGGGGTCCAGGAGGGAGCTGCGGTGGGCGCCGTCCACGGTGATGGCGAGGCCGTCCTCCCGCCCCCGGAGCCGCACCACGGCGGCGTCCCAGCCGGGGAGGACCACCGTGTCGTCCCCCACCTGATGGTCGTACTGGCGGTAGATCCAGCTGGTGTCCGCGCAGTTGGGGGAGGCCAGCAGGCGCAGCCAGGTCTCCTCCAGCGTCCAGGGCAGGGCCCCCGTGAGCGCTGCGGCGCCCCGCTCGCGTTCCACCCGAGGAGGCCGCGAGCTCCTGGGACGGCGGGGCAGGAAGCCGTCCACCAGCACCCGGAGCGGCAGCTGGGCCACCATCTCGCCCTCCGCTGTGATCTGCAGCTCCTCCGGGGCGATCACCTCCCCGACCACGTCCGAGCGGAGCTCCCAGCGGTCGAAGACCGCCCGCACCTCCTCCACGCGTCCGCGCTCCACCACCAGCACCATCCGCTCCTGGGACTCGCTCAGCATCACCTCGTAGGGGGTCATCCCCAGCTCCCGGCGGGCCACGTTGTCAAGGTCGAGACGGATCCCCACCCCGCCCCGCCTCGCCATCTCGGCACAGCTGCTGGTGAGACCGGCGGCGCCGCAGTCCTGGAGCCCCAGGAGGGCACTGCTGCCGGCCAGCTCCAGGCAGGCCTCCATGAGGCACTTCTCCAGGAAGGGGTTGCCCACCTGGACGGCGGGACGGCGCTCCTCCGCTCCCTCGTCCAGCTGCACCGACGCGAAGGTGGCGCCGTGGATGCCGTCCCGGCCGGTGTCCGCCCCCACCAGCAGCACCGGGTTGCCCACTCCCCGGGCCACCGCGTGCAGCAACCGCGGGGCGGTCACCAGCCCCACGCACATGGCGTTCACCAGGCAGTTGCCCTGGTAGGCGGCGTCGAAGTAGGTCTCCCCACCCACCGTGGGCACCCCGATGCAGTTGCCGTAGTGACCCACCCCCGCGACCACCTTGGCGAAGCGGTGCCGCTGGGCCGCGTCGCCCAGCTCGCCAAAGCGCAGGGCATCGAGGAGGGCGACCGGCCGGGCGCCCATGGCGAAGACATCCCGCAGGATGCCACCCACCCCGGTGGCCGCCCCCTGCACCGGCTCGATGGCGCTGGGATGGTTGTGGGACTCGATCTTGAAGCAGCAGAGGAGCCCCTCACCGAGGTCCACCACCCCGGCGTTCTCACCAGGTCCGACCACCACCTGGGGTGCCTGGGAGCTGAGCTGGGAGAGCAGCCGGCGGGAGGTCTTGTAGGAGCAGTGCTCCGACCAGAGCGCCCCCAGCATCCCCAGCTCCAACTGGTTGGGCACCCTTCCCAGCTGGCGGACGGCGTGGTGGTACTCCTCCTCGGTGAGGGCCAGCTCCCGCAGCTGGCTCTGGCTGGGAGTGGCCATCCCCGCGGTCATCGCGGCCCCAGGACGGCGACGGCTGCCCGGAGAAGGTGGAGGCCGTCCTCGGATCCCAAGATGGGCTCGCAGGCGCGCTCGGGGTGCGGCATCATCCCCAGCACATTTCCCTCCCGGTTCATCACCCCGGCGATGTGCAGCAGCGAGCCGTTCGGGTTGTGCCGGTCGTCCAGCTCCCCGGAGGGACCGCAGTAGCGCAGGGCCACCTGCCCCTCCGCCTCCAGCTCCCGGAGCTGCTCGGGGGGCGCGTAGTAGCGCCCCTCTCCGTGGGAGATGGGCATCTGCAGCACCTCCCCGGCCTCCAGCCCGGACAGCAAGGGCCCCCGGCTCACCTCCACCCGGAGGTGGGTCGGCTGGCAGCGGAACTGCAGGGAGCTGTTCCGCAGGAGGGCCCCGGGCAGGAGCTGGGCCTCGCAGAGGATCTGGAAGCCGTTGCAGATCCCCAGCACCGGCCCACCGGCAAGGGCGTGGTCGCGGACCGCGGCCATCAGGGGGGCGAAGCGGGCGATCGCCCCCGTCCGGAGGTAGTCGCCGTGGGCGAATCCCCCCGGAAGGATCACCAGGTCAACCCCCTTCAGCTCCCGCTCGGCGTGCCAAAGCATCACCGGGGCACCGCCGGCCAGCTCCACCCAGTGGGCGCAGTCTCGCTCCGACCAGGTGCCGGGGAAGACGGCGATCCCGCAGCGCCAGGTCACCTCAGGCGCCGGTCTCGGACAGCTGGAAGTGGAAGTCCTCGATCACCCCATTGCAGAGGAGCCGGCGGCACATCTCCTCGACCCGGGCGTGCGCGCTCTGTTGGTCCCGGGCCACCAGCGTCAGCTGGATGTGCTTTCCCACCCGGGTCCCCAGCACCTCGGGGTAGCCGAGGGCGTGCAACCCCTGGGTGACCGCCAGCCCCTGGGGGTCGTTGACCACCGGCTTGAGGGTCACCACCACCTCGGCTAGGAACTGCTGCTGAGGGTCCGTGTCAGTACCTCCTGGTAACGGCGGCGGGTCTCGGAGATCAGCTCCTGAGGCAGCCGGGGAGCCGGCGGCTGCCGGTTCCAGCCGCTGGCCAGGAGCCAGTCGCGCACCGGCTGCTTGTCGAATCCGGGGCTGGCCTCGGCCGACCCCACCTCCCAGAGCCGGGAGGAGTCGGGGGTCAGGAGCTCGTCGATGAGGGTCAGCACCCCGTCGATCCAGCCGAACTCGAACTTGGTGTCCACCAGGACGAACCCGGCCCGGAGATAGCCGCCGGCACCGGCTCGGTAGAGCCGAAGGCTGGTGGCCTCCAGCAGGTCCGCCGTCTCTCCCCCCACCAGCTCCCGAAGCTGGGCCCGGGAGATGTTCTGGTCGTGGCCGGAGTCGCTCTTGGTGGCCGGGGTGAAGCGGGGGCGGTCCAGCTCCGCCCCAAAGCCCAGCCCTGGGGGAAGTGACTCACCGGCCAGCGTCCCCTGCAGCTGGTACTCCTCCCAGCCTGATCCCGCCAGCCGGCCCCGGACCACGCACTCCACGTCGATGCGCTCGGCGCGGCGCACGAGCATGGAGCGCCCGGCGACCCTCTCCCAGAGGGGCGCCGGGAGGAGGCCGGGGTCGTCCGGGAGCAGGTGATTGGGGACCAGCTCCGCCGTCCTCTGGAACCAGTGCCGGGCCAGGGCGGTGAGGAGCCGCCCCTTCCCGGGGATCAGGTCAGGAAGCACGCAGTCGAAGGCGGAGATGCGGTCGGTGGCCACCATGAGGAGGCGGCCGTCCAGCGCGAAGGTGTCCCTCACCTTCCCCCGGCGGAAGAGGGGGAGCCCCTCCAGCTCCACAGCGCCGATGGCCTCCTCGGTCACCGGGCGGCCCCTCCGCGGTCGCCCTCTCGGCCCACCAGCGCATCCACGGCGGCCGCCGCCTCCTCCAGGTCGGCGCCGATGTCCAGCGCCGCCTCGAGGTCATCCGGTGAGAGCGCCTCCATGAGCTGGGAGCTCGCCAGGCAGCTGGCCCGGAAGTCACCCCCGGGGTGGTCGGCGCTGGTAGCAAGCTGCTGGACCAGACGGTAGGCGCGGTCCCGCTCCATCCCCGCGGCCACCAGGCGCAGCAGCACCCGCTGGCTGCGCGCCACCCCGCCGCGGCGAGCCAGGTTCGCGGCCATGGCCTCCTCGTCCACCTCCATCCCCTCGACCACCCGGCGGAGGGTGCGCAACATGTGGGAGAGGGCCATGGTGGCGTCGGGCAGCGCCACCCGCTCCACCGAGGAGTGGGAGATGTCGCGCTCGTGCCAGAGGCTGACGTCCTCCAGGCCGGCCAGCGCCAGCCCCCGGAGGAGCCGGCTCAGGCCGCAGACCTGCTCCAGGCTGACCGGGTTGCGCTTGTGAGGCATGGCCGACGAACCCTTCTGCCGCTCGGCGAACGGCTCCCTCACCTCCCCCACCTCGGTGCGCTGCAGGTGGCGGAGGGTCAACGCCAGCCGCTCGCAGCTGGCCCCTGCCAGCGCCAGGGAGCAGAGGAGGGAGGCGTGGCGGTCCCGGGCCACCACCTGGGTGGTGATGGCGGCGGGCTCCAGCCCGAGGCGGGAGAGGGCGTCCCGCTCGACCGCCCGGGAGACGGTGCCATGGGTGCCCACGGTCCCGGAGATCTTGCCCACCACCACCTCGGCCTCCGCCCGGCGGAGACGCCGCCCGGCCCTCTCCAGCTCGTCCAGGTGGTTGGCCAGGACGAACCCGAAGGTGACCGGCTCGGCGTGCATCCCGTGGGTCCTCCCGATCATCGGGGTGCGCCGGTGTCTCCGGGCGGCCGTCCGAAGGGCCTCCAGGAGCTGCTCAAGGTCCCCGAGGACGATCGAGCCGGCCTCTCGAAGCTGGAGGGCCAAGGCGGAGTCCACCACGTCCTGGCTGGTCAGGCCGAAGTGCAGGCGGCGGGCGAGCGGCCCCACCTCCTCCTGGACCGCCGACACGAAGGCGGCCAGGTCATGCCCCTGCTCCTGCTCCAGCTCACGCACCCGGGAGAGCTCGGGTGGAGTGGCCCCCTCGATCGCCTCCAGCTCCTCCGCGGGCAGCCGACCCTCGGCCGCCAGCGCCTGGGCCACGGCCACCTCCACCTGCAGCCACAGCCGGATGCGGTTCTCGTCCGACCAGACCGCTCTCAGCTCCGGGGGGGCGTAGCGGTCGATCAAGCCGGGGGGCGGGGCGGCGAAACCGGCGACAACTCCAGGCAGTATAAGGGGGTGGCGGATGTAGAGCCCCCCGGCGGGGACGGCCGGAGTAGGCAGCTGCGGGTGAGGATGTTGGTGCCGAGCGTAACCAGCCACAGAAGGGCCGCGTTGAGGCTAACGGCCGAAGGTGTCTGGCCTTGACCTCGGCACTCGAGGAGGAGGAGCGGCTGGTTGCCACAGCCAAGGAGGACCCGGAGTGCTTCGGTGCGCTGTACGACCGCTACTTTCCCCAGATCTACCGCTACGTCGCGTCGCGCGTTCGCAGCCGGGAGGTGGCCGAGGACATCACCAGCGAGGTGTTCTTCAAGGCCCTGCGGGGGCTGCCCCGGTATCGCAGCACCGGCCATCCCTTCTCCTCCTGGCTGTACCAGATCGCGGTCAATGCCATCACCGACCACTACCGCTCCCAGCGGCACCCAGAGGACAGTCTCGATGAGGTGCCGGACCCGGTCGACAGCGCGCCCGCGGTCGACGAGGAGGTGGCCCTCCGGCTCTCCGCCCAGGAGGTCTGGACGGAGATCGAGGAGCTGCCGGAGCAGCAGCGGATAGCCATGACCCTGAAGTACGGGGGGGACCTCAAGCTGGCCGAGATCGGCCAGATCATGGGCAAGTCGGAGGGGGCGGTGAAGCTGCTGGTGTTCCGCGGCACCGCCACCCTGCGTCAGCGGCTGCTGGCGGGCAGGGCGACGGCCCAGAGCCCGGAGGGCTTCGATGGTTGAGCGTTTCCGGCGGCGCCGGCGCGAGGTCGAGGACGAGCTCGCCATGGTCTTCCCCCAAAGCCAGGACCCGGACGGGCGGCTCCTGGCCACCGCGCGCCAGCTGCACGAGCTGCTCACCACAGTCCGGATCGAAGAGGCGGAGCCGAACTACCGGGCCCACCTCCGGGCCAGCCTGCTCGCCGAGCACCGGGCCAGGAGCTCTGTGCGGGCACCCCGGCGCCACCGGGTCGGCTCCCTCTTCGGGGTGGGCCTGGGCCTCGCCGGCCTGGCCATGCTCGGGGTGGTGCTGGTCTCGGTGCTGGTGCTCCCCCCCGGCCCCCGGCAGGTGGTGGTCCAGGCCTCGGTCCAGAACAACCCCCGGGTGGCGGTGAACCAGGCCATCGACCTCAGCTTCAACCAGCCGATGGTCGAGTCGAGCGTCGACCAGGGCCTGCGAATCCAGCCCGCCCTCACCGTCTCCACGGCTTGGAACAGCGCCACCCGGCTGTCGATCCGGCCCCTCCACCAGCTGGTGCCCAACGTCGCCTACGAGGTGACCATCAGCCGGAAGGCCGCCCGGGCGCAGGACGGAGCCACCCCCCTCTCCAACATCGTCATCCCCTTCGGGACCGCCCCCCTCTCCGCCACCCCGGTGGGTTACCCGCCGTCCTTGGTCGCCGTCTCCCAGGTGGCCACCGTCGATCAGCCGACAGCTCTCCAGTACGCTCCGGACGGACAGCTGCTGGTCCTCGCCCAGGGCGCGCTGGCTCAGGGGGCGGCCTCCCCGGCGGCGGTTCCCGGAGCGGCCGGCGTCTACTCCCTCAGCAGCCCGGCGGCTCTGCTGGCCCCGGGCGCCGCTGGCCCCCAGCCCTCCCCGGACAGCCAGTCGCTGGCCTACTGGTCTTCGGCCGGCTCCTCCGCCGAGCTGGAGGTGGTCCCTCTGGGAGGAGGGGGCCAGCCCCAGGTGGTGGCTTCCAGTCCCGACCCAGACCCCGTGGCCTCCTGGGTCAACGACAGCACCCTTCTGTACAGCGGCGGACAGGGCCTCCTGGAGGCCAACCTGGACGGCCAGGTGACCGCAATGTTCCCCTTCGTGAAGCTCGGGCCCTCGGGGTTCTTCGAGGTGGCACCCGGCCTGACGGCGCTGTACGCCGAGCCCCAGGGCATCCCCACCCTCTACAACCTCGGCACCGGGTCATCCCTGCGGCTGACCGGGATCCAGGGGGTCCCCGTCTTCTCCTCGAACGGCTCCCAGGTCGCCTATGTGGCGCTCTCCGGCGGGCGTGACAGTGTGGTGGTCGCCTCGAGCACCGGGGCGGCGCCCCGGGCGGTGGTGGTGGCGCCAGCCGGCGTCGCCCTCTCCCAGCTCGCCTTCAGCCCCGGAGGGCAGTACATCGCCTACGTGGCGACCACCCCGGGGGTGGGATCTCAGCTTGGGGCGCTCGCCCTGGCCACCGGTACCAGCCATCTGATCACCAGCCTCTCCGGCGTCAGCCTCCCGGTGTGGTCGCCTGAGGGCACGGCCATCTCCCTGGTGCAGAACACGGGCGGCGGCTCAGAGGTCCTGACCATCCAGCTTTCCGTCCCCCCCGGGGCAGGCGCGGCGGGCGCCGGCGCCGCCGCCGCCGCCCTGGACACCGCCAGCACCCTGGCCCAGCTCCAGGTCAGCGGGGGCCCGGGCGCCCTGACCGCCATCCAGGGGCTCCTGGCGCCGGGGACCACCATCCCCACCACCTCACTCCTCCCTGGCCACTTCGACCGCTTCTATGCCGTCTCCAGCACGGCCAGTTCGTCCGGCTCCAGCGTGTACCAGGTCCAGCTCGAGCTCCTCCGCGACCCCACTGGCGGCCTTCCCGCCCAGTATCTGGACGAGACCGCCTCGGTGAGCGTGACGGGGACCACCGGTGAACTTACGGCCCTCACCCTGGGCCAGCCCACCGCCCTCCCCCCCGGGCCGATGGTGATCTCCGCCACCGCCAGCAGCACGGCGCCGGGCTCGGTGACCTTTGTGCTCCAGTTCGACGCCGACCTGGACCCGGCCACAGTCGGGACCCAGTCGGTCCAGCTGACCCAGGCGGGGACCCAGGTCCCCGGGGTCCAGGTGGCCTACCAGGCAAGCTCCCGGCAGGTGGTGGTCACCGCCACCGGCCTGGGGTCCGGGACGCTGGTCCTCACCGTGGGGGCGCCGCTTTCGGACGTGGACCACACCCTGATCTCACCCCCGTACGAGCTCAGCCTCCCCGCCCTGCCCGCCTCAACCCCCACCGCGGGCTGACCCCGGGGCTCAGGCCTCCCCGGCCGCGGCCACCGCGGCCGCCATCGCCGCCACCCGCCTCCGGTCGGTGGCGAAGCCGCGCATCGCCTCCTCCTGGGCGGCGCGCCAGTCGCGGGCGCGATCGAGGAGGTCCGGGTGGGTGGGTATGAACTCGGTGGTGAGCCGCCCGGCCAGGAAGTCGGGGTCTGCGAGCAGGACGGCGTGGTAGGGGATGTTGGTGGTGATCCCGCCGATCCAGTACTCGTGGAGAGCCCTCCGAGCACGCGCCGCCGCCTGCTCCCGGGTCTCGCCGTGGACCACCATCTTGGCCACCATGGGGTCGTAGAAGGGGCTGACCACCCCGGGCCCCGAGAGGGAGCTGTCCACGCGGACTCCCGGGCCGGACGGCTCGTGGTACCCGGTGACCCGGCCCGGGGTGGGCAGGAAGTCCTGCCAGGGGTCCTCGGCGTTGATCCGGCACTCGATCGACCACCCCGTCCAGGTCACCTCCTCCTGGCGCACCGGCAGCCGCTCCCCGAGGGCGATCCGCAGCTGGGCCACGACCAGGTCCAGCCCGGTGGTCAGCTCGGTGACCGGGTGCTCCACCTGCAACCGGGTGTTCATCTCCAGGAAGTAGAAGGACCCCCGGGACTCGATGAACTCCACGGTGCCGGCATTGCGGTAGCCCACCGCCTCGGCGGCGCGCACGGCAGCCTCCCCCATCCGCTCCCGCATCTCCGGGGAGATGGCCGTGGAGGGGCACTCCTCCAGGAGCTTCTGGTGGCGCCGCTGGATCGAGCACTCGCGCTCTCCCAGGTGGATCGTCCCGCCGTGGCCGTCCGCCAGGACCTGGATCTCGATGTGGCGGGGCTCCTCGACCAGGTGCTCCAGGAAGACCCGGGGATCGCCGAAGGAGCGAGCCGCCGCCTCGCTGCAGGCGGTGATGGCGTATTTCAGCTCCTCCTCGTCCCGAGCCGCCCGCATGCCGATCCCGCCGCCCCCAGCCGAGGCTTTCACCAGGATGGGGTAGCCGATCTCCCTCGCCGCCTCCAGCGCCGCTCCGGTCTCGGAGATGGCCTCGGTCCCGGGGACCACCGGGACCCCGGCCCTCTGCATGATCCCCCTGGCAGTCACCTTGTCTCCCATCGCCGCCATGGCCTCCGCCGGGGGGCCGACGAAGGTCAGCCCGTTCTCGGCGCAGGCCCGGGCCAGCCGGGGGTTCTCCGACAGGAAGCCGTAGCCCGGGTGGATCGCCTGGGCCCCCGTCTCCTTGGCCGCCTCGATCAGCCTGTCCAGGTTCAGGTAGGACTGCGAGGAGGGGCTGGGGCCGATCTCCACCGCCCGGTCGGCCATCCGGGTGTGGAAGGCGCCCCGGTCGGCCTCGGAATACACCGCCACCGATCTCAGCCCCAGGTCCCGCAGGGCGCGGATCACGCGGACCGCGATCTCCCCACGGTTGGCGACCAGTACGGTGTCGAACACCGGGGCTAGGCCACCGTGACCAGGGGGTCCCCCCGGCTCACGACCTGTCCGGCCTGGACGTTGATCGCCTGGACCACCCCGGAGACGTCGGAGGGGATGTCGTTCTGCATCTTCATCGCCTCCAGGACGGCCACCGTCTGGCCCACCTCGACATGGTCCCCGACCTGGACCGTGACCTTCGCCACCAGCCCCTGCATGGGGGCGCGCACCGCCCCCCCGCCGTGGGCCCCAGGGGCCGCCACCATGGGGGCGGCGAAGCCTCCCCGGGCCACCACCCGCACCTCGAAGACCTCCCCGTCCACCTCGACGGAGAACTCTCGGGCCGGGGCCTCCTCGGGGACGGCCGGGGAAGGCTCGGGGGGCAGCCCCAAAGGCACGGCCGCGGCATCCCCCACCGGCTCGGAGAGGTCCCCCCCGTCCACCGGCTCGGGCTCGGGCTCCGCCTCCGCCTCGTCGTCCAGCCGCTCGACATGGGCCTCACCCCGGGCCAGGGACAGCGCGGCCTCGGGGAAGAGCACGAACTCCAGCAGCAGCTCGTCCGAGACCTCGGCCATTCCCTGGCGGGCGAGCCGGCGCCGGGCATCCTCCAGCATGGGCTCGAGGACATCGCCGGGTCGTACGGTGATCGGCTCCTCATTGGCGATCACCAGGTGCTGGACCTCGGGGTCCGTGGGACCCGGTGGGCTGCCGAAGAGGCCCAGGAAGTAGTCCTTGACGTCCTGGGCCACTATCAGGTAGCGCTCGCCCGAGGCCACGTTGGCCACCGCCTGGGTGACCACCACCTCCGCCACCGGGCTGATGAGGGGGGGATAGCCCATCTCCTCGCGCACCCTGCCGATCTCGGCCATGACCTCCGGCATCCGCTCCAAGACACCCTGGAGCTGGCACTCCCAGGCGAGGTGCTGCTGCACCGAGGGGGCGAGCTGGGTGCGCAGGGTTCCCGAGTCCAGCTGCCAGCCGCTGGGGTCCGCCACCAGCTGGTAGAGGGGCAGGATGGCGTCCAGCCGGTCCGCCGCCGCCAGGATCACCTGCGAGTCGACCTCCGGCTCCCTCTCGGTGCCCGCCAGGGCGGCGACCACCCCCTCCGTGCTGGGGAGGGCGGCTCCACCTCCCAGGGGGGACAGACAGACGTCCAGCGCCGCGGCGCCGGCCTCGGTCCCGGCCAGGTAGGCGAACGCCGCCTGACCGGTGATGGTGGCGCAGTGCAGGGAGACCGGGAGGGAGGTGGCATCCCGCAGGCCGGAGACGATCGCCCGGGCGCTGCCGGCGCCGAGCAGTCCGGCGGGGTCGAAGAGGCAGAGGCTCTTGAAGCCCATCCGAGCCAGCTCGGCTCCCACCCCGATGAACGTCTGGTCGGTGTGCACCGGGCTCTTGGTGTAGACGATGACCCCCTCTGCCTGGACACCCGCTCGAACCGCTGCCCGGGCCACGCTGGCCAGGTTGCGAGTGTCGTTGAGGGGGTCGAAGCAGCGGAGGACATCCAGACCCGCGGCCGCCACGCGGGCCACGAACAGATCCACCACGTCGTCGGCCACCGGCCTCTGGCCCACCAGCGACTGCCCTCGGAGCAGGCCGGAGAGCGGGAGCGTGGTCGCCTGGCGCAGCTGCCGCAGGCGGTCGAAGGGGTCCTCACCCAGGTGCTCCAGCGCCACCTGGAAGGTGGCCCCGCCGAAGACGTCCAGCCCGGCCAGGCCGGATCCCTCCAGCGCTGTGGCCAGCTCCACCAGGTGCCGGGTGCGCAGGCGGCTGGAGACCAGCGTCTGCTGCCCCTGCCGGAGGGCGCTCTCGATCAGTCCAACCGCGGCCATCGCCTTGCAAGGTTAACGGGGCGGCCCCGGGGGCCGCCGCTCAGCGGCGCCTCTGTCCGGCGCAGCTGATGCAGCGCCCGGCCCAGGGGACGGCCTCGAGGCGGGCGGCGCCGATCTCCCCGCCGCACACCTCGCAGCGGCCGTAGTCCCCCTGGCGGAAGCGCGCCAGCGCCGCCTCCACCTCCCCCAGAAGCTGGCGCAGTGCCGCGGCGGCCTGGGCCCGCACCATGAGGTCCGCGCTCTCGGCGATATGATCGCCGGCCCGCTTGCCGAACTGCGGCTGGACGCCGCGCTCCTGCCGAGCTGGAGCCAGCGCCGCCAGCTCCGCCTCCAGCTCGCGGCGCTTCTCGGAGAGGGCACCCGCCGGGTCCCTGGGCACAGGTGTCATCCTCGCCCGGCGGGGACGGCGATGTCGCCGCGGTAGCGCATCCCCGGGAATCGCACGGCAGCGATCCCGCGGTAGGCCAGCTCCCGGGCCGCGCCCAGGTCAGGGCCAGAGCCGACCACGACCACCACCCTCCCCCCGGAGACCTCCGGCCTCCCGCCGGGCCCGGCCCGGGTCCCCATCTGGAAGGCGAGGCACCCCTCGGGGAGGCTGTCCAGCCCCCCAACCTCCCCCCCGGGCTCCACCGGCCCGGGATAGGGCTCGCGCACCGCCACCACCCCCACCGACGCCCCCCGCGGGCGGGGCGCCAGCCCGGACTGCAGCCCTCCCCGGGCCGCCAGCCGCAGCTGGGGCAGAAGGTCCGGCAGCCAGGGAAGCAGGACCTCGGCCTCGGGGTCCCCGAAGCGCGCGTTGAACTCCAGGACCTGGACCTGGCCCGAGACTACCATCCCGCCCACGTACAGACAGCCCACGAAGGGGCACCCAAGCCTCGCCATCTCGGCCAGAACCGGCTCCACCACCTGGCTGAGGACCTGCCGGTTGAGCTCCTCCCAGGATGGCAGCTGGGGCGGCGCGTAGGCGCCCATCCCCCCGGTGTTGGGGCCACGGTCCCCCTCCAGGGCCGCCTTGTAGTCACGGGCCGGCGGCAGCATCAGGGCGCGCTCCCCGTCGCAGAGGGCGAAGAAGGAGGCCTCCTCGCCGCAGAGCGTCTCCTCCAGCACCACCTGCGCGCCGGCCTCTCCCAGCTCCCGCTCCACCAGCAGCCGGCGGGCCACCCCGAGAGCCTCCTCGGCGCTGGCACAGACGAAGGCCCCCTTGCCCAGGGCCAGCCCGTCCGCCTTCACCACCACCCCCCCGGGGCGGCCCTGGAGCTGCCTCTGCGCCTCCTCCCAGCTGGAGCAGACGGTGAAGTCAGCGGTGGGAACCCCAAGGCGCCGCATCAGCCGCTTGGCGAAGACCTTGCTGGTCTCCAGCCGGCCCGCTGCGGCGGTGGGCCCGAAGCAGGGGATCCCCGCGCCTCTCAGGGCATCCCCCACCCCGGCGGCCACCGCCGCGTCCGGGCCGAGCACCGCCAGGGTCACCCCGCGGGCCAGGGCCAGCTCCGCCAGCGCCGGGGCATCCGTGGCCGCCACCGCGACGTTCTCCGCCACCTCTGCGGTCCCGGGATTGCCGGGGGCGGCCAGCACCAGCTCCACCTCCGGGCTGCGCCGCATGGACCAGGCCAGGGCGTGCTCCCGCCCGCCCCCGCCGACGACCAGGACCCGCTCCCTGACGCTCTTCCGGCTCACTCCCACTCGATGGTGGAGGGCGGCTTGCTGCTGATGTCGTAGACCACCCGGTTCACGCTGGGGACCTCGTTGACGATCCGCCGGCTGATGTCCGCCAGGACGTCGTAGGGGACTCGGGCCCAGTCAGCGGTCATCCCGTCCTCGGAGGTCACGATCCGCACCGCCACCACGTTGGCGTAGGTGCGGAAGTCCCCCATCACCCCGACGCTGCTCACCGGGGTGAGGATGGCGAAGCTCTGCCAGACCTTGCCATACAACCCCGACCTTTTCATCTCGTCGATGACCACCCAGTCGGCGTTGCGCACCGTCTCCAGCCGTTCCCGGGTCACCTCCCCGATGACCCGGATGGCCAGCCCCGGCCCGGGGAAGGGCTGGCGATGAATGAGGTCGTCGGGCAGCCCCAGGCTCTGGCCCACCTGGCGGACCTCGTCCTTGAAGAGGTAGCGGAGCGGCTCCACCAGCCGCAGCCGCATCCCTGCGGGAAGGCCGCCCACGTTGTGATGGGTCTTGATCTTGTGAGCGGCGAAGGTGTCCGGCGCCGTGCTCTCGATCACGTCCGGGTAGAGGGTGCCCTGGGCGAGGAAGGTCGCCCCGCCCAGCCTCCCGGTCTCCTCGTCGAAGGCGGAGATGAACTCCCGCCCCACCACCCGCCGCTTCTCCTCGGGGTCCACCACCCCGGCGAGGGCGGCCAGGAAGCGTTCCTGGGCCTCAACGCGCTCGATCCGCATCCGCATGTTGCGCGTCAGAACGTCGATCACCCGGTCCGCCTCCCCCCGGCGCAAGAGGCCGTTGTCGACGAAGACACAGGTGAGCTGGTCGCCTACCGCGCGGTGCACCAGGGTGGCGGCCACCGCCGAGTCCACCCCCCCGGAGAGGGCGCAGATCACCCGCTCCTCCCCCACCTGGCGACGGATCTCGGCCACCGCGCGCTGGACGAAGCCCTCGGGGGCCCAGTCCCCGCGGCAGCCGCAGCTCCCGTAGAGGAAGTTGCGCAACATCTCGGACCCCTGGGGGGTGTGCGCCACCTCGGGGTGGAACTGGATCCCGAACCGCCCCATCGGCCCGGCCATGGCCGCCACCGGGCTGTTGGCGGTGTGGGCCACCGCCTCGTACCCCGGCGGCAGCTCGTCGATGACGTCTCCATGGCTCATCCACACCGGCAGCTCGGAGGGCAGGCCGGAGAATAGGCCGTCGCCCCGGTCGACCACCATCGCCGCCGGCCCGTACTCCCGGCGCCCGGCGGGGCTGACCCTGCCCCCCAGGTCGTGGGCCAGAAGCTGCATCCCGTAGCAGATGCCCAGGATGGGCAGACCCAGCTCGTAGATGCCGGGGTCGGGGTGGATCGCCCCCGGGTCGTAGACGCTCGCCGGACCCCCACTCAGGACCAGCCCGCGGGGAGCCCGGGCGGCCACCTCGGCGGCCGGCAGGTTGCCCGGGACCAGCTCGCAGTACACCCGCAGCTCCCGGATGCGGCGAGCGATCAGCTGGCTGTACTGGGAGCCGAAGTCCAGCACCAGGACGGTCTCCGGCGTGGCGGTGGGGGGGGCGGCGGCGCTCCCGGCGCGGACCGCTGCCAGGCTCACCCGCCGCTCCCCCCGCCGCTCACCGCGCCATCCCGACCTGCTGGGCCTGCTGGAAGAGCTTGCCCTCGGTGAGGATGGCCGGGGCGATGACCAGCTCGGTCTGCTGGAACTCCTCGATGGTGCGGGCGCCGCAGACACCCATCGCCGCCTTGATCGCCCCCACCAGGTTCTGGCTGCCGTCGTCCACGCGGGCGGGCCCGAGAAGCAGCTCCTGGAGGGTGGCCTTGGTGCCCACCCTGATCCGGGTGCCCCGCGGGAGGTTGGGGTCCGGGGTGGCCATCCCCCAGTGGTGCCCGCGACCCGGGGCCTCCTCGGCGGAGGCGAAGACCGAGCCGATCATGACGGCGTCGGCTCCAGAGGCCAGCGCCTTGGTGACGTCGCCCCCGACCCGCATCCCGCCGTCGGTGATCACCGTGACCGGCTTGCCGCCGGTGCGGCGGTGGTCGTTGCGGGCCTGTGCCACATCGGCGGTGGCGGTGACCTGGGGAACCCCGATTCCCAGGACCCCCCGGGTGGTGCAGGCCGCCCCCGGCCCCACCCCCACCAGGATCCCGTCGACCCCGGTGGCCATCAGCTCCAGGGCGGTGTAGTACTCGACGCAGTTGCCCACCACCACCGGCATCTTGGCGGCCCTGGTCAACTGGGAGAAGTCCAGCTGCCGGTAAGAGCTGGAGATGTGCCGGGCGGTGAGGACGGTTCCCTGGACAACGTAGACATCCGCCCCCGCCTCCGTTACCAGCGGCAGCCGGTGCTCGGCGGCGGCCGGGGTGGTGGAGACGGCGCACAGCACCCCCGCCGCCTTGACCTCGGCGATCCGGGCCTGGATCAGGTCGTCCCGGACCGGCTGCCGGTAGCGCTCCTGGAGCAGCGTGTTGACCCGCTCCCGGGGCGCCTCGGCGATCTCCTGGTAGACAGCCGAGGGGTCATCGTAGCGGCAGTTGATGCCGTCCAGGTTGAGGACCGCCAGCCCCCCCAGCCGACCCATGGCGATGGCGAACTTGGGGTCCACAACGCCGTCCATGGCCGCCGCCAGGATGGGGATCGGCACCTCGACCGCGCCGATGCGCAGGGAGATGTCGATCTCGTCGGGGTTGATGGTCACCTTCCCGGGGACCAGTGCCACCTCGTCGAAGCCGTAGGCGCGGCGGGCCCGCTTGCCCCTTCCCAGTTCGATGTCCAAGCCCGACCACCTCCTCCGGGGGTGCGGAGCCACCACCCAAAAGCTCGCCGACCCGGGCTCCAGCATACCAGACCACGCCCGAGGGACCCCGGCCCCAGGGACTGTATCTAGTGGTGTGGGGGGGCCATCCCCCCTCTATGTGGTGGGTGTGGTGGAGGTCAGCTCGGCCCGGATGACGATCCGCTGGGTGTCGACCCAGAGGGGCGTGCAGGTGACGAGGGTCAGGTACTTGCCGCCGCTGAGCTGCCCCAGCTGGGTCACCTTGTTGGGGCTCTCGACCCAGACCTGAGTCACGGTGTAGGTGAACTTGGTGCAGGCGCGGTTGGTGATGACGATGGGGTCGCCGACCCGGAGGCTGCCCAGCGGCTCGAAGTTGGGCTCGCGGTGCAGGGCTATCAGCATGTTGCCCTCCTGTCCGGGGCCGGGGGAGGCGGAGTAGTGGACCACGGAGCGCTCGGTCAGGAGGGCCCAGGTGCCGTTGCCCGCCACCCCCTCGATCCCGGGCAGGGTGGGGAAGGACACCAGGAGGTACTCGCTGGAGGGCGAGCCGGTGCCACAGGCGGCCACCGCCCCCGGGGTGCTGGAGCCCGCCGGAGCCACCACCTGGGAGGGGAGCACCTTGGTGATGGCGCCCTGGCTTCCCAGCCATTTCTGCAGCAGCTGGTGGTCGTGGCCACCCCGCTGCCACACCCCCAGCAGCGGCGGCACCAGCACCCCGATCCCGGCCAGGACCAGCACCACGCCGGCGGCAGTCATCGCGGTGGCCAGCCGGCTCCTCCGCCCCCCCAACGGGCGTCGAATCCTCATCTCCACTCCTGATCCGGTCTCACCCTCATGGTAGTCCCGGACCGCGGAGCTCGCCGTCCGTCACAGCCGTGGCGCACCTTGTTACCCACCCGTTGTCGTTCCAGGACGGGTAGTTCAGGGGGTCTCGCAACACAATCGGCCCGTGATCGAGGCACCCGCGCCCGCCCCCACCGGCGACTGGGGCGCACCCTCTCCGGCCCCGGGCCTGGGAGCGCACACCGCCCGGCTGCTGGTTATCGACGACGACCCGGCGATGCTGCAGCTGGTGCAGGTCATCGCCGCCGAGAACGGCTACGAGGTGGCCACCGCCGGCACCGGCACAGCCGGCCTCAGGCTGGCCGGTGAGGCCGACCCGGACCTGATCATCCTGGACCTGGTCCTTCCCGACCTCAATGGAGTGGAGGTCTGCCGGCGGCTGCGTGCCGCCGGCGTCCGCTCCACTGTGATGATGGTCTCCTGCCTGCATGAGGCTGAGGACGTGGTGGTGGGGCTGGAGGTGGGCGCCGACGACTACCTGCGCAAGCCCTTCGAGGTGCGTGAGCTGGTGGCGCGGATCAACGCTCGCCTGCGCCGGGCCAAGCTCCTCAGGTCCGCCGCGGCCCCCGAGCGGCTGCAGTTCCCCGGCCTATCCATAGACCTCGGTCGCCACGAGGTGCGCCGGGACGAGCGCCAGGTGTCCCTCACCCCCACGGAGTTCGGAATCCTGACAACCCTGGCGCGCCAAGCCGGCCGGGTGGTCTCCCGTCCCCAGCTCATCTCCGAGGTCTGGCGCCGGCGCGACCCCTACCAGGTGCGTTCGCTGGACGCCCACCTCTACCGGCTCAGGCGCAAGATCCAGCCCCGTGAGGACGGCCCGCGCTACATCCACGTGGTGATTGGCGCGGGCTACCGCTTCGAGTACCAGCCGGAGCGGGTGCTGCCACCCTCGCGGTCCCGTCAGCTGGCGGGCTGATCCTCCCGGCCGCTCAGGGGTAGATTCCGCGGGCCGACGAGGCCCGCGCCACCCTGCCGATGGCGATGGCGTAGGCCGCCTGGCGCAGGGAGATGTGGTGCCGGGCAGAGTAGGCGAAGACCTGCTCAGTGGCGCGCACCATCGCCCGCTCCAGCTGGGTGGAGATCTCCGCCTCGTCCCAGAAGAATGCCTGCAGGTCCTGGACCCACTCGAAGTAGGAAACGGTCACCCCGCCGGCGTTGGCGAGGATGTCCGGGATCACCACCGTGCCATCCTCGGCGAGGACCGCCTCGGCCGCGGGAGTGACCGGCCCGTTGGACCCCTCGGCCACGATCCGCGCCCGCACCCGCGCGGCGTTCTCCGAATTGATGACGCTCTCCACGGAGGCCGGCACCAGCACCGTGACCGGCAGCGCCAGCAGCTCCTCTCGGGAGATCGGCTCGCCCGGCACTCCGCCCTCGTGCGCCCGGGCACCCTCCGCCTTGAGCTTCTCCAGGGTGGCTATGTCCAGCCCGTTGTCGTTGTGCCAACCGCCGGCGTGGTCGCAGACGGCGACCACGCGGCACCCCGCGGCGGTGAGCAGCCGTGCGCAGGTGGCGCCCACCGCTCCGAATCCCTCCACGGCCACGCTGGCACCCTCCAGGGTGAGACCGGTGTTGCGCACCGTGTGCATCAAGACGGTGGCCAGTCCCCTACCGGGAGCCTCGATGCGGCCGATCGACCCGCCGGCCTCCACCGGTTTGCCGGTGACCGCGGCGGTGACCGAGTAACCGGCGTGCATCGACAGTGTGTCCATCATCCAGGCCATGACCTGGGGGTTGGTGCCGATGTCGGGCGCGGGGATGTCACGCTCCGGCCCCAAGAGCAGCGCGATCTCGGTGGTGAAGCGCCTGGTGAGCCTCTCCAGCTCCCGGGAGCTGAGCTGCTCCGGCGCCACCCGGACCGCGCCTGCCGCGCCTCCGAACGGCAGTGACATCACCGCCGTCTTCCAGCTCATGAGCATCGCCTGGGCCTTGGTGGCCTCGAGGTTGGCGTGGGGCTCGTAGCGCACACCGCCCTTGGCGGGGCCCCGAGCCAGGTTGTGGTGCACGCGGAAGCCCGTGTACAGCTCCACCGTCTGGTCGTCACGCACTACTGGGAAGTGGACTTGGAAGACCCGCTTGACCTCACGCAGGACCGCATGCAGGTCATCGTCCAGGTGCAGCAGCCGGGCGGCTTCGTCAACCCGGTGCTGCCCGGTCGCGTACAGGTCCTCGCCGGCGCTCACCCCCACTGCCACGACCTCAGTATAGGCGGCGGTCGACGGTGCAAAGGCGCGCCGGCGAGGAGCCGCGCGGCCGTCCCCCGCCAGCGGCCCGAGACCCGCCCAGCGATCACCATACTCAGTTGTCAGTGCGCACCGGCGTCTCTGTGCGCCGGAGCGCGGGGCTGGACACTTCATCGATTCTCCGATAGGAGCCACCAGGTGTCGGATGCCGCCTTCGAGGATCCCCGTCTTGCCCACCTCTATGACGTGCTGGAGGGTGACCGTGGCGACCTCGGCGCCTTTCTCCATCTGGCCGCCGAATTTGGTGCTCGTTCAGTCCTGGACATCGGCTGTGGCACGGGCACACTCGCCTGTCTTCTGGCGCAGCGGGGAGTGCAGGTGACAGCTCTCGACCCTGCGCGAGCATCCCTGGAGGTCGCCCGCCGCAAGCCGTACGCGGATCGCGTGCGCTGGATCCAGGGGGATACGGCAACGCTCCCTCCCCTGCAGGTGGACCTCGTGGTGATGACCGGCAATGTGGCCCAGGTGTTCCTGGACGAAGACGACTGGGCCGGCACCCTCGGCGCGGCTCATGCCGCCCTCAAACCGGACGGGCATTTGGTGTTCGAGGTGCGCAACCCCGACAGGCAAGCCTGGAGGGAATGGAACCGTGAGCAGTCCTACCGGCTCCTCCCGCATCCGGGAGGCGGCGCGGTGGAGACGTGGGTTGAGCTGACCGACGTCAGCCTTCCCTACGTCTCATTCCGCTGGACCTTCGCCTTCGTCGATGAGGGCATCACGCTCACCTCCAATTCAACTCTGCGCTTTCGCAGCCAGGCGGAAATCAGAGCGTCTCTACACGCGGCCGGCTTCGCCTCTACCCAGGTGCGGGACGCGCCGGATCGTCCCGGTCGGGAGCTGGTGTTCATCGCCACGCCGACGCCAGTCCCCCACACCGACGGAGTGCGCGGCGCGCCCTGAGCGGTTGACCCGTTCATCATTTTCCAGTGCTCCCAAACGAGCCGTCATCCGCGAATTGTGGATGGTCGGCAAAGACGGAGCGGCCACCACCGGGTGGCCGTGTCCTTGGCCCGCCTCCACCGCCGCGCACCTCGTAAAGCGCGCGCGTGCACGTGGATGTGCCACAATTGTCGAGCCAGTTGCACAACCCGGTTTACGTCCCACCCTCACCGGCCGCCCTTGAGGCGCTCATCGACCACGTCAACACTGCAGATGACTGCAGCGCGGCGAGCAATACCGTCGCGAGCTTTCAGTAAGGAGGCGAACAATGCCCCGCACCCCTAGGAAACCCGCGACGCGGCGCCCGGCCGCGCGCTCCGGAACCCGCACCGCGCGGCGGACCACCACCAGGTCCGCTGCCACCAAGCGCAGCACAACGCCGCGCCGCACCGCGCGCAGTGCGGTGGCGGCGATGAGTCCCGCAGCCATCAACCGCGCGCTGACCGCGCAGCTCAAGCTGCTGGAGCGGCGCCTGGCGGACATCGAGCGCAAGCTGGACGCCGCGATCAGCGATCGCCGTGCCGGTGCCCCCACAGCTCGCGGCACGGTCAGGACCAGGGCCGCATCCGGGCGTCCTCGGACGCCGCGCGCCAGCGCCCCGAGGACCGCTTCCAGGACGCCCAGGCGAGCCGCGACCGCTCGGCCCGCCAGCACCAGGACCACCACGCCCCGGGCCGCCGCCACCCGGGGGCGCCGCCCCGCTGGGGCCGGTACCAGCAACGGACGCAGTCGCACCGGGACGGCGGTCCGCGGGCGGCGCACCGTCGGCGCCGCCCCCGCGCGTACCACCAGCAGGACCACCACGGCCCGCGCCCGCCGCAGCACCGCGACGACGCCGGCCACCCGCACCCGTCGCAGCACCGCGACGACGCCCGCCACCCGCACCCGCCGCAGCACCGCCGCGGCGCCGGCCA
>JAJYWQ010000051.1 GCA_021791415.1 bacterium | reverse complement strand
GAGCGGGTCCTCTGGTAGACCAGCGCGAGCGCCACCCCGGCGATGAACAGGGACGGCCCCAGCAGCAGGATCGAACCGCCCACGGAGAGGGTGTGGGCGACGGCGAACACCAGAGAGCTGACCACCACCGCCCAGGAGGCGCCCAGCCGGCTGCGCAGGCCGCCGTAGATGAAGCCGCGAAAGGTGATCTCCTCGACCACCGGGGCGATCACCACGATCGCGATCACCCCCAGGGCGGGGTCAGCCCCAAACCCGGTGGAGATGTCGCAGCCCTGAGGGTTGGTCATCCCCCCCAGGAGGGGCGAGAGGAGCGTGCTCACGACCCCTGTCAGGAGCTGAAGGCCCACGGCCAGCGGCAGCATCAGCGGGATCACCCAATAGGGGGGGCGGGCCATGCCCAGCTCCCGCCAGGCCCGGCGCAGGCCTGCCCTGGCCGCGAACAGCAGGACGGCCCCGAGCATCGCCCCGTAGAAGAGGATGGTGGTGACGAAGTTGTAGACCGGGAGCAGGCGGTTCCAGCTGGGACCGGTAAGGCTGCTGATCACCCCGGCCTGGTGCAGCCCCAGCGTCGCCACGACCACCAGGAAGGTGACGGCCAGGACTCCAACGGCGCCCACCACGGTCCCCAGGAAGACCTCCCGTACTCCCCAGGAGGGGCCCGGCTCAGGACGGGCCGTGGCGGGAGGCGGCTCCCCGATCAGCTTTGGTCCCGGGGCTGGCTCCGTTCCCAGGCCGGACCCATCTCGGCCACCCGGCCGGCCGAAGGCGGAGGCGGGGCACCCGCCGCAACCCATCGGATCGGCTGGGCGCTACCCGCGCGCGCCGGCCCGGACGCCAGGGCCGGGGTCGACGAGGGAGGCTCAGGGTGACGGGCCGCCGGGCGTGCCGCTGGGCCCGGCAGCATCCTCACCGTCAGGGCCGCCAGGCCACCCAGCAAGACCAGGTAGAGAGCGGTGATCACCACCGAGGCCTCGAGCTCCCCCACGGCCGCCGCCGCGGGCACCTGCAGGAGGATGCCCACCAGCGCCGAGGTCCGCCCCCCGGAGTACCAGGCACCGGGACGCACCACCCCGGCACCGCCGCGGACCATGAGCAAGTCGCCGGCCACTCCCACCAGGGTGCCGACGAAGACCGGCAGGAAGTCCATCGGGCCCTGGGGCGGTCCGGCATTGGCCATGGCCCCCGCCAGAGCGATGAGGGCAAGCAGGCTGGCGAGGGCCGAGGCCAGTCCCACCAGAACCAGCGCCCAGGCCAGCTGCCTGCCCGACGGGACCCCGCGGTGGGGGGCCGCGTCCGCAGGTGCCACCTCACGGGTGGGGTGGGCGGAGAGCCGGCGGCGGCGCTGGATCACGCCCATATCATGCCTCACCTTCTGCGCACCATCACCGAAACCAGTACCCTGGGCGCCCGCCCGAAGTGCGCTGGGCCGGTCTCGGCGCCGCTCGGCCCCACGCCGTGACCGGCCCAGATGGGCTCTCGAAGGACCGCCTTGAATCCCGGCCGTCAATTCGACCTCGCCTATAATCGACCGCCATGGCGGTCCCAGAGGCGACACCTGCGCCCGGGCCGCGGCGGCTGCTCGACCGGGTCAACTCGCCCGCCGACCTGAGGAGGCTGAGCCCCGAGGAGTGCCGTCAGCTGGCCCAGGAGATCCGCTCCTTCCTGGTCGAGAAGGTCTCGCGCACCGGCGGCCACCTGGGCCCCAATCTGGGGATGGTCGAGGTCACCATGGCCCTGCACCGGGTGTTCGACAGCCCCCGAGACCTCCTGGTCTTCGACACCGGCCACCAGGCCTACGTGCACAAGATCCTCACCGGCCGGCGCCGGGAGTTCGACACCCTGCGCCAGGCGGGAGGCCTCTCCGGCTATCCCTCGCGGAGCGAGTCGCCGCACGACCTGGTGGAGAACAGCCACGCCTCCACCGGTCTGAGCTACGCCCTGGGTCTCGCCCAGGCCCGCCGGCGCCACGGCGTCCAGGGCAAGGTGGCGGTGGTGGTGGGGGACGGCTCGCTGACCGGCGGCATGGCCTACGAGGCCCTCAACAACATAGGGACGCTGAGGCCCGACCTGGTCATCCTCCTCAACGACAACGGCCGCTCCTACGCCCCCACGGTGGGCGGGCTGGCCAACCATCTGGCCCGGATCCGGCTCAACCCCCGATACGAGGCGGCCAAGAGCGGGATCGGCGACTTCCTGAGCTCGCTCCCGGCGGTCGGAGAGCCCGCCCATGAGATGGCGCGGAGGCTCAAGACCGGCATGAAGCAGCTGGTGACCGCCCACGTCTTCTTCGAGGATCTGGGGATCAAGTACTCCGGCCCCATCGACGGCCACGACCTCACGGCGGTGGAGAGCGCGCTCAAGATGGCCAGCCGGCTTCCCGGCCCGGTGGTGGTCCACGTGGTTACCGACAAGGGGCGCGGCTTCACCCCAGCTGAGGAGGACCTGATCGACAAGTTCCACGGGGTGGGGGCGTTCGATGTCGCCACCGGCAAGATCAAGGGATCTGGGCCGAGTTACACCGACGTCTTCGAGGAGGCGCTGCTGGAGCTGGCCCAGGAGGACCCCAAGGTGGTGGCCATCACCGCCGCCATGGCCTCCTCGACCGGCCTGCTCAAGTTCGCCGAGCGCTACCCGGACCGCTTCTACGACGTCGGCATCGCCGAGCAGCACGCGGTCACCTTCGCCGCCGGGCTGGCGATGGGCGGGCTCCACCCGGTGGTCTGCATCTACTCCGCCTTCCTGAAGCGGGCCTTCGACCAGGTCATGTACGACGTGGGGCTGCACCGGCTGCCGGTCACGCTGGTGCTCGACCGCTCCGGGGTCACCGGGCCGGACGGGAGCTCCCATCACGGAATGTTCGACCTCAGCTACCTGCGGCTGGTGCCCAACCTGGTGGTGGCCAGCCCGCGGGACGCCACCGAGCTGGGACGGCTCCTGGCCACCGCCCTGCGCCACGATGGTCCCTTCTCCATCCGATATCCCCGGGGCACCGCGGGGCCGCACGAGCTAGACATCCGCCCGCTGCCCAGTCTGAACTGGGAGGTTGTACGCGAGGGGGGTGAGGACGTCCTCATCTGCGCCACCGGGAAGATGGTGGCGGTGGCCGAGGACAGCCTGGCCCTCCTGGAGGCTCAGGGAGTGCGAGCTTCCCTGGTCAACGCCCGCTTCGTCAAGCCGCTGGACCCTCGCCTGCCCAGTTGGGCTAGAGCCCACCGGGCGGTGGTCACCGTGGAGGACAACAGCGTCCGCGGGGGGCTGGGGGCGGCGGTCCTGGAGCAGCTGGCGGCCGCCGCCGTTGTCCGGCCCCTCCGCCAGGTGGGGCTGCCTGACCAGTTCCTCCCCCACGGCTCGCAGCCGGAGCTCCTCTCGGAGTACGGCCTCACCGCCGAGGGGGTGGCGGGGGCCGCACTCCTGGCGCTGGAGGAGGGAGAGACGGGGGCTCGCGCCGACCTGGTCGGCTGAGCCGTCCCCGACAGCCGCCCCGGTGACCTCCCAGCGTGGCCGGGCGGTGCTGATCCTGGCGGCCAGCAACTGCCTCTGGGCCGGGTCCTACGTGGCCGGAAAGGATGCGCTCGCCAACTGGCCGGTGGCCAGCCTCAACATGCTCCGCTTCACGATCGCCGGCGTGGCCCTGGCCCCCTATCTCTGGGCCAACCGCCGGCGGCTGCCCCGAGGCCGGGGCGACCAGGCCCGGTTGGCTGCGATGTGCCTTCTCGGCTTCATCGGGAACAAGGCATTCGAGTACTGGGGACTCAGCCTCTCCAACGCCACTGACATGGCCCTGCTCATCGCGGCCGAGGCTCTGGTCACGGTCCTGCTCAGCGTCCTTTTGCTCAAGGAGAGGGTGCGTGCGGTGCAGGCCGGAGGGCTGCTGGCTGGGGGGTTCGGGGTCTACCTGGTGGTCGTGGGGGGGCTGCGCCCTCCCTCAGCCTTCGGCGGCCAGCAGGCCGTGGGCAACCTTCTGATCATCGTCTCCCTGGTCATGGAGGCCGGCTTCACCATCGTGGGCAAGACCGTCGCCGACCGCTACCCGCCCTTCCTGATCACCGCCGCGGTGGTGGTCGGAAGCCTGGTCGCCTGGTGGCCTGCCGGACTTCTCCAACTGGGCGGAGCGGGATGGCCGGCGCCCACCTGGGCGGTAATCGGTGGAGGGCTGTACCTCGGGCTGATCACCACCGTGGTGGGGTACTGGGCATGGTTCTACGGCCTGCAGCGGGTCATGCCCGGGGCGATGGCCCCCCTCCTCTTCATCCAGCCCCTGGTGGGGACCGCCCTGGCGGTCGTGCTCCGGGGGGAGCGTCCCGGGGCCGCCACCCTGCTGGGCGGGGCGATGGTCCTCATGGGGGTGTTCCTGGTGGCCGTGGAACGACATCCCAGCCCCAAGGCGCCGCCGGCGGCCGCCGGCGGCGGCTAGGTCAATCTGACGATCCGGTCACGGCGGTAGCGGAGCTGTGAATTGCCTCCCGGTCGCCTCGGCGACGGCGGTACGGTGTGGGCACGCCCGCGGCCGCCTCCCATGGCGACCGCCAGGGCGGCGCTCTCTCCCTCCTTCCGTCGGCTCCCTACACCGGCGGACCCCGCCGCCCCGGGCCCTCCCGGGGCGGCGGCCGCGTCTTCGGGAGCCCTCAGCGAGCGCTCCCTCGTGCAGGTGGCCGGGTGGCCCCCGCGAGGATCAGCAGTCGGCGTAGAGCATGAACTCGTAGGGGTGGGGGCGGAGCCGGACCGGGTCAACCTCGCGCTCCCGCTTGAGGTCGATCCAGGCCCTCACCAGGTCCTCGGTGAACACCCCTCCCTCGTAGAGGAAGTCGTGGTCCGCCTCCAGGGCCGCCAGCACCTCCTGCAGGCTGCCCGGCAGGTCCTTGACCCTCCCGGCGGCCTCCCCCTCCAGCTCGTAGAGGTCGGCCTCGATCGGGCTCGGGGGCTCGATCCGCCGACGGATCCCGTCCAGCCCGGCCATCAGCATGGCGGAGAAGGCGAGGTAGGGGTTGGCGGTGGGGTCGGGAGAGCGGAACTCCAGCCGGCGGAGCTGGGGACGCTCACTGTAGGTGGGGATCCGGATGCAGGCCGAGCGGTTGCGGGCGCTGTAGGCCAGCTTGATCGGCGCCTCGTAACCGGGGACCAGCCGGCGGTAGCTGTTGGTGGTGGGGGCGGCGAAGGCCAGCAGCGCCGGAGCGTGGTGCAGCAGTCCCCCTATGTACCACCTGGCCAGGTCGCTCAGCATGGCGTAGCCGTCCCGGTCGTAGAAGAGCGGCTCGCCTCCCTTCCAGAGGGACTGGTGGGTGTGCATCCCGCTGCCGTTGTCTCCGAAGAGCGGCTTGGGCATGAAGGTGGCGGTCAGCCCCTCACGCATGCAGACGTTCTTGACCACGTACTTGAAGAGCAGAACCTTGTCGGCCATCGCCACCAGGCTGTCATAGCGCATGTCGATCTCGGCCTGGCCCGCCGTCCCCACCTCGTGGTGATGGACCTCCACCTCGATCCCGGCCTCCATCAGGGCCATGGTGATCCGGGAGCGCACGTCCTGGAGCTTGTCCACCGGCGGCACTGGGAAGTAGCCCTCCTTGAGGCGGGGGCGGAAGCCGAGGTTGGGGGTGCCGTTGCGCCCGGCGTTCCAGATCCCCTCGTCCGAGTCGATGTGGTAGAAGCCCTCGTTCACCCCCTGGCCGAAGCGGATGGAGTTGAAGATGTAGAACTCCATCTCCGGGCCCCAGTAGCTGGTGTCGGCGATGCCCGAGGCCCTCAGGTGGGCCTCCGCCTTGTGGGCGACGTAGCGGGGGTCGCGGCTGTAGCGGGCCTTGGTCACCGGATCCACGACGTCACAGATCAAGGAGAGGGTGGGAACCTCGAGCACGGGGTCCGCGATCGCCGTCCGGGGGTCGGGGAAGAGCAGCATGTCGCTCTCGTAGATCTGCTGGAAGCCCTTGATGCTGCTGCCGTCGAAGCCGATCCCCTCCTGGAAGAGCGACTCGGAGAGCTCGGACACCGGGATGCTGAAGTGCTGCCACTGGCCCAAGAGGTCGCTGAAGCGGAAGTCGACGATCTTGACGCCCTGGTCCCTGGCGAAGGCGATCACCGCCTTGGGGTCAGTCCCCGCCTCCACCCCCAGCTGCCGGTCAACGGTCATAGCCATCTGGCTCCTCCATGCCCAAAGCCGCCTGCTCCCCAGACGATAGCGCTGGGAGGGGTGCCGGGCATCGTGTCAGGCACACGAAGAAGGCGCCACGAAACTTGGGCGGGCGACCCTAATGCCGGGCGAAGAGGAGCTCAGTCGAGCTGAGGCGGGGGGACCTCCTTGACCGCCACCTTGGCCCGGGCCGCCTCCCGATCCTGGAAGTACTCGCGGTTGATCTCGGTGTACTCCGCCCACTCCGGGGGAAGGTCCTCCTCGGCGTAGATGGCGTCCACCGGGCAGGGGTCGACGCAGGCCCCGCAGTCGATGCACTCGGCGGGGTCGATGAAGAGCATGCGGTCCTCGTCGCCTCCGATGATGCAGTCCACCGGGCACACCTCTACGCAGGACTTGTCCTTGACGTCGATGCAGGTCTCGCCGATCACGTAGGTCATGTGCCCGGGTTCTCCTCAGAATCGGTTCCGGCCAAAGACGGCCAATGGCTCCGAAGTCGAGGATAGCAGAGGCCCCGGAGGGCCCCCGGGTCGGGTCAGCTGCTGGCTCGCGCTACTCCATTGGAGACGTTGGAGTACATGTCCGTCACATGTCCCCCCAGCACTCCGACGATGACGATGAGAACCATGGCCACCAGCATCAGGACGAGCGCGTACTCGACCATCCCCTGCCCCGGGGAGCCCCTCCGAAGGTGCTCCCCCCGGCCCCGCGCACGAGCCGAGAGGAGCGCTTTGATCGAGCCCCGGTTGGGCTTCTGCATGCCCTGGAATGTATTGCTGGGACGCCCCGTTCCGATCCGCCGTGCATCAATCGTCACGGCTTGGGCGGGTGCCCGGTTCCCATCCCCGGTTCCGGTTCCCTGCGGCGGCACTCCCCCCAGGTGCTTAGAATCAAGTTCGCGACGCCTTGAGACCATGAGACCGGGATCCGAGGCGGGCCGAGAGGGAGCCAGTGTTGCGGCAGACCCCGGACGGCGCCGACCGGGCCAACTCGAACTGGGGCCACCCGCCACTTCCCCGTGGGCCCCGCTTCCTTGCCGGGCTGATCGACTTCCTTGCCCTCCTCGTCCCCGAGGTGGTGGCATACGAGCTCATCGCCGCCGGGGAGGTGAACCGCTGGTCCGCCTACTACCAGAGCCACCCCAAGGCGGGGCTGACCGCCTCCCTGGCCAAGTACCCGGAGGTCAATGCCGCGGTGTTTCACTTCTACATCGCGATTGAGGTGCTCACCGCCGCCTATCTCATCGCCAGCTATCTCATCTGGGGGGCCACGCCGGGCAAGCTCGCCCTCGGCCTGCGGATCACCAGGCTGGACGGGTCCCCGCTCAGCGTGCGAGCCGCGGTGCTCCGCTCGATCCCCTTCTGGCTGCCCCTGCTGGTGACCCCGATCAGCCTTCCGCTGCTGTTCTTCCAGTACGTGGGCAGCCCGATCCTGATCATCTCCCGTCCTGACCGCCGGGCCCTGGAGGACCTGCTGGCGGGCACCATGGTGGTGCGGCGGGAGCTGGCGGGCACCCCGCTCGCGCAGCTGGTGGCACCGCCCGCGCCCCGGCGACCCCCGAGCTCACCCCCCGCGCCTCGCGGCCGACATCTCCCCGGCTGGGAGCCCGCCGCGCCGCCGCCTCCGGAGGGCCCCAGCGGCGGCAGTGGAGATGAGGAGGGCCGGCCATGACCTACATCGAAGAGATCCGGCTGGCGGCTGCACCGGAGAGGGTGTGGAGCCTTCTGGTGCTGGAGGGGGGGGCCGCGGAGCTCCTGCCCGGTCTGCGCCGAGCGGAGGGCGGCCGGGGAACCGTGAGGGCGACCCTTGCCGGTCACGCCGTGACCTACCGGGGGTACGCCCGCCAGCACATAGAGGAGCCGGGGAGGAGGGTCACCTGGACGCTGAGCGGTCGCGAGGTGCGCGGCGAGGGGCGGGCCCACGTCGAGGTCCGCGCCCGCGTCCGGGAGGCGCCGGAGGGGGGATCGGACCTCCGCCTCACTGTCCTGGTGGACGGGCGGGGACGGATAGACGAGGCTGGTGCGGCAGCCCAGGAGCAGGCCGTCTCCCAGGGGGTGGCCAGGTTCCGCCGGGCCCTGGAGACACGGCTGCGACAGGAGCGGATCCCGGTGGCCGCGGCCTCAGTGGCCGGCGGCCCGCCGCAGCTCGAGATCCTGCCCCCGGTGCGGTCCGGGGCACCGCTCAGGGACCGCCGGCTGGCTTCGGCCCTGGGGCTGGCCGCCCTGGCCGCGGGCGCCTGGGTTGGCTGGAGGTACCTGCGCCGGCGCTGACGTCCCTTCGGGTCAGGCCTCCGGCTCCCTCGCGGGGCCGCTGCGGCGGCCCTTCCGCCTGCCGCCGGCGGGGGGCTCGACCTCGTTTCCCGGTACCGCCATCACCGTTCCACTCTCGGTCATGGTGACCAGCACCTGCTCACGGACCACGTCAACCTCGGACACCACCCCGGCACCCTGCTCCAGTTGCAGCTGCTGGCCGGGGCGGGGGAGGCGCCGCTTCACCTCGACGTACTGCTCGTTCTCGTACTGGAGGCAGCACTTGAGCTTGCCGCACATGCCGTTGAGGCGGGTGGGGTTGAGGGGAAGCCCCTGCTCCTTGGCCATCTTGATGGTGACCGGCACGAACTCCTTGAGCCAGGAGGAGCAGCAGAGGCGGCGCCCGCACGGCCCATAGCCGTCCTGGATTCGCGCCTCGTCCCGGGCTCCGATCTGGCGGATCTCCACCCGGCAGCGCAGCTCGGTGGCCAGCTCGCGGGCCAGGTCCTGATAGGCGGTCTGGCGCTCGGCGGTGAGGTCGAAGAGGATGCGGCTGCCCTCGAAGTTGATCTCCGCCCGGGCCACCTTGACGGGCAGGTCGCGCCGGGCCACCAGCTCTCGAGCGGCGGCCATCGCCTCCGGCAACCTCTCGTCCATCGCCTGGCGCTGGCGCAGGTCCTCCTCCGTGGCCCGGCGTATCACCGGCTCCAGCTTCCTGGGAAGCAGCTCCGCGGCCAACTCGGTGGCGCCCATGACCACCTCGCCGATCTCCGGGCCGCGGGCGGTCTCGGCCAGCACCCGGCAGCCCGGGTCCAGCTCCTGGTCGGCGGGGGGCGCGTAGTAGTTGAGGGGGCCGTGGCGGCGGAACTTGACCCCCACCGCGAGTGGCATCAGGATCTCCTCAAGGACGCACCCGGCCGGCAGGGGCCGTGGGGTGGGAATCGAAGGCTCCGAAGGTCAGCAACAGCAGACGGTCCAAGACCAGCCTGGCGGTGGCCCCCTCGGCGAGTCGCGAAAGGCCCTCCACGGCCAGATCGTAGCGCCTCAGGCACTCCGGAAGCCCCAGCGCTCGCGCCCACGACTCGCCCTCCGTCCGAAACGCCGGCGGCCCAGGGGGCGGCTCGGCCCCGGCCGCCAGGGTGCAGCAGGTCCTGAGGAAGGCCGCCCAGGTGCGCAGCGCCTCCCAGGCCATCTCCCGCTCCCGGCCGCGCTCGGCGAGCTCCCGGCTCAGCTCGAGCCAGCCCGCCGGGCCGCGATCGCGGCAACCCAGGAAGGAATCCAAGAGCCCGGCGGTCCGAGAGGCCAGCTCGGGGTCGGAGACCAGCTCCAGGGCCAGCCCCGGCCGCCCTTCGGAGATCGCGGCCGCGGTCTCACACTCCAGCTTCGGTCGGCCTGAATCCGCCAGCCAGCTGGCGATCAGGGGGGTCGCGACCGGGCCCAGACCGAGTTGCTGACAGCGGCTGCGCAAAGTCCCCGGAAGGTGTTCTGAGTCCGGCCTGGATGTCGTCAGGATGAGGATCGACTCCCGGGGAGGCTCCTCCAAAAGGCGCAGAAGGCTGTTGGCAGCCGGGAGGGTGAGCCGGTCGGCGTTGGCCAGCACCGCCACCTTGGGCCCGGAGGCGTAGGCCGAGAGGCTGAGGAAGTGCTGCAGAGAAGGCCCCATCTCTCCCTCCGGGCCCCGCACCCGATCCACCCCCAGGCTCTCCTGCTGGTCGTCCAGCCAGAAGTCGGGGTGGGCACCCAGCCCTCCCGGCCAGCTCTCCGCCTGGAGCAGCTCGGAGGCCAGTGCCAGGGCCAGGGTGGTCTTCCCGACGCGCGCCGGTCCGGAGATCCAGTAGGCGTGGGCGAGAGCGCCCTGCAGGACCTGCCGCTCAAGCTGCTGGCGCTGCATCCCGTGGCCCACCACCTCGGCGAGCCGGCCGGGGCGGTGCTCGGGGCCTCCCCGGTCGCCGGTGCGGGCCGCGGCCGGCGCCGGCGTCATCCGGAGGTGGCCGCGGGCGGGACCCGGATGCCCGGAAGGCGCCCCAGCATCAGCACGCCACCGAAGTCCGGGGCGGGGTAGACGGTGACGTGGCCCAGCTTGCGGCCCGCCCGGGGCTCCTTCCCGTAGAGGTGCAGGTGGCTTGCCGGGACCTCGAGGACACTCGGGGTCGGGGGCAGCTCGCCGAGGATGTTGACCATCACCGAACGGCCCAGGGCCGAGGTCTCCCCCAGCGGCCACCCCAGGCCGGCCCGGAGGTGGTTCTCGAACTGAGAGGTGACCGCCCCCTCGATGGTCCAGTGGCCGGAGTTGTGGACTCGCGGAGCTATCTCGTTGGCCACCAGCTCCCCCTCCTCGTCGAAGAGCTCGATGGCCATCGTCCCGACGTACTCCAGCTCCTCCATCACCGCGGCGCAGATCTCCTCCGCGCGCCGCTGCAGCGTGGCCCCAAGACGCGGCGCCGGAGCGATGGAGAGGCGCAGCACCGATCCCTCGTGGTGGTTCTCCGCGAGGGGATAGAACGCCAGCTCTCCCCGGCTCGAGCGCACCCCCAGGACCGAGAGCTCGCGGCTGAAATGCTGCTCCTGCTCCAGGATGGAGGGGACGCCCCGGACGGCCTCGAAGGCCCGCCGCAGCGACTCCAGATCGTCCACCCTGACCTGGCCATGGCCGTCATAGCCCAGGGTCCTGGTCTTGAGGCGTGCCGGGGGCGGCACAGCCTCCAGCGCCGGGAGCAGGTCCGAGGGGCCGGCCACCGGCTGATAGGGGGCGCTGGGGATCCCGAGCTGCGCGAAGATCTCCTTCTCCCGGAGCCGGTCCTGGGCCACCGCCAGGGCCCTAGGCGGGGGGAAGACGGGGCACCGGCGGGCCAGCTCCGTGGCTGCCCGTTCGGGAACCGACTCGAACTCGAAGGTCACCAGGTCGCTGCCCTCCGCCAGCTCGCGCAGCCGCTGGGGGTCGTCGTAGGCTCCCTGAAGCTGTGAGCCCACCTGGCCCGCCGAGGAGTTGGGCTGAGGCTCCAGGAAGGTGAAGCTGAGTCCCAGGGGCCTCCCCGCCAGGGCCAACATCCGCCCCAGCTGGCCACCTCCGAGGCAGCCCACCCGCACCACCGGCTAGCCCGCCTGCCGGGGGTCGCCGGTGGCGAGCACCTCCTCGGTTTGGTGGCGGCGGTAGTCCAGGAGCCGTGACTGAACGCCGGAATCGGAGAGGGCCAGGATGGCGGCCGCCAGCAATGCCGCGTTCACCGCGCCTGCCCTTCCCACCGCCAGGGTGCCCACGGGGACCCCGGCGGGCATCTGGACGATGGCCAGGAGGGAATCGAGCCCGCCGAGCGCCTTGGTCTCCACGGGCACTCCCAGGACCGGCAGATGGGTTCCGGCAGCCAGCATTCCCGGCAGGTGGGCGGCTCCCCCGGCGCCGGCGATCAGCACCCTGAGCCCCCTGCCCTGCGCCTCGGCGGCGTACCGGCTGAGCAGCTCGGGAGTCCGGTGGGCGGACACCACCCGCACCTCATGGGGGACTCCGAGGCCCTCCAGGGTCTCCGCGGAGTGCCGCATGGTCTCCCAGTCCGAGCGAGACCCCATCAACACGCCCACGAGCGGCGCGTCGGCGGCCTGGGGGTGCCTCAGCGCTTCCATGGGGACAGGGTAGCGGGGAGGGTCAGCTGGCCCGGCGGGCACCGCCGGCATCGAGGGGCACGGCCTCCTCGGCGGCGAGCTCCTGACCGGTCAGCGCCTGGATCGAGGCCATGATCCCCTCGGTGGCTGACCTGAGCCCGGCCGGGCCGGGCTGGGGCCGCTCCTGGGCATTGCGGAACATCGGCTTCCCGAAGCGCACCTCGAGCTGGCTTCGGCGCGGCCAGTGGTACCCCGCGGGGAGAGCCGCGAAGGTGCCGACGATCCCCACCGGCACCACCGGGACCCCGGCCGCCGCCGCCAGGTGGGCGATGCCCCGCTTGCCCCGGTGCAGGCGGCCGTCGTGGCTTCGGCCCCCCTCCGGGAACACCACCAGGTTCCAGCCCTCCTGAAGCAGGCGGCGCACCAGCTTCACTGACTGGCGGGGAGGGCGTTCCCGCTCGACGGCGATCGCCCCCACCGCCAGCGCCACCAACGCCCCCTTCCAGGGCTCGTCGAAAAAGTAGTCGGCGGCCGCCGCCACCAGGGTCCGGCGCCTCAACCGGGGCGGCAGGGCCAGCAGGATGGCCGGGGTGTCCAGGTGGCTGGAGTGGTTGGCGGCCAGGAGGAAGGGGGGCCTCAGCCCGCGCAGGTTCTCCAGCCCCCGCACCCGGGGATGGCCGTAGTGGTGAACCACCGGCCCGATCACGAAGTTGAGCAGGGCTCCCCGGACCGCTCGCGCCGCTGGGCTGCGCGCCCAGGGCAGGTCGCGGTCACGGCGGTAAGCTCGGCGCCAGGGCCTGGGCCGCTCGCCTTGCTCCAAAATCCGCATCTCCCCGCAGGGCCGCTGCCTCACCGTCCAGGCCCCGACCAGGCCGGCCAACTTTGAGTATAGGCCGGGAGCCGCGGGACCGCCCCGGCTCAGAGAAGCTTCTGGGAGCGGTACCAGGCGAAGGTCTGGCGAAGAAGGTCCTCGGCTGAGGTGTAGGTGAGGCCGAGCTCCCGCGCCGCCTCGGCGCCGTCGTAGGCATGGCCATGCAGCAGGGTCCGCACCATCTCCCCGCACACGGGCGGGCGGCGGCCGGTGATGGCGGCCAGGCGCCCCACGGCCACCGCGCCGGCCACGGCCAGCCGCGGCGGCAGGAAGCGAAGACGGTGGTGCACGCCGGAGATCCGGCCCGCCAGCTCCAGCAATTCCTCGATCGGCATGGTGAACGAGTTGAGCAGGTAGCGCCGACCCGGTCGGCCCCGCTCGGCAGCCAGCCGGTGGGCGGCGACGCAGTCGCCGACGGCCAGCATGCTCACCCGGGTCCGGACCATCCAGCGCAACCTGCCCTGGGCGTAGCGGATGAGGAAGCGGGCCGTCCCTCCCGTGCGGCCGGGGCCCTGGACCGAGGAGGGATTGAGGCAGACCACCTCCACCCCCAGCTCCTGTCCCAGCTCCAGAACCCGACGCTCGGCGAGGTACTTGGAGCGCTCGTAGGTGGAGAGGAACCACCCACGGTGCGCCGACCCCTCGGTGGCGACCTGCCCTGCCGGCTCCCCGATGGTGGCGGCGGAGGAGGTGTAGACGACCCGGCGCACGCCCACGGCCGCGGCCGCCTGGATCAAGTTGGCCGACCCCCGCAGGTTGACCTCGAAGAGTCGGCCCGGGTCCCGGGGACACAGGCTGTTCAGCCCGCCCAGGTGGTAGGCGAGGGAGGTGCCGTCCAGGGCTCGGCGAAGGCTCGCTGGATCGAGGAGGTCGGCGGGGACCGGCTGCCCCCCGAGTCGCGCTACGGCGGCCTCGCCCCCGGGGGACCGAAAGGTGCCGCGGGGCTCGACTCCGGTGGCCACGAGGTCGGCGAGAAGCGCCGAACCGAGGAACCCGGTAGCCCCTACGACCACCACCGCAGCGGAGCTCATCCGGGCGCCCCGGTCCGGCCGGCGGCCACCCCGGAGAAGCGGCGCAGGTAGTCAGCGGCGGAGAGGAGGGTGAGCGCCACCGCCAGCCACATAAGCCACTGGTAGAGGGGCAGGGGGCCGAGGGCGGGGCCCGCAGCGTACAGAGAGGCGGCCACCGCCACGAACTGCATGGTGGCCTTGATCCGTCCCAGCTGCGAGGCGACCACCACCACCCCGTGGGACGCCACGGCCGCCCTCAGGCCGAGGATCATCACCTCCCGACCCACGATGGCGGCGGCCGCCCAGGGAGAGGCGCGGCCCACCGCCACCAGCGCCACCAGGGCGGCGGTCACCAGCAGCTTGTCGGCGGTGGTGTCGAGGAAGCTGCCGGTGGCGGTGGTCACCCGCCAGCGACGGGCCAGGTATCCGTCCAGATAGTCGGTGGCGGCCGCAACCGCGAACACCAGCAGGGCCGCCAGGTAGTCGGCGGCCAGGCAGAGCGCCATGACGGCGGGGGCGGCAGCGAGGCGCACCCCGGTGGCTCCGGCCACCGCCCCGGTCTGCCAGGGGCCGCCCCGGGCCGGCGCCGCTGCCTCGGCTCCGGAGGGGCTGGGTGCGGTCCCGCGAGCGCCCATCAGCGACCCGGGCGCACGCGGCGCCGCGTGGCTCTCGCTTGCGGCTCCACCTCGCCGCAGATCGTAGCAGGGAGATGCGCGACGGTCAGCGGCGAGGCGCTGCCAGCAGCTCCCGAACCGCGGCGGCGTCGGGCAGCTGAAGTGCCCGCTCGGCCAGGCCGCGCGCCCGCGTGAGGGTGGCGGCGCGGACCGCCTCCTTGACCCCCGGCACCAGCCGCGGCGCGGCGGACAACTCTCGAACCCCCAGCCCGATCAGCAGTTCGGTGGCCAGGGGATCCCCAGCCAGCTCGCCGCAGACCCCCGCCCAGCGCGCCCCGGTGGCGGCCGCCGCGGTCAGCTGGATGAGGCGGAGGACCGCCGGGTGAAGTGGGTCTGCCAGTCCCCGCAACCCGCCGTTTCCCCGGTCGGCCGCCATGGTGTACTGGGAGAGGTCATTGGTGCCTATCGAAAGGAAGTCCACCAGCTCGGCCAGCCGGTCCGCGGCCAGGGCAGCCGCCGGAACCTCGACCATGATCCCCACCTCCAGCGGTGGGACCCCTGCCCTGCGCTCCGGCGCCGGCAGCGAGGCCAGGAGCTCCCGCGCGCTGCGCACCTCGCCCACCGTCGCCACCATGGGGAACATGACCCGGACCCGGTGCTCGGCCGCCACCCGGGCCACCGCCGCCAGCTGGGTCAGGAGGAGGTCTCGCCGGGCGAGACCGAGGCGCAGGCCGCGCACCCCGAGGGCCGGGTTGGGCTCGGGGTCCCGGGGCAGTGAGGGCAGGGGCTTGTCCGCGCCCACGTCCAGCGTGCGGATGGTGAGCGGCCGGCCCTGAAGGGCCTCGGCGATCTCGCTGTACTCGCGAAACTGCGCCTCCTCGTCGGGCAGGACCGGTCGGTCCTGGAAGAGGAACTCGGTCCGCAGCAGCCCCACCCCATCGGCGCCGGCCAGGACGGAGGCCCGGGCGTCCTCCACCGACCCAATGTTGGCCGCCACCTCCACGGCCACCCCGTCCCCGGTCCGAGCCGGGCGGCTGGCGTCCTGGGAGGCGGCGCGGGCGGCCTCGGCGCGCCGGGCGGCCCCCTGTCGCACGGCGTCCCTCTCCTCCTCAGTGGGGTCGAGCCGGACGACTCCCCGGTCGCCGTCCAGGAGCACCGTCCGCCCGGCGGGAATCTCGAGCAGCCCCTTCCCCACCCCGACCACCGCCGGGATGCCGAGGGTCCGCGCCAGGATGGCACTGTGCGAGGTAGGGCCCCCGGCGGCGGTGGCTATCCCGAGGACGGACGCCGGGTCCAGCTGGGCGGTGTCCGCGGGGTTCAGCTCCTCGGCAACCAGCACGCCGGACCCGGTGGGCCTCACCTCCGGGGACCCCAGCAGGTGGGCCAGAACCCTCGTGGCCACCCCGTCCAGGTCGGCGGCTCGGAGGCGCAGCCGGGGGTCGGCGACCCGCTCCCAGCTGGCGCGGGCGGCCCGGGCGGCAGCCTGCCAGGCGGCTTCCGCGGTCACTCCTCCGGCGGAGATCGCCTCCCGCGCGCGCCCGGCGAGCTCTGGGTCGTCCAGAAAGAGAAGGTCGGCGTCCAGAATGGCCGCGGCGTAGTTGCCCGATCGCCTGGCCGTCCGGTCGCGCAGCTCCCGCAGCTCCTCTCGCACGGCCCCCAGCGCCCCCTCCAGTGAGCCCAGCTCCCGCTCCGGGGGGCCCGGCACCCGGTCGGTGACCACCAGCTCAGCCTGTTCGAGGTGGACCACCTCGCCGACCGCGGAGCCCGGAGACGCTGGCAGTCCCACCAGGACTCCGGCGGCGGGGGGCGCCGGGGCGGCCGCCGTGGGGGGCGCCGGGGCGGTTTCCTCCAGGTCGTCGAAGGCGCGGTCGGCCAGCCTGGCGATCCGGCCGAGCGCCTCCCCCGCGTCCGCGCCGCGGGCCTCGAGGAGGAGGAGCTGTGCTGGTCCCACCTGGAGGGTGGCGAGGGCGTTGAGGCTGCGGGCGCTGACCGGTCCCTCACCGCTGGTCACGTTGGTGGCCCGGACCTCCGCCTCCAGCCCCGCCAGCTGCTGGACCACCCGGGCCGCGGGCCGGGCGTGGAGCCCCATGGGAATGTCCACCCGGACCGTGAGCTCCCTCCACCCCACGCCCTCTTCCGCGCCGGGCACGGTCTGGGGGGTGGGACTCCCCTCGCCCAACTGGGCACGCTTGCCGGCGAGCCCCGCCTCGGCCTCCCGGACCACTTGGGCGACGTCCGCTCCGCCCTGGGCGGCCACCGCCGCCGCCACCGCCCCTTCGACAAGTGGGGCGGAGCTGAGTCTGACGCCCTGGCGCCGGTCCTCAGGGAGCAGGTCCAGCGCCAGCTCGGCGGAGAGGACGGCGCTGCCCAGGTCCATGAGGACTACCACTCCGGCCGGGGACCAGGCGCGCCCAATGGATTCCGCCACCCGCTTGGCGTCCGTCCCCAGCACGGCCGGGTCATCCCCCACCCCGCCAGCCGGCAACACCTGCACCTCAGGTGCCATGGCCGCGGCCAGGGCGGCAGCGCTGGCCGCCAGGTGGGAGCTGTGGGAGACCAGGACCAGGCGGACGTGATCCCGGGGCGACTCAGCTGCCGCCATAGGCCCTATGGAGGATCTCGAGCGGATGGACCGAGTTGGCTCCGGTGGCCGCCGAGATCTGCCAGCGGCAGGTCTCGCTGTCACAGGCCACGAGGTCTGGTCCCTCGGAATGGATGTCGGCGAAGAGCGGCTCCCCCACCCGCATGGCGATGTCGTACTTCTCCCTCTTGACCCCGTAGGTCCCGGCGATCCCGCAGCAGGAGCGGTCGAGCTCCACCAGGCTCAGGCCGGGTATGAGCCTGAGGATCTCCAGCGCCGGCTTGCCGATCAACTGGTTCTGCTGCTGGCAGGGAGCGTGGTAGGCCACGGTGAGAGGCACCGGCTTGAAGTCGGTTCGGAGCTCGCCTCGCTGGTGGAGCTCCAGAAGGAACTCGAAGATGTCATAGGTGCGCGCACTCACCGAGCGCAGCTCCTGAGAGTCCGCACCCAGGATCTCCCGCGCCTCCCGCTTGAGCATCAGGCCACAGCTGGTCGAGGAGGAGATCACGGGAAGGTTGCTGGCGTCGCCCGTGACCAGCTGCCGCGCCAGCCTGGTCACCGCCTTGCGAGCCGCGGGGAAGAGCCCGTTGGACTGCAGCGGGAGACCGCAGCAGCCCTGCTTGGGGATGACCACCTGGTAGCCGTTGTGCTCCAGGATGGCCGTCACCTTCCGGCCGACGTGGGGCTCGTACCACTGGGTGCTGCAGCCGTGGAAGTAGACCACCCGGCGAGCCGACTTGGGGCCGGAGTGGTGCCCGACCCAGTAGGAGAAGGTGCGGGTGGTGGCGCGGGGAACGGGCGCCCTGCGGTGAATGCCCAAGGTGCGCTCGCCCGCCCAGCGGACCAAAGAGTTGGCCATGGCCCAGTTGAAGAGCGGGGCGACAGGACGCCCGGCCCGCCCCAGGAGCCCGGGACGGGCCACCAGCTGGTCGCGCAGCGGCGCCCCGCGCTCTCGCTTGAGCTCGGAGCGGGCCCTTGAGTTCAGCTCGGCGATCCGGACCCCCTGGGGGCACACCCGGCTGCAGATACCGCAGCCGGAGCAGTAGTCCACCGAGAGGTCGGGCGAGTGGCCGCCGGAACGAAAGCGCTCAGCCTGGGGACCGACCGTCTTGGGCCCGGGGAACAGCTCGGTGACCGCGGCCACCGGACAGGCGGTCTCGCACACCGTGCACTTGATGCAGCTGTCCAGTGAGGCTCGCACCTCGGACCACGCCTCCACCCCCCAGGCCACCTCGGTCATGCCCGTGCCTCCCCGGCCAGCCCAGCGGCCCGGAATCCGGTCGCCAGGCTGATCCCCTCCCCGGACTTCTCGCGCCAGGGTTCGGCGCCCGCCAGCGCGGCCCCCGCCGCCCAGAGGTTCTCGAAAAGCGCCTCACCACCCCTGCCCAGGGGCCTCTGCTGGGCGTCGACCTCGACCCCCAGCCGGTCCAGCGGCTGGGTCGCCATGTACTCGACCAGCGGCTGATCCGGCGCCCCTCCCCGGGAGACCAGGGCGCCGAACACCTCCTCGCGCAGTTCCCCGTCGGGGCCGGCGGTGATCCCGCCGGTGCCGATGCCCCCCGTGGCCAGTACGAAGTGGTCGGCCGGGATCTCCACATCCCGCGCCGCCGTCATCACCCTGACCGCCGCCAACCGGTCGCCCGCGGCCCGGTACCCGGTGGCTCGGGCCCCCAGCCGCACCTCGCCTCCCAGCCGGCGCAGCGCCCGGAAGAGGTGCTGCTGCAGCCGCTGACCCGGCTGGGAGGGTGGTGGGGTGGGGATCTCGAAGACCGGCCTGCCGACCAGCTCCTGGAGCCCTCGCCAGACCTCGCGGGACCTCTCCAGCCCCAGCACCGCGGGCACCGCCACCACCTCCTCCTGCTCCAGGCGGGAGCGGATCTCCCGCCCCAGCTCCGCCAGCACGGCCCGCTCCTCGAGGCTCCGCGCCAGCAGCTGGGGGCGAAGGTCCCGGGGGTCCCCAAGGAGGCTCACCTCCACCGCCCGGGCGCGGACCTCGGCTCCCGAGGGCGGGTGCGCGAGGGCCAGGTTCTCGGCCAGGAGGGGGGCGTGGAAGTCGCGGAACCCCCTGAGCCCCACCACCAGCACCGACCCGCCTCCGCTGAGGTCGCCGGCCGCCATCGTCTCGGGCACCAGGCAGGTGGGGCGCAGCGCTCCTATGGCGGTGGGTTGCAGCCGGTTGAGGCGCGGGCTCCCGGTGTACCCCAGGGGCGCCGCCAGCTCCAGGAACCAGTCAAGGCTGGCTGCCACCTCCCCCTGGTCGACCAGACGGTAGGGATGGTCCGGCCGGGACTCCAAAAAGCCCGCCAGCTCGCCCAGGGGATCCAGGACCAGCTGGGGCCGGTAGCCGAGCACGTCGATCTGCGCGGGTGCCAGCGGCAGCCCGCCCTCGCCCTCGGCCAGGACCAGGACCGAGGCCCCCGCCGCGGCCATCCGCAGCGCCGCCACCATCCCGGCCGTCCCGGCGCCCAACACCACCGCGTCCGTCCCCATCACCCCCTCCTCCAGGGACCGCGCCGCCCTGCCGTCACTCCGGCAGATGCTCCAGGTCGTACACCCCCTCGAAGATCCAGCGGTCCAGCCGGGTCTGCCGCGCCTGGGCACCCCAGGAGATCACCTTGACTCCCTTCCAGCGCTCCTGGACGAACTCCCGGAGCGCCGAGTTGGCCTCCGCCCGGCCGTACCGGCCTTCCTGGTGCAGCATGCCGGCCACCCGGAAGGCGCAGAAGCCGCCCTGGCAGGGGCCCATGCCAACGCGCAGGGCCCGGCGGATGTCGTCCAGACGCCAGGCGGGGCGCCGGGCCACGACGGTGTCCAGGTCATGCTGGGATACGAGTTCGCACTCGCAGATGAGAGGGTCGTCGGGCGGGTCGGTCTCCGCCTCCTGCTGGCGGTTCCCGATCCAGTAGAAGCGATGGGACTCGCTCCCGGGGAGAACCTCGGTGCGGGTGCGGCACTTCGCCTCCTTCCCCAGCTTGCGCGACACCACGTCCACCGTGTCCTCGGCCATGAGGCGCAGGGTGGTGAACTTTCCCCCGGCGATCGTCACCAGCCCCTCCAAACCGTCCCGCGGCCCATGGTCCAGCACGGTGTGGGAGCGGCTCACCTCCCGGTCGCCGGCCCCCGCGGGGCCCTCGGTCTTGGGTAGGAGGGGACGGGAGCCGGACCAGACCCGCAGCGCCCGAGCCTCCCTGAACCCCGGCACCAGGAGCTCACCCGCCTCGATCATCTGGTGAACCTCCTCGGGACTGCACTCCGTGTCGTCCGGGTCGGCCACCGGGTGGTCGGTGGTCCCGATCACGCTCACTGTGCGGACGGGGACGATGATGTCGCCGTCCGATGGCAGGTGGCAGCGGTTGAGGACGGCCCGCGCCAGCCGGTGGTTGATCGCCACCATGACCCCCTTGCCCGGCCGAACCCCGACCTCGCAGCCGGCCAGCTGGGCCACCTGGCCGCTCCAGGCGCCGGCGGCGTTGACCACGCACCCGGCTTGGACCAGCACCTCCTCCCCGGTGCGCTGGTCCTCCATCACCGCCCCCTCCACGCGGTTTCCCTGGCGGATCACCCGGACCACCTTGTGATAGGGGAGCACCGTGGCCCCGTGGGCCTGGGCCCCCCGGAGAAGGGCGGAGATCATCTTCCAGGAGTCGATCGAGCCGTCCTGCACCCGGAAGGCCCGCCGGATCCTGGGGTTGAGGCGGGGCTCGTCCCGCAGCGCCACCCCCACCGGGACCTCCTCGACCTCCATCCCCGCGGCCCTGGCCGCGGCGAGGAAGCGGTCGGCGTACTCCAGGTCATCCTCGGGGGTGCTCACGAACAGCCCCCCGGTGTCCTCGATGCAGTCGGCGGCGACCCGGCGGAGGATCCGGTTCTCGGCCGCGCACTCGCGGGCCGAGCCCGGGTCCTTCACCGCGTACCGCCCCCCGGAGTGCAGCAGACCGTGGAAGCGGCCGCTGGTCCCGGTGGCGAAGTCCTGCCGGTCCACCAGGGTGACGTGGAGACCCCGCAGCGCGGAGTCCCACGCCACCCCCGCCCCGGTGGAACCTCCCCCGATCACCAGGACGTCGGTGTCCAGCGTGTTCACGTCTTAGGCCCTGTGGGGGGCCTCACTCCACCCAGTCGAAGGTGCGGGTGACGGCCTTCTTCCAGAGCTTGTACTCCTTCTCCCGGAGCGCGGAGTCCATCCTGGGCTCCCAGGTCCGGTCCACCCCCCAGTTGGCCCGCAGCTCGTCCAGCTGAGTCCAGAAGCCCACGGCCAACCCGGCGGCGTAGGCGGCGCCGAGCGAGGTGGTCTCGGCCACCTTGGGCCGGATCACCGGAACTCCGAGGACATCGGCCTGGAACTGCATCAGGAGCTCGTCGTGGACCATGCCCCCGTCCACCCGGAGGGAGGTCAGGGCGACCCCCGAGTCCTGGTTCATGGCGTCCACCACCTCGCGGGTCTGCCAGGCTGTCGCCTCCAGCACGGCTCTGGCGATGTGCCCCTTGTTGACGTAGCGGGTGAGGCCGGCGATGACGCCCCGGGCGTCGCTGCGCCAGTAGGGGGCGAAGAGGCCAGAGAAGGCGGGCACGAAGTAGACCCCGCCGTTGTCCTCCACCGTGGCCGCCAGCTTCTCGATGTCCGAGGACTGGCTGATCATCCCCAGGTTGTCTCGCAGCCACTGCACCAGGGCACCGGTGATGGCGATCGAGCCCTCGAGGCAGTAGACCGCCGGCTGGTCGCCGATCTTGTAGCCGAGGGTGGTCAGGAGACCGCTCTTGGACTGGATCGGGCTGGTGCCAGTGTTGAGCAAAAGGAAGTTCCCGGTCCCGTAGGTGTTCTTGGCCTCCCCCACCGAGTAGCAGGTCTGCCCGAAGATGGCCGCCTGCTGGTCGCCCAGGTCGCCGGCCACCGGAACCCCGGGCACCCCCTCCTTGCACTCCCCGTACATCTGGCTGGAGGGCCGGATCTCGGGCAGCATGGCCCGCGGCACCCCCATGATGGCGAGGATCTCGGGGTCCCAGTCCAGGGTCTTGAGGTTCATCAGCATGGTGCGGCTGGCGTTGGTGACGTCGGTGATGTGCAGCCCGCCGTTCACCCCGCCGGTGAGGTTCCAGATGCACCAGCTGTCGACGTTGCCGAAGACCACCTCGCCCCGCTCGGCCCGCTCGCGCACCCCGGGGACGTTGTCCAAAACCCAGCGGATCTTGGGACCTGAGAAGTAGGTGGCCAGCGGCAGCCCCACCTTCTCCCGGAAGCGGTCCTGGCCCCCGTCCTTGGCCAGGTCGTTGCAGATGGTGTCGGTCCGGGTGTCCTGCCAGACGATGGCGTTGTGCACCGGCCGGCCGGTGGTCTTGTCCCAGATCACCGTGGTCTCACGCTGGTTGGTCACCCCCACGGCGGCCAGGTCCGAGGGCTGGATGCCCGCCTTGGCCAGCGCCCCCGCGATCACCTCCTTGCTGCGAGTCCAGATCTCCATGGCGTCGTGCTCGACCCACCCGGGCTTGGGGTAGATCTGCTCGTGCTCCTTCTGGTCCACCGCGATCACGTTCCCGGAATGATCGAAGATCATGAACCGGGTGCTGGTGGTGCCCTGGTCCAGGGCACCCACGTACTTGGCCATCACGCCACCTCCGCTAGCTTTTCTCCGCCGCGCCCCCCGCGGCGCTCCGCCCGCCTACTTCCCCTTCGCGAACGCAGCCTCCGCCGCCTCCATCAGGAGCCAGGAGGACGTCGCCCCCGGATCCTGATGCCCCGCACTCCGCTCTCCGAGGTAACTGGCCCGTCCCCGGCGGGCCACCAGCGGGATGGTGGCCTCCATCCCCCCGTGGGCCGCCGCGGTGGCCCGGGCGAGCCCCTCGGAGAAGGGCACCCCCTCCGCCCCCGCCGCCTTCAGCGCCTCCGCGGCCGGCAGCAGGGCGTCCACCATGGTCTTGTCCCCGGGCTGCGCCTTTCCCCGTGACTGCACCGCGGCCACCGCGGCCGAGACCGCCTCGCCCCACTCCGCCAGCCCGATCTCCGACCTGCCCTTGAGGCTGGTGGAGAGCTGAAGGAAGACGGTGCCGTACAAAGGACCGCTGGCTCCCCCCACCGTGGAGATGAGGGTCATGGCCACGGTTCGGAAGAGTCCGGAGATGTCCTGGTCGGTCAGCGCCTCCACCTTGGGGACGACGGCGGTCATCCCCCGGTCCATGTTGATCCCGTGGTCGGCATCCCCGATCTCCGCGTCCAGCTGAGTGAGGTACTCACGATTGGCGGCGACGGCCCTGGCGAAGTTCAGCACCAGGCTCAGGCACTCGGGGTATCCCGCCCCCATCTCAGCGCCCCTCCCTTGGGCCGCTCGCGCCGGCCGCCGCCGCCCCCATCCCTCAGGCCCCCCAGCGCAGGCCGGGCGTGTTGACGGGCGCGTCCCAGAGCCGCACCAGCTCATCGTCGAGCCGGAGCAGCGTGATCGAGGTTCCCGCCATCTCCAGAGACGTTATGTACGGGCCCACCAGGTTCCGCTCGATGGCGATCCCCCGCCCCTTGAGGAGGCGGTCCAACGCCCGGTAGACGACGTAGAGCTCGATCAGGGGGGTCCCCCCCATGCCGTTCACGAACGCCAACACCTTGTCGCCCGACTTGAAGGGCAGGTCATCCACGATGGTGGTGGCCAGCACCTCCACGATCTCGTCGGCGCTCGCCAGCTTGCGCCGCTCCCGGCCGGGCTCCCCGTGGATCCCGATCCCGATCTCCATCTCGTCCTCGCCCAGCTCGAAGGTGGGCTTGCCCGCCGCCGGCACCGTGCAGGAGGTGAGGGCCATGCCCATGGTGCGGCCGTTGGCGTTCACCTTGCGGCAGAGCTCGGCGACCTCGGCCAGAGGCCGGCCCGCCTCAGCCGCCGCCCCGCAGATCTTCTCGGCCAGGACCGTGACCCCCACCCCGCGCCGGCCCGCGGTGTAGAGGCTGTCCTGGACGGCGACGTCGTCGTTGGTCACCACCGCCTCCACCTGGATCCCATCCTCCTTGGCCAGGTCGGCGGCCATCTCGAAGTTGAGGATGTCCCCGGTGTAGTTCTTGACGATGTGCAGCACCCCGGCCCCGCCGCTGACCGCCTTGGTGGCGGCCAGGATCTGGTCGGGGGTGGGGGAGGTGAAGACCTCCCCGGGGCAGGCGGCGTCCAGCATGCCCATGCCCACGAAGCCCCCGTGCATCGGCTCGTGGCCCGAGCCCCCGCCGGAGACCACCGCCACCTTGCCCTGGACGGGGGCGTCCGCCCTCATCACGTAGTAGGGGTCCAGGGAGACCTTGACCCGGTCGGCGTGGGCGGCGGCGATCCCCTCCAGCTCCTCCCGGACCACGTCCTCAGGTCGGTTGATCAGCTTCTTCACAGTGCTACCCCGCGACCTAGGACTGCTGACTTTCGCTGGTCACCCGTCCCTGCGCGGGCTCGCCCTCGCCCTTCTTGAGCCGGGAGGCCAGTACGTCGCCGATGAAGAAGTCGTAGAGCAGGACCCCGACGACCCCGCCGACCAGCGGGCCCACTATCGGGATCCAGAAGTAGTTGGAGAAGTGGAACGCCCCCGCGCTGTAGGTCCCGGGGAAGGCCACCTTGCCCCAGCCGAAGAGCCAGGCCACAAAGCGCGGCCCGAAGTCACGGGCGGGGTTGATGGCGTACCCGGCGTTGGGTCCATAGGACATCCCGATGGCGCCCACCGCCGCGCCCACCAGCCAGGGGCCCATGTTCCCCGCCGGCGCCAGGTTGCGTCCGTCGGTGATGGCCAGCACCAGGATGAGAAGGAAGGCGGTGCCCACGATCTGGTCCACCAGGGGCCCCACGACGCTGCCGTGGAAGTAGGGGGCCGGGAAGGTCGCGAAGATCGAGTAGCTGGCCAGAGCGTTGCCGGCCGCCGGCACCGTCTTGGCCGCCAGGTCGTAAGCCTGGATCGCCGGGCCGTACACCATGTAGACGATGAGGGCGCCGAAGATCGCCCCCACCAGCTCCGCCCCCATGTAGGGGAGGACCTTGTTCCAGGGGAACTTGCGGCGCACCGCCAGCCCCAGGGTCACGGCCGGGTTGAGGTGGGCGCCCGTGATCCCGCCCGCCACGTAGATCCCCATCACCACGGCGAACATCCATCCGAAGGTGATGAGCAGCCAGTCGCCGCCCGCCTGGAAGATCGTGGTGGGGCTAGCCGTCCTGCCTGATCCGGGGAGGCCGGCCACGGCCACGGCCACCACGCCGTCACCGAAGGCGAGCAGGGTCAGGGTGCCAAAAAACTCCGCCATCAGCTCGCCCCAGAGGCCGCTCAGCCCGGCGAAGGATCTCCCCTCCCCGTGCAGCGGCGTGTACTCCATCGCCATGCCACCGTCCCTCCTCTGATCCGCTCTCGACCGAGCGCCGGGATGGAGAATCTCCACCCACGAGTCGGCAGCCAGAGAGTAGACCGGGGACCAATGAATAGTCAACCAAGTGGGGATTACACCTGCTTGCCGCTAGGTGGAAACCCTCGGTTGGTTGGGGAACCTAAGTTCGAGACGCCCCCCTTTTCAGGGGGAGCTGGGGGCGGCGCCGCGGCGCCGCCGAGTGCCCGGCGCGGGCTCCGGGATCCCCTCTGAGGGGGCCGCGGGAGCAGCCTGGTCCTGGGCCTTGCGGTACTGGCGGTAGACGGCGTGGATGCGCTGCAGGGCGGTGAGGTTGGTGGCCACCGCCAGGATCCAGAGGACCGGCACCATGAGGCCCAGCATCAGGCCCAGGGCGGTGACCACCACCCGCTCGGGACGGGCGAACCAGCCCACGTCGCAGGTGTACCCCAGGGACTGCGCCCGAGCCCGCACGTAGCTCACCAGGAGGGAGCCGAAGAGCGCTGCCACGATCAGGAAAACCGGGACCTCTTGGTGGAGGTGGGCGAGGAAGAGGTAGGCCAGGCCGGCGTAGAGCACGCCCTCTCCGTACCGGTCGGCGGTGCTGTCCAAAAAGGCGCCGAACGGGTGGACTCGGCCGGACTCGCGGGCCACGGCCCCGTCGAGGATGTCGAAGGCCCCCGCCAGGAGCAGAACGATCCCCGCCCACAGCTGGAGGTCCAGCGCCGCGAGTGCCGCCGCGCCGCCGGCGATGGCCAGCCCGATCAGGGTTATGGCGTTGGGGCTTAGCCCCACCAGCCGGCTGGCGGCGGCCAGCCGCTGGGCGGCCGCCCTAACGGAGGCCTGGAGCAGTCTGCTGAACACTTGGTTGCACCTCTTGGGAGGAGCGCTGGCGCAGCGCCCTACGGTAAACCTGAAGCACCCGGTCCGCTACCAGCGGCCAGGCGTATCGCTCGGCTGTTGCCCGGCCTCGCTGCCCCATCTCGAGGCGAAGCTCCGGATGGTCGAGCAGCTGGGCGAGGGCGCGGGCCATCTGCCCCTCGTCCCCCTTCGGGACCAGCAGCCCTTCCTGGCCGTCGGTGAGCACCTGGCGGAACCCGTCTATGGCCGTCGCCACCACCGGGCGGCCGCTGGCCATGGCCTCCAGCAGGATCACTCCGAACGACTCCTTGCCCGTGTTGGGGGCGCAATAGATGTCGGAGGCGGTCAGGTGGGCGGGCTTCTCCTCCTCGGAGACGAAGCCGAGGAAGCGGACGTCGGGGATCCCCTCCTCCTCGACCCGCCGCTCGTACCCCCGGCGCAGCGGCCCGTCCCCGATGACCACCAGCTGGCAGTCGGTGCGCACCTGCCGGAGCAGCTGGTAGGCGTCGAGAAGTGTGGACAGCCCCTTTCGCTCCTCGAGGCGGCCCAGGAAGAGGATGGTCGTGCGCTGCGGGTCTTTGATGCCGGCCTTGGGGGGCACCTCGGGGTGGAAGCGATGAGGGTCGATCCCGTTGGGGATCACCGTGTAGTCGCCGGGGAAGTAGCGGGCCACGAAGTGCCGCGCCGGCTCCGACACCGCGATACAGGCGTCCAGATGCCGGAACTGCCGGCGCAGGAGCGGACGACCGTAGTAGTACCCGAGGTTCTGGCGGGCGTACGCGTGGAAGGTGCCCACCGCGGCGCTGGTCTGGTTCAGCCTGAGGACGGTGATCGGCAGGGCCGGCATGAGGGGTTCATGGATGTGGAGGACGTCGAAGGCCTCTTCGGCCAGGACCGACCGGATCCGGCGCGTGAGATGGAACGAGAGAGAGATCCTGGCCACCGACCCGTTGGCCGGGAAGGGGATGGGCCGTCCGAGGGGGATCAACCCCTCCACATCCAACCGTTCGCCGCCGGCGGCCGGGGCCAGCACCTTGACCAGGTGCCCGCGCCGGCGCAGCTCCTCGGCGAGGTGGCGGACGTGCTCGCCAACCCCGCCGGGGCGCTGATAGTCATAGGGGGAGACCATCCCCACCCGGATCACGATGCCACCTCACGCAGCCCCGGTGGCTCCGGCTCCTCGGCGGCCATCGGGGGGCCGAAGATTGGGTTCATCACATGCCACTGGTCGGGGTGGGCCCGGAGCTCCGGCTCCAGGGTGCGCAGAATGCGGCGGGCGGCCGCCTCCAGATCCGCCCGGGGCTCCTCGCCCAGGGTGACAGTGAAGGGGGCGAAGCCGCGGCAGTGATAGTTGTCCTGAGGGTCGCGGGTGAGGGATACCGGCAGCACCGCCGCCCCGGTCCGGGCGGCGATCTCGACCGCCCCCAGAGGAATCGAGGCGCGGTGCCCCAGGAACGGCATCTCCGCCCCGGTCCCCAGCAGGTCACGGTCGACGGCGATCACCACCACGCCGCCGCCTCCCAGGATCCGGTAGATCTGCCGCACCGCGGCGGCCCCGGAACGGTGGACCGCCGCCTGGTCACCGCGGCGCACCGCGTCAACGTTGAGCGGAACCACCTGGCAGCCCACCCGAGCGCGGTTGCGCACCAGCCAGTTGAAGCAGCGGATGGGCCGAACCTGCTCGGCCAGCAGCGCCAGCCCCACCCCCTCGAAATTCTCCCGGAGCGCGGCGATGGCGGCCTCCCAGGAGCCCAGGTGCAGGCTGACGATGATCACCCCCCGCCCCAGGCGGCGCGCCTCCTCCAGGAGGTGGGCGTCCTCGGTGCGCAGCCAGGGGGCCCAGGCCTGGAGGGGCCGGTGGCTCATCTGCAGCACGTCGACCCAGGCCTTGAGGAAGTTGCGCACGTTGGCGCGAAGAAGGTGGCGCATCTCGGCGCGGCCCAGGCCGGGGCGGACCACCTGGAGATTCGCCCTGAGCCCCCGCCAGTGGGAGGGCCAGCAGAGGGTTAGGGCCGCCGCCAGGGGCCCCGTGAACCAGTAGGCCACCCGGCGGTCCACGGCGCGCATAACCACCTCCGCGGTCCGCAACCCGAGGTAGGGCAGCCAGGGCTCGTCCGGGTCGGGGCGCGGCAGGCTGGCCGGCAGGGCTACCTGACGCACTCTCCCGAGAGCGGCGCGCGGGCTGGGGATCACCCGGGCCTTCATCTCTCCCCGCCGGGAACCGGCGCCGGGAGGCGGTGGAAGGCGAACCACTGGGACGGCTCCTGGCGGATGATCCCCCCGAACACCAAGGCGATCTGCTTATTCCGCGCCCGGACACGCTCCCCAGAGCTCCCCGGGGCGGGCCAGGGGAGGGACTCCAGCACCAGGAAGTCCATAACGGTCCGCGCGTAGTTGCGGAAGGCGAGGCGGGTCAGACGCCGGGCCCGGTCGGGGTCGCCGGCGAACACGCGGTAGTTCTCCTCCGCCAGCCGGGAGCGCCGGCGCAGGAGGCGGTAGGCGCCCTCGCCCCCGATGTCCGCCAAACGGTAGCGGACTGGGGTGGGCATGGCCTTGGTGAGGGATGTCGCCGCCGCCAGGAGGAGGCCGAAATGCTCACCCCGGCCGACCCACTCCGAGGCGGTCTGGACGGGAGAGGACAGGAGCCGGCCGGCCCCTCTGTTCCCCGCCGCCGCGGTCGCCATCCGACTCCCCGGGACCCCGGCCCGTCCCTGGCGCCCTACCCTTCCGCTGGGCGGGCGGCAAGAGGCTGGGTGTCCGCGGCCCCATCCTGGCTCGGCCGGGGAGCGTGGTCCGCCTCGGGGTCGCTGATGCACTTGGCCCCGACCCGGCCGGCAATGAAAAGCTCGGTCAGCTCGTGAGCCCGCTCGTCCGAGACCTGGAATGGCGGTGACTTCATGAAGTAGGAGGAGGGGCCTTCGAGCGCCCCAGAGAGCCCCCGCTCCAGGCCCAGCTTGCAGCAGCGGACGGCGTCGATGACGATCCCGGCCGAGTTGGGGGAGTCGTGGACCTCGAGCTTCAGGTCCACGGTGAGGGGCACCTCCCCGAAGGCCTTGCCCTCCATTCGGATGTGCGCCCACTTGCGGTCCTTGAGCCAGGGCACGTAGTCGCTGGGGCCGATGTGCACGTCTTCCCGCCCGATCTCGTGCTCCATCTGGGAGAGGACGGAGTTGGTCTTGGAGATCTTCTTGCTCACCAGCCGCTCGCGCTCCAGCATGTTGAGGAAGTCGGTGTTGCCGCCGAAGTTGAGCTGGTAGGTGTGCTCCAGCTTGACCCCGCGCTCCTGGAAGAGCCGGGTGAGCACCCGGTGGATGATGGTCGAGCCCACCTGGGACTTGATGTCATCGCCGATGATCGGCAGCCCGCGCTCCTCGAAGCGCTGCCGCCAGTACTGCTCGCGGGCGATGAACACCGGCATGCAGTTGACCATGGCGCAGCCGGCCTCCAGGATCTGCTCGGCATACCACTTGGTGGCCATCTCGGAGCCCACCGGCAGGTAGTTGACCACCACGTCGGTGCCGGTGTCTTTGAGGATCTTGACGATGTCAGCGGTGGAGCCGGGGGCCTTCTCGATCACCTCGGAGAGGTACTTGCCCAGGCCGTCGTGGGTCATCCCCCGATGCACGGGCACCCCGAGCGGCCCCACCTTGGCGAAGGCCACCGTGTTGTTCTGTCCCCTCCAGATCGCCTCGCCGAGGTCGTATCCCACCTTCTCCTTGTCGATGTCGAAGGCGGCCGAGAACTCGATGTCCCCCACGTGATACCCGCCCAGGTCCACGTGCATAAGTCCGGGTACGAACTGGGATGGCTCGGTGTGGCGGTAGAACTCCACCCCCTGGACGAGGGAGGAGGCGCAATTCCCCACCCCGATGATGGCCACGCGGACTTTCTTGCTCACCTCAGATCACCTCCGGAAGCGACCGCTCCACGTTGTGACGTGGGGACGGCGGATTGATGGTCTCGGCCGGGCCGAGCCGTGATTCGGCCGGCCCGGGCTGGCCGTCACCGGCCAGCAGGGCCGTGAACGCGGAGAGGTTCTCCGCGATCGACGTGCGATCTAGCCGACAGAAGACCTCGCGGCCCTCCCGGCGGGTCAGGACCAGGCCGGCGCGGCGCAGAAGGCGCAGGTGCCAGGACATCCGCGGCTGGCTGATCCCGAGGAGCATCGCCACGTCCGAGACCCGGGCCTCCTTCACCTGCGCCAGCCGCTCCACTATGTGCAGCCGGGTGGGATTGGCCAGCCCCTCGAAGTAGGTCGCGAGGTCGCCCTCCACCAGGGGGGTGAGGGCCAGCGGGAGGATCTGGCGGGTGGGGCGGGAGCGGTCCGAGGCGACTCTACTCACTTAAAGACTTCTTTCATAAAGGTGACGTTATGTATGTTACCCCAAGGGGTCGAAGGAGTCAAGGCGCGAGCTCAGGTCGCCAGTGTCCGCTCCAGCGCATCCACTTCACGCTCCCTCTGGTCCAGTTCGGCCACCGCCCGGGCCCAGGCCTCGGCCCCCTCGGAGCGCGCTGCCTCGGCCAGTTCACCGGCCCGCCGGACGGTCGCCTCTAGCCGTTCCAGCGTCCCGCGGAGCTGCTGGCGCCACTCCGACTCCTTGCGACCCAACCGCGTTGCTATGTCGTAGCGCAGCCGGCCGCAGTGGCGGTCGACGGCTCCCTCCATCCGGGATAGCGCCTCCCGTTCCACCAGCCGCCGACCCAGGTGGCCCGGAGCGAGCTGGCGCAGACCGGACGCGGCGGCCTCCAGGGCGAGCGGCTGATGGTCGAGGAGCACCAGTCGCGAGCTGGCCACTCCCATCTCCTCACCCAGGGACACTGGGGCTAGGTCGACCTCGAAGAGCGCCGCTATCTGGGCGGAGGCCGCAGCCAGCATCCGGTTAGCCCTTTGGGAGTGGCGCTCGGCGACGGGTTCCAGCGCCCGGGCCAGCTCCCCCTCGATGTGCCCCATCCACTCCCGGACAAGGCCGGTGAGCCGCTCGCCGACCTCGGCCTGCAGCTGGCGGGGGGAGCTTCCTGACGCCGCCCGCTCTCGTACCAGCTCGGCCAGGATCTCGAGCGCCTCCCCCCGGAACTCTTCGATGGCCGGCTGGGCCACCTCGGGCACCAGCCGGTCCACGTCGGAGTGCAGCAGCTGCTCCACCTCGACAGCGGCCCGCCGCACCTCGCCGAGCAGGGTCTCCAGCCCCTCCGTGCGCTGGCGCGCCTCCTCGGTGGAGAGACGCATCGCCGACCGCTGGAGCGCCACCATCCGGCGCTCCTCCGCCAGCGCCTCCCGGCCGAGGCCGCGCATGCGCTCCAGGAGCAGGGCGGCACGGCCCCCGGCGAGGGCCGACTCCAGGTGGGCGCGGAACGCCGCGAACCCGGCATCTCCCTCCCTAGCGGACAGCGGGAAGAGGTCGGTCGGCGGGCCCTCGGCGTCGGAGCTGAGCGTCCGGCGCACAAACTGGGCAGCCTCCTCGAGCTCCGGCGTACTGACCAAGTCCGCCTTGTTCAAAACGAAGATCAGACGGCCCACCCGCTCCCGGACCGAGCGGAGGAAGTCCAGCTCGGCCCGGCTGGCCGGGCTGTCGACCGAGAGCACGAAGACGGCAGCGTCGGCCTCAGCCAGCGCCTGGTGCGCCACCTCCGTGTTGTGGTCGTGCGCCGAGCCGATCCCGGGTGTGTCGACCAGCACCACCCCGGCCGCCAGGATCGGGGCCGGATGGCGGACGACCACCCGGGTCACCTGGCGGCGATTCACCGGGTTTCCCGATTCCGTGGCGTACTCCCGCAGGGCTTCCGGCCCGAGGCGGAGCTGCTCGCCGGTGACCAGCTCGACCGCGACCTCCGGACGGTCCCCATGCTCGACCAGGATGGGGAGGGAGGTCATCGGAACGACTCCCACCGGCAGCACCGGAGCGCCCAGCAGCCGGTTGATGAGCGTGCTCTTGCCCCGCTTGAACTCGCCCAGGACGGCCAGGTTCAGCCGCCCTGAGCCCAGCCGCTCCCGGGCCGCGCGGAGCCTCTCCGCCCCGGCGCTGTCACCTCGCCACTCCGCCATCTCGGCCAGCCGGTCCAGAACCTGGAGGGCCTGACCTCGTGACCGGCTCCACCCGGCCAGCGA
>JAJYWQ010000005.1 GCA_021791415.1 bacterium | reverse complement strand
CGCTGCGCGGCCTGCGGGCCAGCCCCCGCTCCCTGCGCCGGCTCACAGACCTCTTCGAGCTGGCGCGGTACTCCCAGCACGAGGTCCGGCCAACGGATCGCAGCGATGCGGAGGCGGCTCTGGCCCAGCTTCGAGACGAGCTCCGCTCCGCCCCGGGGTGAGGACCCGGCCCCCGTATACTCCCGCCATGATGGGCGGCGGGACTCGCCGGGGATGAGGGCGGCCCGGGCCTGGGCGGTCGTGCTGGCCGTGGCGGCCACGGGCCTCGCCGCGGCGCTGGCCGTCGGCCCAGCTCACTTCGGGGATCTGGCCTGGCGATGGCTCCTGATCTTCCTCGGCGGCCTCGGGGCGACCCTCCTGGTGGGTTGGCTGGCCCAACTGGCCCGGTCGCCGGAGGAGGTCCGGCCAAGGCGGAGGAGAGCCCGTGCCGACCTCCCCGGGGACCTCGTGTCGGTCCAGGACGCGGTCCGGTCCGGAGCGTCAAGCCGGGCCGACTTCGAAAGGGTGCTGCGACCGGTACTGTTCGAGATCGCTGAGGACCGCTTCCTGGCCCTGGGCATCAACCCCGAGCGTCAGCCGGGGGCTGCCAGGGACCGGGGCGGGCAACTGGTCGCCGACCTTCTCCTCAGCCCCCGGCAGACGGTGTACGGGACGCGGCAGCCGGGCCCTGGGAGGCCGGTGCTGGAGAGGCTGATGGCGGACCTTGAGGAGATGCGCCGGTGAGCGGGCTGGACGAGCTGCGCCGGCGCTCCGAGGCCGTGCTGGATCAGGTGGAGCGGGCGGTGGTGGGCAAGCGAGCCGTCTTGGAGCTGGTGATGCTGGGGATCCTGGCGGACGGCCACGTCCTCCTGGAGGACTTCCCGGGGCTGGCCAAGACCCTCATCGCCCGCTCATTCGCGCGGGCCTGCGAGCTGAGCTTCTCCAGGATCCAGTTCACCCCCGACCTGATGCCGTCGGACATCACCGGGTCGTCCATCTTCAACCAGCGCACCGGGGAGTTCGAGATAAGGCCTGGGCCGATCTTCGCCAACCTGATCCTGGGCGACGAGATCAACCGCTCCACCCCCAAGACTCAGGCGGCGCTGCTGGAGGCGATGCAGGAACGCCAGGTGACCATCGAGGGGGACACCCGGCCGCTGCCCCACCCCTTCCTGGTACTGGCGACCCAGAACCCCATCGAGTACGAGGGCACCTACCCCCTGCCGGAGGCCCAGCTGGACCGTTTTCTGATGCGCATCTCGGTGGGGTACCCGGACCGCGATGCCGAGCAGCTGATGCTCTCCCAGCGGCGCCGGCGTCACCGCGACGAGGCCGAGGTGGAGGTGGCGGTGGATCGAGACGGGCTGCTGGCCATGCAGGCGGAGCTGGAACAGGTGCACGTCGAGTCGGACATCGAGTTCTACATGGTCGACCTGGTGAACGCCACTCGGCAGCACCCCGGAGTCCAGGTGGGGGCGAGCCCTCGGGGCTCGCTGGCCCTCTTCAAGCTCTCGAGGGCCAGGGCCGCCCTCTCCGGACGCGACTACGTCACCCCGGACGACGTGAAGGCGGTGGCGGCCCCGGCCCTCAGCCACCGGTTGATGCTCCGCCCGGACCTCTGGGTCCAGCGGGTGCGCCCGGAGGATGTCGTCGAGGAGTGCCTCCGCCAGGTACCCACCCCGGCCACCATCCACCCGCGCTTCACCTCCGCGCCCGGGTAGTGGTCCCGAGGGCGCACCCCAGGCTCCTCGGGTACGGGGCAGCCACGGCCGCCCTGGTGCTGATGGGTGTCGCCCTGGCCAGCCCGGCGGTGGTGGCGCTGGCCGCTCCCTTCGCCCTCTGGCTGGCGGTCGGGGCAGCCCTGGTCCGGCGGCCCCGAATCTTGGCGGATGTCTCCCTGGAGCCATCCCGCTCCGCTGAGGGCCAGGAGGTCACGTGGCTGGCGCAGTTCCGGAACGGGGACGCGCCCTGGTTGGAGCTCGAGCTTCCCGCCCCGGCGGCGATCACCTCCTCCACCGGGAGGCTCAGAATCCGGCTCCGGGGTGACCGGCGGGCCGAGCTTCGCTTGCGCTGTGGGCGCTGGGGGGCGTACCGCTTGGGGCCGGTCCGGGCCCGGGCCCAGGATGCACTGGGGCTCTTCACTTATGACCTCTCCCTCGGCCAGCCACTCCCGCTCCGGGTCTACCCCTCCTGGTCCCAGCTCCGCCAGCTCGTCCCGCCGCGCCGCACCCAGGTGTTCTTCGGCAACCGCATCGCCCGGCAGTCCGGGGACGGGATCGAGTTCTCCGAGGTCCGCCAGTTCCTACCCGGTGACCTGGTCCGCAGGATCAACTGGCGGGTCACCGCCCGTACCGGGGTCCCGCACGTCAACCGCCTGCACCTGGAGCGCAACTCGGACGTGATCCTCTTCGTGGACAGCTTCACCGAGGTGGGGGAGGGCCGCGACACAGTGCTCAGCCTGGCGGTCCGGGCCGGCTCGGCGCTGGCCGAGGGCCATCTGCGCCACCGCGACCGCGTGGGAGTGGTCGGCTTCGGCGGGCTGGTGCGCTGGCTCGACCCCGGCCTGGGGCCGCGGCACCTGTACCGGGTGGTGGAGGCGCTCCTGGACACCGACGTGGTCACCTCGTACGCGTGGCGCGACCTGGAGGTGCTCCCACCCCGGGTGCTGCCTCCGGCGGCGATGGTGGTGGCGCTCACCCCGCTCCTGGACCCTCGCAGCCTGGGAGCGCTCGCCGACCTCCACCACCGCGGCTTCGACCTCTTGGTGTTGGAGATCGCACCCGAGAAGCTGGTGGGTGCCCCGCTGCGCCACGCCGACCCCCTGGCCGTCCGTGTCTGGCGGGCCCAGCGGGAGGCAAGGCGGCACCGTCTGCAGCGGCAGGGAGTGGCCGTGGTGGAGTGGCCGCCCGACCGTCCGCTGGAGGTGGTGCTGGCAGCGGCCAGGGAGTACCGGCGATCCGCCCGGCCCGCGCTTCGCTGATCGCCGCGGCTGCCGCCGCGGTCCTGGGGGCGCCCTCCCTCCTCTACGTGGCGGCCCGGGGTGGGGGGCTGCCCCTGGCCTGGATCCTGCCGATCGCCGCCCTGGGAATCCTGGCGCTGCTGGCCGGAGGCATCGGCGGCGCCCCCGGGCTTGCCGCCTGCGCCCCGGTCCTCCTCGGGGGGCCGGTCGCCCTCACCATTTGGGATCAGGGTCCAGCCCTGCTGGCGGTCCCCCTCGCGCTCTCCATCCTGCTCGCCACCGAGCTGGCGTTCCTGGCCGCCGACCTGGCCCGCAAGGGGACATGGGAGCCGTCAGCGGTGGGGGCGAGGGCGCTGCGGACGGGTGCCATGGCGCTGGCCGGCGCGGCGGCGTCGGCGGTGGTCCTGGGGATCGGGGGTGTTCCCGCGTCCGGGGGCCTGGACCTCACCCTTCTCGGAGTGGGCTCGGCGCTGCTCCTGGTGCTGGGAGTGGGGCTCCTGGCCCGGGGCCGTCTCCGCGCCTGACCGATCAGCCCCCCCGCGGGCGGCGGCGGCGCACCGGGGCGAGGGCCTCGAGGCCCGGTAGCGCCGACTCGTCCCCCACCAGGACCGTGGTCATCCTCGTGGGGGCCAGATACCGCCGGGCGGCCTCCATAACCTCCTCCGCCGAGCAGCGCTCCAGCTCTTCCTGGTACCGCTCCAGGTAGCGGTGGTCGAGGCCGAGGCCCCGGATCTGAGCCAGCGCCGAGGCCAGCCCGGCCTGGGTCTGGAGGGTCACCAGCCGGGCACCCTCAAGGTAGCTCCTGGTGGTGGCCAGCTCGTCCGGAGGCACCGGCACCGTGGCCAGCCGGGCCAGCTCGTGCCGGAGCTCGGCGAGGGCCGCCGCGGTCACATCGGTGCGGACCTCCATGGACGCGCTGGCGAGCCCGTCCCGGCGGTGGGACTCCACCCTCGCGTGGGGGCTGTAGGTGTAGCCCTTGTCTTCCCGCAGGTTGGCCATCATCCGGGAGTTGAATCCCCCGCCCAGGACCGCGGTGGCCAGGCTGAAGGCGATGTGGCCGGGCTCACCCATGGTGGGCCCGCTGGAGGCGGCGATCACCACCGTCTGCACCGAACCGGGGCGCTCCAGGTAGAGGAGGTCCGTGTGGTTCCCGGCGCGCACCCTAGGGGCCTTCCATCCCTTCCGCGGCCCCCGCCAAGCGGAGAAGGCAGAGCGAAGCCGCCGCATGGTGGTGCGGGGATCGACGTCCCCGACCACGGTGATCTGAGCCAGAGAAGGGGTGAAGGTGCTTCGGTGCAGCTCCTGCAGGGCTCGCCTCCCGGTCCGGGCCACCTCGCCCTCGGTGGGCTCGCGGCGGCCGTACGGGTGGCGCCCGTACACCAGCTCGCCCAGCGCCTCGTGGGCCGGGAAGTGGGGAGTTGCGCGCGCGCTCCTGAGCCCCTCCACCAGCTTGGCCCGCTCGATCGCCAGGTCGTCCCGAGGGAAGTCCGGCTCCTGAACCAGGGCAGCCACCAGTTGGTAGAGCTCGGACTCAGCCTCGGAGAGCGCCGCGGCGGAGAGCGTCAGGCGATCCAGGTCCTGGTGGACCTGCAGGGCCCCGCCCAGATCTTGGAGCCGTTCCGCCAGCTGCTCCTGGTCCAGCTCCCGGGTTCCCAGGGGGATGCCCATGCGCAGCAGCTCGGCGGCCGCGGCGCTGTCACCGGCGGCGGAGCCGGCCGGCACGGAGACGCGGAGCTCGACCCTGGGCACGGTGGGCCGGGGAACCACAATCACCTCGGGCCCGTTGGCCAGCACCGAGCGGTGCACCCGGCCCAGGCGCAGGTTGGGCAGCTCCCCGGGTTGAGGGACCTCCTCGCTGGGAACGCCTCGCTTCATCTTCCCTCGTCCCCCGCACCCGGCAACCAGTGCAGGACGGTGGAGCGCTCGGGCCGGAGCCAGCGGCCGGCCGCCTCCGCCACCTGGGCCGGGGTCACCTCGGCGAAGCGCTCGGGGAGCTGGTCGACCAGCTCTGGCTGGCGGTGAACGGCGGCCATGACCCCCAGCGTGGTCAGCCGGCCTAGCCGGCTGTCGGTGGTGGCGTGGTGGCGCGCCAGCTCGCGCCGGCAGGCTCGGCGCAGCTCCTCCTCGGTCGGCCCGTCCGCGGCGAGGCGGGCCAGCTCACTGTCCATGGCCAGAACCGCTTCCTCTGTGGCGACGCCCTCCCTGGGGGTGGCCTCAATGGTGAACAGGGCGGGGCCGCGGAACTCGAAGGAGTCCCCGATGGGGTAGAGCGGTCCTCCCGCCACGTGGAGCAGCAGTTCCCTCTCGCGCACCAGGGTGCGCTGGAGCCAGGAGGCCCGGCCGTCCGTGAGGATCCGTGCCGCCAGCGCCAGCGGCAGGTGGTCTTGGGAGCCGAATGGGGCGGTGGGGTACCCCACGGCCACCTGGGCGGTGGGGGCGAGGGGGTCTGTGTGCCGGTGCTCGCGGCGCCCTGCCGGCAGGGGCTCCTCCAGGTCCGGCTGAGGCGGCTCGGCGCGGGGCGCCACGGACCCGAAACGACCCTGCACGAGCCGGGTCGCCGCATCTGGGTCGAAGTCGCCCACCAGCACCAGTGAGGCGTTGCCAGGCCCGTACCAGCTCCGGTAGAACTCCACGGCGTCCTCGACGGAGGCAGCCTCCAGGTCGGCGAACTCCCCATAGAAGTTGTGGCTGTTGGGAAAGCGGGAGAAGGCGTGCTGGGCCAGCCAGAGCCAGGAGAACCCGCCGTAGGGCTGGTTCAAGACGTTGACCCGGACCTCCTCCTCGACCACCTGGAGCTGGTTGCGAAGCGTCTCGGCGTTGATGTCCAGCTGCTCCATCCGGTCCGCTTCCAGGAAGAGAGCCATCTCCAGGGCGGAGGCCGGCAGGATCTCGAAGTAGGCGGTGTAGTCGTGGCGGGTGAAGCCGTTGAGCAGGCCGCCGGCGGAGTTGATGAGGTTCCCGAAATGCGGCTTGGGGACCTTCAGCGTGCCCTGGAACATGAGGTGCTCGAAGAGGTGGGCGAAGCCGGTGCG
>JAJYWQ010000078.1 GCA_021791415.1 bacterium | reverse complement strand
ACAAGCGCGAGGTGCTCTTCGCGGGCTCAGCCCAGCTACAGGAGCTTCTGGTCAGGGCGGTCACCGAGGCGGACCAGTCGCTGTCGCCACTTGAGGCGATCATCTCAGCCCTGATGGGGGCCGCCGCAGTGTTCGAAGAGCGGCGGGCCTTCGTCAGCCAGCGCCAGGCGATCATCGCCGCCAACCCTGAGCTGCAGGAGCGCGAGCTGATCAAGCTGGCCAGGCTCGCCGGGGCCCTGGCGACTGCCCTTCGCCAGCGCGGAGTGCCGGAGCCCGGTGCGACCCTGGCGGCGGAGGCAGGGGTGGCCGTTTTCCGGGTTGCGTTCGATCGCTGGAGCTGTCCGTCTGGCGAGCGACCGCTGGCGGAGATGATCCGGGAGTCGGCGGGTCAGTTGCGCCAGGTGGCCTCGGCGAGCTGACCCGTGGGCTCGGCGGCTCCCCGCCGGACAGTGACCCCCCGCCGTTCGGGACCACCAAGATCTCACCGGGCCTGGACTGGGCGCCATGATGCCGGCGCCGGCACCTGTCCCGGCTGGCCGGAAGCGCCCATCTCCCCGGGCCCGCTGGGCGGCTTCACTCCGAGCGCAGCGGCAGGGTGAGGCGGGCCACCACCACATTGCGGCGCCGCCGGAAGGCCGCCGACAGCACCAGGTCCAGATGGTTGTGGAGGGCGCGATGCCAGAAGCGTCTCGGCTCGATCACGGGGATGAGCAGGACCACCCTCCTGGTCGGCGACGGCTTGAGGCTGCCGATGTACCGGATGAGGGGACGGGCCACCGAGTGGTACTGGGAGTTCAGAACCACCAGGTCGACGCCCGGATCCCACCGCGCCCATTCCGTCTCCACGGCCCTCCTGCGGTCCTCGTCCTCGGCGAAGACGACGGTGACCGCATGCACCTCATCACCCATGGAGAGGGCCTGGGAGAGCGCCTCCCGGGTCAGCTTGGACACCTCGGTGAAGGGCACCACCACGATGGAGCGACCCCGGGCGGGCTTGGCCGGACGCGCGCCGAGTCGGAGCTCGGCCCCGACGCGGCGGTAGTACCGCTGGACCCTTACGAAGAGCAGGATCAGCAGGGGCATGGCGATGACCACCACCCACGCCCCCTCGCGGAATTTGGTCAGCACGAAGATCAGCGTGGAGACTCCGCTCGCGGTGGCGCCGGCGGCGTTGAGCCCGGCCCTCCACCGCCAGCCGCGCTCCTGTCCGCCGAGCCAGTGGCGCACCATCCCGGACTGGGCCAGGGTGAACCCGGTGAACACGCCGATGGCGAAGAGCGGGATCAGAGAGTTGGTGTTGCCGCCGGTGGCCACCAGCAGGACCGCGGCCAGCACCGCCAGAGCCAGGATCCCGTAGGTGAAGACCAGACGGTCGCCCCGGACAGCGAACGAGTGGGGCAGGCGGTGGTCGGCCGCCAGCAGGCTGGCCAGGACGGGGAGGCCGCCGAAGCTTGTGTTGGCGGCGAGGGCCAGGGCCACGGTCACCAGGAGCGAGATTCCATCGAAGAGCCAGCCCCGGCCCAAGGCGAAGGCGACTATCTGGTTGAGGACGGCGTTCCCGGCCCTCGGCTCGACGTGAAACTTCTGCACCAGCACCGCGAGTCCCAGCAGCATCGCGGCCAACAGGAGGCCCAGCAGGAGCTCGGTCTGGCGGGCCGTCCTGACCCTGGGCTTGTGGAAGAGGGGGACGCCGTTGGCGATCGCCTCGACGCCAGTCAGGGCGCTGCATCCGGCCGAGAACGCCTGCAGGATCAGGAGGACCCCGATCGCCTGAAGCCCGCGGGTGGCTACCTGGGCGGCTCCGAACTGCTTCAGATCGGGCGCGAATGGGTGGATGAGTCCCACCGCGATAACGACCAGGACCGCCGCAATGAACCCCAAGGTGGGCAACAGAAAGGCGCGTGCCCCCTCTCCCAGGCCGCGCAGGTTGAGGACGGTGATCACCGCCAGGATGCCCAGACAGATGGGGACCGACCAAGGGTAGAGACCGGGGAACGCTGAGGTCAGCGAGGCGACGCCGGCCGCTATCGAGACCGCGACCGTGAGGGTGTAGTCGACAATCAGGGCGGCGCCCGCCAGGAGCGACAGCGAGCTCCCCAGGTGGGCGCGGGCCACGGCGTAGGCCCCACCCCCGCCGGGGAAGGCAACGATCACCTGTAGGTAGGACGCCACCAGCAGGCAGAGCAGCCCCACGATCGCCAGGCTTATCCAGGGGCTAAGGCGCAGGGCGGCGAGACCCCCGGCGCCCAGGGCCACCAAGAGCGCCTGAGGACCGTAGGCCACCGAAGTCAGCGCATCCAGCGAAAGGGCGGACAAGCCCTCGACAGGGCCGATCTCCTCCGCCGCCGCCTCGCTCGATCGGAGCGGGCGCCCCAGCACCAAACGGACCATCTTGAGGGTCAACCGTTTCCCCGCAGGCGCACCCGGGCCCATGGTCGCTGGAGGGTGCAGGGATGCGCCACATCGGCGGCCCGTCTCGGAGCGGGCCCCGCACGCAGGGTGCCGTCAGTGGGCAACCGGGTCCGCCGGTCGCGACGCGGCTTGGCCACCGGCCCCAGATGGCGGTCCGAGCCCAGACCGGTCAACGCCAGGGGCACGGTGGACACCTCCAAAGTTCCCGCCATCATGGCCGTCGGAGCAGCGCCAAGGGCGTGGCTCGGGCCGGTGTCAGCCGGGGAGCTCGTATTCCAAGGTGTAGCGATGGGTGCCGTCGGAGTCGATGGTGAGGTGGAAGGTTCCCGCGATCCCCTGCAGGTCACCGCGACCCGACCCGGGCATGACCTCGTAGTGAAGAGTTTGCGAGCCTTTCATTAGGGTTCCCAGTTGCCCCAGCACGAAGCCTCCGGGTCTGCCGCCAAGCCGACCCTCGACCGACTCCATGGCGACGTAGCCCGCAGACCCCGACTCCGGGTGGCCACACGACAGCATGACTCCGGTGCCGGTCGCCTCCAGATCTCCCTGAAATACCTTGGTGAAGTCGAACCTGTCCACGTGTCCTCCAACCTCCGCCGGGGCTGGCACCAGCGAGATGGCGAAGGACCCTTGTGCGGTGCTCTTCATCTTCAGATCGTAGCACGGAGAATTTTCATCTCAGCTGCGTGCCGAAGCTGAGCCCGAGGCCAAAGAGAGCTCTCATCGCCGACCCGCTCCAAGACGGCGGGCGGGCCTCATGGTTGGGGGAGATGGCGTCACGACGGAGAGGCGCTCGCCGAGGGGCTCGGAGAAGTGGACGCCTCAGGCGAAGGCGAGGCCGAAGCCGAGGGGGAAGGCGATGGCGACGTTGATGGCCCAGAGCTCGGAGACGCCGTGGGTGAGGCGGTGGGCGAGGCTGAAGGAGACGGAGAAGGACTCGGCGCGGCGCTCTTGGGTGGGGGTGCCGCTGCCACCACAGGGCCCCCGGCCCCCGACGAGAAGGGTTGAGGCCCGCTCGGACTGGCCGTGGCGAACGCTACCAAGAGCCCGGCGAAGGCGACGGCGGCAATCCCCAGAGGGACGGCCGCCGCCCGGGAGCGCTCGTCGGCACGATCCCCGCCCGAACTCGGCGAATTCAGGTAGATCCGTCGCAGGGGGGTCAGCTTGATCCCGTCGGCGGCGAGGCTGGCCCATGGAGCGCACAGGTAGACCGAGCCCTGGAAGAGCAGCAACGCCGCCAGGATGGTCGTGGTGAACCCGAAGGAGCGGACCTCCATCGCCGCGGCGGCGAGGATGGAGGCCACCGCCAGGGTGGTCTCCGCTCGCGCCGAGCGCAGTGCCTGGGCCAGGGAGCCCATGCCCTCTCGGCGCTTGGGGGTGCGCAGGAAGCGAGCCTTGGCCACCAGCAGCCCGTGAAGGTCGGCGCGGGTCACGGTGAAACTCAGGGCGAACCAGACGCGCAGGGCGCGGCCGGCGTCGCCCCAGGTGAGGTTGCCGCTGGCGCGAAGCGCCCAGACGGCGCGCAGCAGGCCGAAGGCCAGGAACACCACCGGGATCACCAGGACGGCACCGGTGAGCTGGGCAACCGGTAGGCGATGGTGGGCGGCGGTGGCGATGGCCGTCGCCAGCAGCAGCACCGTGAAGGTGGCCAGGGTGGCGTCTCCGAACCACTGCAGGGCTCCGACCAGGTAGTGCGCTCGCTGGGCCCAGGTGAGGCGGAGCTCGTGGCGGGCGAAGGGGACCAGCTCCCGCCAGTTCTGGCGCAGGATCTGAATCCCGCCCAGGGCCCAACGGAAGCGCTGCTTCTTGAGGCCGTCGAAGGTGAGGGGCATAAGGCCCTCCCCGAAGGCGGACCGGAGGTACACACCACGGTAGCCGCGGCCGAGAATGCGGAGGCTGGCCTCGGCATCCTCCGTGATGCAGTCGGGATTCCAGCCGCCGATCTCCTCCAGCGCCGACCGCCGGATGAGCCCCATGGTGCCGCAGAAGATGATGGCGTTGCGGTGAGCCCGAGCGGGCATGGTGATGTCGAAGAAGTAGCGGTAGCTGTGGAACAGTCCCCTGAGGTATCCATCGTCACGCCAGTCCCGATAGTTCTGGGGCGTTTGCACGAAGCCCACCTCGGGGTCCGCGAAATAGGGGACGGTGGCGCTGAGGAACCCCGGCTGCACAACATAGTCGGCGTCGACGATCGCGATCACCTCGACCTCGGAAGGAAGTCGGCGCGTGGCCTCGTTGAGGGCGCCTGCCTTGAATCCCGGCCAAGGGTCCAGGTGCAGGAACTGGAAGCGGTCTCCCAGCCTCGCGCAGAGATCCTGGACCGGCATCCAAACCGCCGGGTCCTTGGTGTTGTTGTCCACCACCTGGACTACGTACTTCGGGTAGTCGAGGTTGGCCAGCGCCATCAGCGTCTCGCGCACGAGCTCGAAGGGTTCGTTGTACATCGGCACCTGGACCACGACCCAGGGCTGATCCCCACCTGGGGCGGGCGGAGCCGGGGTCGCGTCCGGGCGGCGGCGCCCCAGCACATCGAGGATCTCGAACAGGTAGGAGGTGGCCAAAGTCACGGCGGCCAGCTCCCCCAGCAGGATGACGATCGAACCCAGGAGGACCCAGGCCACGAGGTGCCGGGATCCGGCCTGGCTGACGGTCACGGCGATGGAGTAGGCCAGGTAGAGGACAAATGCCAGGCTGACCGAGACCATCTGCTGGGCAGCCAGCCAGGTCCAGCCCCGCGTCTTGCGATGGGCGGCGGGGGTGATCACCGCCAGGGCCAGGCAGCCCGTCAGGGTGAACCCGGGAGAGTGCGAGAGCAGGTCGGCTGACCAGCCTCCGGCCGCGAGTCCCAGCCCCCCGAGGACCAGGGAAACCGGGGCTGGCGCTCGCAGAGCCCCCGGGACCATGGCGATGAGGGTGGCGGTGAACGAAGTGGCGGCCACCACCAGGAGGAGGTCGAGGATCACCGGGGTCCACCCCGCCCCCCCTGACCATCAGGAGGGGTATGCCCCAGGCTGGGAATTGTCAGTACGGTGCCGCTGGACGTGCCTGCCCAAGCAGGACAAGGCACATGCGGGCTGCTATCCAGGCCGCCGCGGTGTAGACCACGATCGCCATCAGGACCGGCCAGTCGGCGGTGTGACCCACGGTGGGGGGAGGGGCACCTCGGACCATGCCGCTGAACGGCGACCCCAGGGCACCCCCCACCTCAGCCACCACACTCACGAACCCACCGCCGACGGACCCGAGGGCCTGGAACAGGAAGTCCAGAGCGAGGAAGGCGTCCACCACCGCGGCCGAGAGCCAGATGAACTCCCGGATCCTGCCACCGACCAGAGCCGGGGCCGGGACCGACGAGCTCGGCCCGCCAGCGGCTGCTTGCCCCGAAGTAGGTGTGGTCGACGCTACCCTCGTGCCGGTCGCCGTGGAGTTCGCTGGCAATGGGGCGGACGTCTGTGAAGATGCCGAGCCTCCGGTGTCAGAGGCGGGCGCCCAAGGCGTCGCCACACTCCTTCCGTGCCAGTCGGGAATCGTCTCGGGCTGGGAAGGCGGGGTCTGGGTCGGCCGGGTCGGTGC
>JAJYWQ010000003.1 GCA_021791415.1 bacterium | reverse complement strand
AGGCAGCTGACGAGTACCTCACCTACCTGGCAGTGGACCGAGCCAGGAGTCCACAGACCCTGCGAGCCTACGGCCTGGACCTCAAGCGGGCCCTCGAGTTCTGGTCGGGACTGACTCGCCGGCCCCAGGAGGTCTCAGAGCTCGACCGCGACCTGGTCCGCGCCTATCAAAGGCACCTGGGAGAGAGCGGTCTGGCGCTGAGCTCGCGAGCCCGCCGCCTCCAGGCGCTGCGCAGCTTTCTACGCCATTGCGAGAGGGAAGGGTGGACCGATCAGGATCTTGCCGCACACATCGACATCCCCAAGGTGTCGGCTCCCCTCCCGAAGCCCCTCAGCACCTCCGACACGCGGCGCCTCCTCTCCTCCCTACCCATCGCGGCCGAGGAGCAACTGCGCGACCGAGCCCTTGTTCACTTCCTTGTCAGCTCCGGGTGCCGCATCTCCGAGGCCCTGTCCCTGGACCGGAGCGACATCAACCCAGAGGGCCGGCTGGTGGTGCGGGGAAAGGGCTCGAAAGAGCGCCTGGTGGAGCTGACGCCTGCGGCCCTGGACGCCATCTCCAGCTACCTGGAGGCGCGCCACGATCGTGAGTCCGCGCTCTTCCTGAACTACGACAGGCGCTCCAAGGCCCGTGGCGGAAGGCGCCTCACTGCCGCCGGCGCCCGGCACCTGATCCGGCGGCTACGCCGCCAGCTGGGGGTGGAGGGGCTGCGCTCACCCCACGTCCTGCGTCACACGACGGCGACCGAGCTTCTGACCATTACCGGCAATGTCCGGCTGGTCCAGGAGGTGCTCGGGCACGCCAACCTGAACACGATGCAGGGGTACACCAAGGTGGTGGACCAGTCGCGCCGGGCCGCCTACCGGGAGCTGGCGCGGCGGCTAGAGCCCTCCTTGCCGCCTACGGAGTAGCTCCACCCCCGGGCAGAGGGAACTTGAAGGTGTCCAAGAAGAGCTGGAAGTCGGCTCCCGTGGTGGCTGCGCCCCCTTTGGCCACGATGAGGAATGCCAGCCCCGGGGATGCCTGAAAGGCCACGGCCCCCAGGTAGCCATCGGTAGCCGCGAACGTGACCAGCGAGGTGGTGACGCCGTAGACGACGATCGAGGCAACGCCCGACGTGGCTGTGCCCGACGGAGCGGCTGGTGGAAGCTGGGCCGTGCTTGCCGCAGTGGTGACGGAGATCGACTCGCCACCGGGACCGTTGAAGTCGATTGCCCCAGTGGGCAGCTGGGCGAACTGCCAACCGGCTGGATACAGGACCGACCAGTTGGAGCTCCCGCCCGCCTGGTACATCTGAAAGGACGCGGTCGAGGTGTCCTCTGGATTCGAGGTCACCCAGCCGCTGGCGGTACTGCCCCTGACCTCCCACCAGCCCCCTCCCGCTGAGGTTTCCGAGACGATGGGCAACGTGACCCCCTGGGCGATCACCTGGATGACCGGGGCCGTAGTGCTCGGCGCGGTCCGGAAGTTCACCCCGTCCGGAGCGATCACCGTCAACGAAGTGGGCTGGGGAGACGTGGTCGGCGTGGGCGACGGCCTGGGAGTGGCCGCGGGACGCGGGGCACTGCTGCCGCACCCGGCCAGCACCCCGGCCACCACCAACCCTGCGAAGGTGAGAGTGGCCCGCATGTGCATAACCTACTCGGCTGGCTGCGCGGTTGCCGCGATCCGCTGGCGAAGCGCCATGGCGGCCCTGGCGGCTGCCTCGGCGAAGTCTGGGCCGCTGGACGCCCCCGCCACCGCCCGGGACACCGAGATGAGGTAGGATCCGGCGGTCCCCGCCAGTTCCCCCACGCAGGCCTCCAGGTCGCCGCCCTGGGCGCCGACCCCGGGAATGAGCAGTGGAAGACCGGGCGCCTCTGCCCGCACCCGGCCCAGCTCCTTTGGCCAGGTGGCCCCCACGACCAGCCCGGCGGTCCCCCTCGGCGGTTCCTTGTCCCACTCAGCAACGGCTCTGGCCACCTGAACGTAGAGCGGAGCGCCGCCCGTTCCGACCGGGAGGTCCTGGAAGTCGGCGGCGCCGGGATTGCTGGTCCGGCAGACCACGAAGGCAAGGCGGTCAGGGCGGTCCAGGAAGGGTCTCAGCGCATCCCTTCCCAGGTAGGGATTCACCGTACAGGCATCCGCCTCCAGCCCGTCAAAGATGGCGCGGGCGTAGGCGACGGCGGTGCTGCCGATGTCCCCCCGCTTGGCATCGACGACCACCAGAGCCCGCTGAGCCGCAGCCTGCACGACCTCCCGAAGGAGTTCCCAGCCCTCATGCCCCATCTGCTCGAAGAAGGCCGCATTGGGCTTGAAGGCTGCCGCCTGGTCGGCGGTGGCCTCGATCAGCTCAAGGCAGAATCGCCTCACCGCCCGCACACCGACTCCGAGGTGCGGCGGGACGGAGGCCGGCTCCGGGTCGAGGCCGACACACAGCCGGGACGTTGAAGCGGCCAGGCGGTCTCGAAACGGTTCCCGCGCCCTCCCTACCACGAAGTCCGGGAGGTGCTGGTCTGAGCTGCACCGGGAGCCTGGGGAGAGTACGGGATCTGGATCCGATCATGCTCGGACTGCATGCAGCCCGGGCAGAGGGAGCTGATCTCCCCGTCCAGCAGCACCGCCGCCAGCCGGTAGATAGGGAACTCCCGGCCGCAGTTGGCGCAGCGCCGCATCCAGGGCATCGCCGGGCCTCCTCAGCTTTGGTGTCCGGGAGCGATTATAGGTGTTGACGATGCCCCGCTCGCCAGAGTGGTCCGTTCCATGATCCCGGGCGCTGCCGTACGCTCCGACGCCGCCAAGGTTGGGTTCGCCAGGTCACCACGGTTGGGGGCTTGCCGTACGGGAGCGACGTCTTGGCCCTTGGCAATTGGGTGTCCAGGAACGAGGCTGGATTGCCCAGCGGCCGGCACCAGGAGGTTGCCTGGCGCCCGGGTCCGTCCAATGGTTCACGGACCTGGTGCTCACAACGAGGGGCTTCTGGGCTCCTCCAAGACGGGTCCCCGGAATACGGGTTTGGTATGCTCTCCGAATTCGCCGGGGAGTGGCGCAGATGGTTAGCGCACCAGTCTGGGGGACTGGGGGTCGCAGGTTCGAGTCCTGTCTCCCCGACCAACCCCAAGCAGGAACTCTCCGCGGTCGCCAGTCGCACTGGTGCCGGCCTCCTCACCAGACCTCGAATCGCAACCGCGTCCAGGAGGCGAGGCGCAACGTGCTGCGAGCGCTTGCCCAGGCGGCCACGAGAAGCATCACCGTCAGGGACCCCAAGAGGACCACGATGGGAAGGGGCACCAGCACCAGTTCGACCGGCGGTGACCCGGCCGATGAGGTGAACTCCGGCACCGAGGGAAGGGCGAGCAAAGCGCCCCCAAGGCCCGCGGCCACCCCGGCCGCCACACCGGGGACCAGCAGGATGAGATCCTCGGCCACCAGTGACCAGGCCAAGTCACGGTCCGAGACCCCGATGGCCCGCAGGACCGCCACCTCGAAGGCTCGGCGTCTGGCGGTCGCGGCCGCGGAAAAGACCGCCGCGCCCAGTGCCAAGAGCGCGGCCGCACCCATCGCGAAGAGTAAGAACGTGAATGCCAATGCCGGTCCGCTGCGGTTCAAGATCCCCAGAAACCGAGCTGGGCTAGACGACGACACGATGGTGACCCCCTGCTGCCGCAGTCGGGCGATGACCTGGGCTGGAGCCTGACCTGACAGCCACACCTGGTCCTGCGTGCTGGTTGGCGGTCCGGTCTCCGCGCGAACGGCGGCGGCCAGGTCCACGAGGAACCCGTCCTCTCCTACCTGCGGAAGGGCAGCGACCTCATACTTCGCGTCCACAGTGATGGCGGTTCCGTCGAAGTCCGTGACAGGTGTGGCGGCCGGGTCCTGTACTGAGTTCGCCCTGGTCATCACTCCTGGCAACACGGGGGGCAGGGCAGCCGCGAAGACGGACGGCGAAGCAGTATCAGCCGTCGAGTCATGCACCAACAACTGCAAGGAGGGGCGCCCGTCCACGGTGGCCACCCGGACTCCCATCCCCGGACCAGAACTGGTCCAGTAGGATGCATCGCCCAGGCGGTCAGTCACCGCCCGCCAACTCCCCCTACCCCTCTCTTGAAAAGTGGCGAGGGTGATCGAATAATGAGTGGAAGGCGGACCTACGCTGGCGAGCTGCCCCGTGGCCACGCTGTTCTGGACGGGGGTCCAGACTGGCACCAGCTGAGTTACCCGGCAGCCCCGAAGGCAGGCCGCCGGCAAAGACGCCTCATAGGTGCGCGTCCCCGGCGACAGGTAGCCGAAGTCCGCCAGCTGGGGATTTCCCTGGGTGTCCACCAGGTCGAGCTGCAGGTCTGGCGGCGGGCTGGGAGAGCCCCCGAGCGTGACCGTGGCTCTGAGTTCCGTCCCGGAGACCTCGAGCGGTGGCTGCAGTGCTGGACGCAGCCAGCGCACCAGGCGAGCGAGCGGCGCCCGGCTGACTCCCGGGGGCCAGTAGCCGACCCGCGCGAGCCGGCTGGCCTGGACCGCCAGCAGATTCTGGCCCGAGGTGGTCGCCACCATCGCCGCCATGGCGTACCGCCCACTGGGGTCCGCGTAGTCGACCGCTTGCTCAAGCCCCACTCCTGCCGGGAGTCGCACGTCCAGCACCCTCGCAGCACCCAGGGCGAAGTCAGCGCGGACGACACGGTTGGCCGCCGCGGCCGCCCATCCCGCCACGGCGAAGAAGGCCAGCGCCACCGCAACAGCCAGGACCGCCATCTGGCGCAGGCCGGATGGACGCCGCACCACCTGGCGGACCGCGATCCCCAGACCCACCTTCGGACCTGTGGACGTCCGGCGGATCACCGCCCTGGCGATCACCGGCACGGCTCGCACAGAGACGATCGCCACAGCCACCGCAAGGAGCCCGGGAGCCAGGACAGAAAGCGGGTTCGGCTGGCGTCCGTCTACCGCCCCGGCGACCACGAGCTCGACTAGGGCAGCGAGCGCCACCGCAACCGCGGCCGCGTCGAGCGCGGCCCGCGCCAGCGCCGAGGGCCGGGGCTCCAGGGCGAGAAGCTGCGGCTGGAGCGGCGCCGCCAGCAGCCTGCGGGAGCCAGCCGCGACGGCCACTAGCCCCCCCGCCAGGGCGGCGAGGCCAGCGGCCATCGCCGTCGGGTCGATGGTGACCTTCGAGTTTGGGAGCAGAGCGTGCTGGGCCAGCGACGTGAGGCCCACGGCAGCGAGCAGCCCGATGGGCAGTGCTGCCACCAGCAGCAGCACCGGCTCGCCCAGACCGAAGGCGAGGGTCCTGGCTCGGGGAAGGCCACGAAGGCGCGCGATCGCCAGCTCCCGGCGCCGCACCTCCGCGGACTGGGCCACCAGCCCATAGACCACGTACAGCGACAGCAGCACAAGTTGCAGGTCAACCAGAAGGACGACTACAGCCATCAGGTCGGCGGAGCTTACGTAGTTGTTCACGGCCGAGAACAGACCGGTGGTCGCAGTGAGGCCCAGCTGCTGGGTGGCGGCAGCTTCGTAGGCCCCGACAGCCCCCTCAAGGTTTCCCAGATTGCCGGGGTTGACCCTCCTACGATCCAGGGGGAGCTGCACCAGAGCGGTGGTCGGCAAACCCGCCACCGTGGCCACGACGGTGAAAGAGGAATCGAGGTGCCCGTCGCCATACCCGAAGAAGTCCTGACCCAGCCAATACGGGGCCAAGGGATCGCCGGGCAGGATGATTCCGGCCACCTCCAGCGTACCGACGCCGGGCGGACCATAAGGATGGATCACACTCCCCACCCTGACCCCGAGCACTCGGGCCGATCGGGAGGTGAGGACAATCTCTCCCCGAGCGGTAGGGCAGTGGCCGCCGACGAAATGCAGGTGCGGGCACACACCCGGCCGTGCCACCAGCGGGAAGCGGGCCGACCCAACTACCGCGGCTGTGTAGCTCACCACGGCGGGACCGAACCACCGGCCCATCCCATAGCGCGGCCCCAGGGCGAGGGCGGGAGAAGTGACGGCGACCGCCTGCGGGCTCGTGACAAGGTCGCCGACATCCACGGCGGTGCTCGAGGCACTCGCCTCGGCCAGTTTGGCCTGGAGAACTGTGCCATAGGCAGTGTTCAGGTACAGGGGACCAGCGCTCGCGGCCACGACCGCCACAACCGCCGTTATCAGCAGGGCCATGGAGCTCCCGGCCCGCCACCGGATCGCGGCCCAGGTGAGGCCCAGCCAGCCTGAGGCGCGCGGCTTCACGCGCCTCGCTTCAGACCAGGTCGCCGAAGCATTGGCCCAGCGGTAGCACCTCTCCCTGGCGGCTCAATCAGCGCTCCTCATG
>JAJYWQ010000036.1 GCA_021791415.1 bacterium | reverse complement strand
CCTCGGTAGACTGGCCGGTGCGGCCACCGGACGGCCAACCGGCGGACGCTCAGGACTCTGCGGTCGCCGGGCGCGATGTCGCGGGCCGAGGTAGCTCAGTTGGTAGAGCACGGGTCTGAAAAACCCGGTGTCGGCGGTTCGATCCCGCCCCTCGGCACCACCAATTTGATCTCAATACTAAGCCTGGATCCACCGGCCAGGTAGGGGTGGCCAGCGGGGTGTAGACGAAGAAAAGGCGCTCGATGCTGGGATAATTGGTGCTGTAACCACGCCAATCGGCCCCAGCGAAGGAGCACCTTTTCGATGCCGCCATCATCCCACACTTTGGACCGTCTGGGGGTAGAGTTCGACGACCCTCACCTGGTGGCCAATGCCGGCCTCCTCCTGCCTGCCACTCTCGCTCAGCACCTGGGGTTGAGGGAGGTGGTCGAGGAACACCTGGACCTAGGCGACGCCCCCGGGCGGGCCAACGTCGGCCCCAAGGCCATGTCGCTCATCCACTCGATGCTGGCCGGTGGGGACTGTATCGATGACACCAACGTGCTCCGGGCCGGGGCCACCCAGGGGGTGCTGGGCCACGCGGTCCTGGCACCCTCCACCCTGGGCACCTTCCTGCGCAGCTTCACCGTGGGCCATGTCCGGCAGTTGGACGCAGTGGGGCGGGAGATGCTGCGTCGGGCCTGGGAAGGAGATCGGGGCCCGGGCGACAGGGAGCTGACCATCGACATGGACTCCACCATCTGCGAGGTCTTTGGGCTGCTGAAGCAGGGGGTGGGCTTCGGCTACACCAAGGTGCGGGGCTACCACCCGCTGCTGGCCACCAGGGCCGACACCGGCGAGGTGCTCCACTCCCGGCTGCGGGGTGGATCGGCCTTCACGGCCCGGGGCGCCACTGGGTTCCTGGCCGAGAGCTTCTCCCGGGTGCGCCAGGCAGGGGCCACCGGCCAGCTGACCCTGCGGGCGGACTCCGGCTTCTACTCCAAGGCGGTGCTCACCACCTGCCGCCGGGCCGGGGTGCGGTTCTCGGTCACCGCGCGCCTGGACAAGGCGGTCCAGCGGGCGATTGCGGCCATCCCGGAGGAGGCGTGGGTGCCGATCCCCTACTGGTCGAGCTCGGGCACCTTCGGCTCAGACGAGCAGGGGCAGCCCATCTCCGGCGCCGATGTGGCTGAGGTTCCCTACACCGCCTTCGGCAAGAAGGGGATGCGACTTCGCCTGATCGTGCGGCGGGTGCGTCCCACTCCCGGCAGCCAACTGGCGCTCTTCACCGAGTTCAGCTACCACGCCCTGGTCACGGACCGCCAGGGCACGACTTTGGAGCTGGAGGCGGACCATCGCCGCCACGCCGAGGTGGAGGCGGTCATCCGCGATCTCAAGGAGGGGGCGGGTCTGGCCCATCTGCCTTCGGGACGGTTCGCCGCCAACGCTGCCTGGCTGGCCTTTTCCACCATGGCCCACAACCTGGCTCGCTGGGTGCTGGGCATCGGCCTCCCCGAGCAACTGCCAGCTCTCACCACCACCGGCCGGCTGCATCTCTGCCTGTTCTCCGTCCCCGGGCGGCGCACCCGCTCCGCCCGCCGCGTGACCGTGCATCTGCCCCAGCGCTGGCCCTGGCAGCTGCTGTTCCTCAACGCCCTCCGCCAGATCCGCGCCGCCACCTGACCGCCCGTCCCGCATCCCCCTCGCGGCCTTCCGACCGGCGTCAGCCTGCCCGGAATCCCCCTGGTGAGCCTGGTTCGGGGCAATTCCGGGCCACGGTTCCCGCCGCACCTCAGTCCTGACCCTGTGTTGACGGCCTGCCCAGCCAGCCCCCTGCCTGCCACGGCTCTCCGACCCTACCGCGCACCCCTCCTCAACGCCTGGTCGGTGGATTCAGGCTTAGAGTGCCACTTGGACAATCTCCCGGAATCAAGAGCAAACGGAGCCATACGGACTAGGTTGGGTCCGCTAACCACCACCACGGACCGCGCCGGCCATCTTCCGAGCCCAGACGGGATCCAAGTCTAGTGCGATCACATCTACATGACGACGCGCGAGCGCCAACGTCATGACGCCGGACCCTGCCCCAACCTCAAGGACCAGCTGCCCGGAGTGAACGTCGACGGACTGGACCAAGTCCTCAGCCCAATCCGGGCTCAGGAGGGTCTGACTGAGACTCCGCCGCCGGTCGTCCCGCGCGGTCGTCTGCCAGCCGTGCTCGGAACTTCACGCCCATCGTCATGGCCAATAGACGACTCGATAGTAGCCGGCGGCTCACGGTCCGCCGCCGCTCCAGGAGCGGGGCATGGACCACAGTATTGACCACAACGCCAGCGGTCGGCGACGGTCAAAGGCAGCCAGTGGCGGCCACTCGTGACTTCCGGGCGAACGCTGAGGGACATCGCCGGTACCCCTGGCGCCATGTGAGAAACCCGGTGCATCGAGATCATGTTGGCCAGTCTCGGCCAATCTCGGTCGGTGAGCACGGGTCTAACAAGCCATACGTACGCTCCGCGGGTAGACCGCCGCCCACGGGTCGCATTGGCTGGCTCGCACGGAAGGAGACCGATAGGCGCGTAGGTCGCAAGTGCTGGACCTCCAAGGCCGTACATTGCATCCCACAGGGTCCGCCCAGGCAGCCGCTGGACGAACAGGCAATCCCCAGAGCCGACACCCGTCACCGAAAGAGGGAAGCTTACGTGGCGCGCAGCGCTTCTGCAGGTCCGAGCCGATATGCCAGGGACAGAGTTCCCGTCATCGCCACCGCGGTGGTCACAAGAGCGACCACAACGCTCAGCACTGGCGCGACGACGGTAACCGCCACAGGCGCGCCAATCGCGACGCCACCAACTGCGACGGCCCCGGCGGCGGCCAACCCTCCGCCCAATCCCAGCACGAGCGCCTGAATAGCGATCACTGCTGCGACCGAGCCCCGCGGCCAACCGACCGCCCGTAGCGTGGAGAACTCCACTTGACGCTCCAGGTAGGCAAGGGTCAGCAAGGTGGCCGACGCTGACGCTCCCGCCACCGCCGCGATCGAGACCATCACCACGTCAAGCGGTCCGACCTGTGCCCCCAGATAATGGCCGAGCGTGGTCGGCCCCAACTGACCCGCGAAGCCGCCGACGACCAGCACCGCCCCTCCCACCAGACCCGAACCTATCGCGCTCGAGCCTGCGCAAAACAGGGACTCCACCCCCCAGGGCCCCAGAAGTTCGCGCAACGCCAAGGACCCCACCGAACGTACACTGACACCCCCCAGCGCGCCTCCCTTGCTGAGCGCCGAGGATGCCGATGATCTCGACGATCCGAGCAGAGCCGGAAGCGGGGCGGCTACCGCCATCACAAGCACGAGCGGGATCACCAGGAGCAGGGGTCCGATAGGGATGGCGGGGTCGAGGGTCCGGCTGACACCGACTGCGGCTCCCGCCGTCACCGCCCCGATCCCCGCCCCAAGCAACGCCATCTCCGTCAACATCAGACGAACCACTTGCCACAGCGGCCAGCCGATCGCGCGGAGCATCCCGAACTCCTGGCTTCTTCGTCGCACCCCCAGCTGGCCGACCACCCCAAGCAGCGCCAGCACCACTCCCAGAGTCAGGAGGAACATCACCAGGGACTCGACGTTCAGCCCCCGCAAGAAAGTGATAGCGGCACCCTCCTTTCCCCAATACTCGGTGACCGTCATCGGCGGCTCGCCGAACTTTCCTCTGGGTAAGCTGATGGTCACCGGGAGAGCCGACGAGCCCTTCACCAAGCTCACCTGCAGGCCGGTGCGCTCGTTGATGGCAGCAGCCACTTTCTCCAACCTTGCCTGAGACGCGTCGGACGGTTTGCCTGTGCCGGCAACCCGGACTCTTATGGCGCTGATGAAGGCGTTCCCTTGCCCACCTGTAAACGTATCCGCGAAGTACTGGGCCCCGGCCAGGGTGGTGAGCATCAGGGGCGGACTCGTAATGAACCCTGCCGGATTCCGGGTGGGCAGAACCGTCTTCCCATCGGGCAGCTTCGCCTCGGGAGGCGCGAAGGAGCTGAGGTCTCCGCCCGCGAGCAGGTTGAACCCAGGGATCTGGTTAGGGTCGAATGTTCCTAGAATGTCGAACGCGAAAAACGTGCTGCTGGCGATTCGCGATGACACCTGAAGATGCCGGAACCAGGTATCGCGGGCATCCGGCGGAATGTCTTGCTGACCGCAGCCGATGCAGTTCGGATTCCCCAACACGCTCGGGTCTGTAGGAACCACCTGGGGGACGAATCGGTCCGATCCCACCGTCCTGTACCGAACTGACCCTGGCACGGCGACGTTCGGTAAGTCGGTGACTGCCAGCCCAAGCCTGGAAACCACTTTCGAGTACAGCGTTTGGATGGAGGTCGCCGCGTGGTAGACGGTCGACCATCGCTGCAAAGAGCTGGGGCTCGCCCCGGACATCACGGCGCTAGGAGATGCGGCCACGGACGCGGTCAGGGCGAGGCTCTCGGAGATGTACGACTTGGTGCTGTCGATCACTGGAATCCGGGCGGTAGCCGTCGGCGCTCCGTTGCTGGAGGTGGGAAGGATCTCAGCTTCACTGTTGGGCAGGTACGTGCCCGACCTCATCGCGTGCCGCAGGCCCGAGAGTTGGGACTCCGCACGGGGATCGATTCCAGCCACCAGCACGGGGATGGGGATTACCAGGTACGACGACGGAGTAAACGTCGTCGGGAGACCGAAGCACGTGTGGCAGATCACGGTGCCCGCTTCACAGCCGACAACTGCACTTCCGCCGCATTGGATCGACTTGCCGTCATAGGTCAGCTGATACGTTAGGCCGCTTCCAACTGTCACTACCCCGTGCGGCGCTATGATGAAGTACTGCGGCGCAAGTGGATAGTGCGCCCGTCCGCGTTCGGCAGTCGCTTCTCCCTCCAGACGAAGCACCGTCAGCGGCGCAGATCCCACGATAGCTGGCAGCCTGGGCACAGTGAATGTGTATTGCAAGGTGGTGTAACCGACGATCGCGATGGGGGCGGCGACCGAGACGCCCTTGACATGCTCGATGGCGTGCAACTGAGCCTCCGTGATCCCGCCGTTGATGCTGCTTATGAAGTTGGGGCTCACCAACCCCTGAGTCCGCTCCAGTTTGGTGACATCTCCGGCGGGCCTCACCAAGAGGTCGTAGGGCGTGTTCCACGCCTTACCGATATCTCCCGTAAGCACGGCGGTCGTTCCCGATGCCGTACCCAAGAGCGCGACGTAGGCCAAGGAGGCCAAGATCAAGCCAAAGGAGACAAGGACGGTGAGCCGCCACTGGCCTCGAAGTTCGTGGAAGGCTAACCGCCACATCGCCTAACCCGTGTCGACGCCCCTTGCGCGACCGCGGAGCTCATTAGGCTGCCTGCAGCCTGCCACCGGCGATGCGGACGACTCGGTCCATGGCCTCGGCAACCTCTTGATCGTGGGTAGCCAACACCAACGTCAGTCCCAAGTCCTCCTTCAGCCGCCGGAGAATCTCGAGCACCTCCTGGGTGGCGGAAGCGTCGAGGCTGCCGGTGGGCTCATCGGCCACCAGGAGGGACGGGTTGACGAGGAGAGCCCTGGCTATGCCGACTCGTTGCACCTCGCCGCCGGACAGGCGCCCCGGCGGAAAGTTCAGCCGGCCACCCAGGCCCAGACCTTCGAGCAGGTCGCGGGCTCTCGGCTCGAGGACAGACCGCGGTTCCCAGGGCAGTCGGGCGACAATGACGTTCTCCAATGCGGAAAGTCCTGCAAGGAGGTGCGGTTGCTGAAAGATCAGTCCCAGGTTGTCAGCACGGAACGCCGTGAGCTCAGCTTCGGAGAGCTCACTCAGCGACCGGCCCAAGACCCAGACTGTGCCTGCCGAGGCTCTGTCCAGACCCGCGATCAGGTTCAGCAGCGTGGTCTTGCCGGAGCCTGACGGCCCCATCAAGGCGACGGACTCGCCCCTTCGGATGGCCAGGGTTGCGTCGACCACGGCCCCAACCTCGCTGTTCGCGGTGCGATAGTAGCGGCTGCTACCGAGGAGGCGGACAGCCGGTTCACGGTCGTGGACCGTCCGGTTGATCGGAGCGAGTTCCCTCCCGGGCCCATCCATGTGTAAGGGCTTCGCCCTTGGGTGCGCCCAAGCAACCACGGCTCCCCTAGCCACATCGAAGATCGCCCTCGGTCCAAGCCGCGTATGAGCCAGGTTGACTGCCATGTCCTCCTCGTACTGCTCGCGCCAGTGCTTGGGGAAGACGAGTGCCCAACGTCGGTTCATGCCAGAGCGGCCCTCCGCGCAAGGGTCTCCGCAAAGGTCTGCAGTTGGGAGGACTCAGCCCGCAGCGCCTCAGCTCCGGCGATGGTGAGCGCATACGGCTGCCGTCTTCCGTCCGCCGGGAGCCGGCGAACCCACCCCTGCCTCTCCAACCGGGCTATGACGACGTAGAGAGTGCCGGGCCCAATGATGATGCCGGTCAGGGCTCGCACGTCCCTCGCGATCGCGTACCCGTGCTTGGGTCCAGCGGCGAGGCTGGCCAAGACCAAGAGGGCCTGCTCGGTGAAATTGCCCAACCCACCGACCGGCGAACTCAGAGGGTTGGGTCGCCCCGCCTTCCGAGTCTCCGTCCTGGCCGCCTTCTCGTGTGGATCTAGTCTGATGGTCGATGTAGTGTATCTCTGACTACTCAGGAAGTCAACTGCGCCGCGCTCGATCTCCACGGTGGTCAAGAGCAGACCGTCAGCTCTACCGGCCGGACCGGCCAAGGTGGGTTGGCGGCGACTCTGGCACCGTCCCCGTTTCGGGACTCTTCCCTCCGGCGGGTCACCCGGCAGCCACCCTACCCACACACTCGGGCCCACGTACTCATGGCCCTGAGCTGACGCCTCTGCCCTCGCGGACAGCCCGTGCCAAGCTGGATTTGAGATCAAGGGGCACCCCCAGTGGGAGCAGCGCCGCCGGAAGTCACCCGACGCTCCGCGTGGACTCCGAGGTGGGGGCTCCGCCGCGGCCGTGCCTATATATGGGTATGGATGCCAGCGACGCGGCCAAACCTGCCTTCTCGGCCCAGCTCCCCCGCCACGGCCTCGCGGACCCAGACGTTCGGGTAGGAGAACTCTATGCCGCCCATTATCAACGCCTTGTCAGCCTTACTTCGTTGCTGGCCGGGGGCCACGCTCTAGGAGAGGAACTCGCCCAAGAGACGTTTCTCATCGCACTCACAAACGAGCGCCGCAAACCAGGGTATCTGACGGACCCTGCATGGCCTTGGCTGCGCACCACAGCCCTGCACCTGTCGGCACGCCTCCGGTCCCGACTCCTTCGTGAAGTGCTCCCATCCATCATGCATCGCAGCACCGACATGTCGTCCGAGTGGACAGATGAAACGATCGACTTAGTTCGCGCGCTACGCCGCTTGCCCCCACAGATGCGGCGATGCGTGGTTCTCGCTCACCTTGAGGACCAAAGCACAGCTTCCATCGCAGAATTGCTCGACTGTTCTCCAAAGAACGTCGAGCATCGACTCCATGACGGTCGGGCCCGGCTGCGAGCGATGCTCGGAGATCGATACAACACCATCTGAGAATAGGAGACCCGATGAAAGATGACATCCACGATGGAGACCTCTCGTCCCGACTCCAACGAGCTGCAGCGGACATTGCTGCAAAGACGCCCATCGCGAGACCGCCGAGAGCGGCAACAGAGCTTGGGCCACTGCGGCTGTTTCGGTCGGTATCAGCCGGGAGCGTGGCCGGTCCACGGCGGCTGCGACACAGCGTCGCCCTGGCGCTAGCAGTTCTGGCGGTCAGCGTTGGGGTCGCCTACGCCGCCGTCGCGATTGCTACGGTTCCGACACATGTCACGGTGACCGGTCCCAATGGGCAAGGTCTTCCCCCGCCGCTGGTATCCCCTGGAGCCGTTGTCATCCCTGGGGTACCGAAGACGGTGACCTTTGCTCAAGCTCAGGCTGATGTGCCATATCGCATCCTTGTACTTCCCGCCTCATTCGCTACCCCTCAACAGTGGCAAGTCATCCCCCCCACGACCACTAAGAGCGGCGGACCGGTGGCGGCCGGCGAGGTCATGGAACCTCAAGTCTTCGTGACGTATCTCCTGTCCTCGGGACCGACTGTGACCATATCCGAGTATCCAGGGAAGGCGGGTACCCCATTGAACGTCGATGTGAAGTGGTACGGTGCTCGGTCGACCCATCAGGCGACAATCGATGGATACCACGTCGTCTACCACTCAACCGGCACGAACGTGTCGGACTTTGTATTCAAGACTACCTCCGGTCTCGAAGTGTGGATGTCCTCTAGCCAGAAGTTCCAACAGCCCTCGTCCGAACCAGTCCCGATGACGATTACCCAATGGGTGAGCGTGCTTGCAGAGCTGTCGCCATCGCCGAGGTCCACTGGGTCCTCGCAGTGAGTGGGTCCCACAGTTTCTAGAGCCCCCCACACGAACCCGGCCCCCAGTGCCAGGTCGCAGGTTTTGTCGCTCCATCCATCCTCCCTGGCGGGCTGTGGCTCCGATGCCACAGCCCGCCGTTTCTGACCGCTACCGACGACGCTGACCGTGGGCCAAGGTCGCCAGATACGTCCCGCCTACCGGCGAGCCCGTACCAAGTGCTCCGTCGCCTGCTTGCCTCCTGTCCACACGCCAACCGCCAGACCCCTGGCGGCTCCATGAGGCTGGCCGCCCCGGCCCAGCCCTCCAGTCTTGATGTGCGATGCCGCCAAGAGCTGCGCGTCAGTGTCAACCTTGCCGCCAGTACCCCAGCGGATACCCCTACCCAGGCGACCAGTGACGCGCTCCGGCGAACAATCGACTCCTCAGAGATCGCTCATTTGATCTCAAAACGGACGCCCGCGAACGCTCGCGGACCCTCGCCGGTTCAACTGAAAAACCCGGTGTCGGCGGTTCGATCCCGCCCCTCGGCACCAGTTTTCGATCTCAACGTCACATGAGCTACTGCCCACGATGGAGCCATTGACCACAGTTTTGACCACAGCCAGTTCCAAACCCGCGTCCGACCACTCGTCGGTCCGCTGTCTCGTTTGAGGGCAGAGGTTCGCCATCCTGCGCCGGCTGAGCGGGCCGGGCTCGCTATAGACCACTCAGCGGGTCGGGACCGGGTTCTCAGCCAGGTTGGAGATCTTTCGGCTCTTAGGCCGAAATGCGCCGATCATGAAAGGAGAGTAATCGGTGAGCGAATTGGTCCCGTCGTACATCCTCAAGGCCGACAGGGCCGAGAAGCACCTCCACGACCTCAAGGTCACCATCGCCAAGTGGGCTGACACCCACCCCTACCCGGCCGGTGGATCCAGGTTAACAGACCGTTTCAAGGGGCACCGCTGCTAAGGAGCTAATGGGCGTTGCTGGACTGAGCACGGCCAGCGACGGCCTCACGGTCAAACCCCCGCTACAGCTCCAGTCGGGCTGACGCGCCGATCCACTTCTCAACCTCGGACCGCCCTTGAGGCTACCCAGTTTGCTGGCCTCCCGCCCATTCAAGCACAAGGCACTTGCCGGAACCCTGCTCACAGCTCGTACTGGTCGCAGTGGCAAGGCACCTGGCGGCGCGATCCGACCAAGTGAGAGCCATGACCACCTGGTAGGCGCTGTGGTTGCGGTTGACCAAATCAGCGTTCATAGGCGGCAGTTGGCTCCTTGCTGCCTTGAACGCGCTGAACAGCCAGTCGATAGATCGCGTGCTCGTCACGGCGCCCAATTGCCAGTACCCCACGCGTCTCGGCGTCGATCGCACCGTAGACCAGCCTGAAGCGACGGGTTGGGCTGCCTGGCACGTCGAACTTGACGCTGGCGAGGCCGGTCAAGTCGCCGCTCACGTGTCGTGCCCCGAGGAGCTTGCCGGTGACCCGCCCATGCGCCAAGTCGTCGAGTGCGGTGCGAGCGGCAGCCGCCACCTGCGGTCCGTAGACGGCAAGTGCGGCTAGATCGTCTGGCAAGGCAGGATGAGCGCTGAGGCGGTAGCGAGCCGGCTTGGCCCGCCGCGTCACACCGGGCGGCGTCCGGCGGCCTTCTCCATCAAGCCTGCCACCGCCGCGTCGAGCTCCTCCTGGTCGAGCCACGGGCGACTGTCAGCGAGACGTCGGCGGGCGGTGTCGAGATCCAGCTCGTCCTCAGCGTGGGCGAGCAGCTTCTCCCAGGTGGCGATCGGCACAAGCACGGCCTGGGCACGGCGGTGGGACCCGAAGAAGACCGGCTCGGGATCCCCAGCGTCAAAGCGCTTGGTGATCTGACTAAGAGCCGCTCGGACCTCGCCAGTAGGGACGACCTCCTCTGCCATGGGTACATGCTAACAGAAATCTGTACAACTTTCCAATCGGGTGGCCCCGGTACCGTGCCGCCCGAGTGGGCGGCCAGAGGAGCCGAGAAGGCTGACTTGTTGCCTGCGGATGCCTCGGTCCGATTGGGGCCGACCACTGGCATGGAGACAAGGTCATCGCCGTCCTGCTCGGCGGGCTGGACGGCCCCGGCGTGGTGAGCGCCCAGGACGCCGTTGGGCTTCGGGGGAACGACGATGTGACCAGGTGGGTCAGCGGAGTGTCTGGCACGACGACATCGTGCAGCTGTCCAAGATCAAGGGGGCGATCTGCAGGGCCATGCCAATGATCGCAGGGAACCTCACGCGCGGACCCTGCGGAAGTGACGGTCGCGGGTGGGCCAGATCTCGGTCTACTGGGGCGGAGCCCACACGGCCGACGGTCCTCTAGCGGCCGCCGACCCGCCACGTAGGGCTTATGTGGCCTCGTCTACAGCCGGACCGTGCACACCTGCAGTAGCTGGTCCGTCACGGCTTTGCGAACCTTCCTGACCCCAGTTTTGACGGGTCTACTGCCGTTTGCATGGGTGAGCTGCGGGGGTAGACGAGAAGCGCACCGCCCACGATCCCTACGATCTCTGCATGTCAACAACCGAGATCGGTAGGAGGTCGTCGAGCGATGCGCCAGACACGAGTATGGGCGAGGGGGCTGGGTCTGTGCGGGGCGGTAGTCGAGGGAGTGGATCTGGAGCTCCCAACCAACACCCTGGTGGTCTTGGCGCGGGTAGGGTGGCGAGATCGTGACCGCTGTGGGATCTGCCGCCGACGCTGTCCGGGCTTCGACCTTGGCCGCGGTCGGCGCCGCTGGCGAACCCTGGATCTGGGATCGAGCGTGACCGTACTGGAGGCAGACAGCCCCAGGGTGAGTTGCCCGGAGCATGGGGTGGTGGTTGCCTGGGTGCCCTGGGCCCGCCATGGCAGCCGCTTCACCCGCACCTTCGAGGAGCAGGCAGCCTGGCTCACCGTCCACTCCGCCCAGAGCACCGTGGCCACCTTGCTGCGGGTCACCTGGGGGAGCATCGTCGGCATCGCCAGCCGGGTGGTGGCCGCAGCCGAGCTGGGACGTGACCCCTTCGCCCACCTGGAGAAGATCGGCATTGATGAGATCAGCTGGAAGAAGGGGCAGCGCTACATCACTGTGGTGGTGGACCACGACTCCGGCCGTCTGGTCTGGGCCGCCCCAGGGCGGGACCAGGCCACCTTGAACCGATTCTTCGACGCTCTGGGCGAGGAGCGCTGCCGCAAGGTCCGCCGGGTCAGTCGGGACGGCGGCAGCTGGATCGTCAATGTGGTCACACGGCGCTGCCCCAGAGCCATCCAGTGCACCGATCCTTACCACGTGGTCAGCTGGGCCACCGATGCCCTCGACCAAGTCCGCCGGGCGGTCTGGAACCAGGCGCGCCGGGCCGGGGAGATCGAGCTGGCCCACGAGCTCAAGGGCGCTCGCTGGGCCCTGTGGCACAACCCCGAGGATCTCACCGATCGCCAACAGGCCACCTTGGACGCCCTGGCCCGCCTCAACCGGCCTCTCTATCGGGCCTACATCCTCAAAGAGTCCCTTCGCCTGGTGTTCCACATGGGCAGGCGCCGGGCCCTCAAGGAGCTGGAGCGCTGGCTCACCTGGGCAAGGCGCTCCCGCCTCCAACCCTTCGTCAAGCTGGCCCGCACCATCACCGCCTACCGACCCAGCATCGAAGCAGCACTGCGCTACCGGATCTCCAATGCCCTGGCGGAGAGCATCAACCAGAAGATCCGCCTGATCATCCGCCGCAGCTATGGCTTCCGCTCCGCCGATGCCATCATCGCCATGGCCAAGCTCAGCCTCGGCGGTCTCTGCCCACCCCTCCCGGACCGTTCATGACCCACTCCAACAGCAGTACTGCCCGACTTCGAAGCTGTTGGGAGCGCTTGCCCGCATGTGCTCACCGCGGCCCTGGGCCACAAGGCGAGGCCCACCGCGGTCGCCGTCGGTGCGGCTCGTCGATTTCCGAAGAAGGGAAGTTTCCCGCAGGCGATGGGTCGCCAAGGGAGCGCGGTTGGCGGACCCGGCGACCCCGGGCCAGCACTGGGCGCCGGGCGCAAGCAGGACCTTGGGTGGGGTACCGCGATAGCCCCTTCTTGGCGCTGGGTGTGGGCGGGGAACGAGGCCCGCGCGCGGGTAGGAGGACGGCCTTTATAGCCTGATATGCTCGCCGCTCACGTGAAAGGGACCGTGCACGACGGGGAGCAATTCGATCTGGTCGTGATCGGCGCGGGTCCCGCCGGGGAGAAGGGGGCAGCTCAAGCCGCCTATCACGGCCATAGTGTGGCCGTGGTCGAGCGCCGGACCCGCCCGCTGGAGGCCGCCAGCGTCGTAGTGGGGGGAGTCCCGGTCAAGGCGCTCCGGGACACCGCTATCTATCTTTCGGGGTGGAGCCGTCGAGAGACGTACGGGATCTCGATCCGGCTCTCGCCGGAGCTGGCCATGGACCGGCTTCGCAGCCGGACCCTCGCCGTGATGGCAAGCATGGCGGGCATGCGGCGGGAAAACCTCCTGCGCCACTCGGTCGCGGTGGTGCCGGGTGAGGGAAGACTCGGACCGGATAGGACGGTGATCGTCAGAGATGACCTAGGCGGTGAGCGGGTATTGCGAGCCGGGGTGATCCTGATCGCCACCGGGTCCCTCCCCCTGCACCCGCCGGAGGTACCCTTCGACGATCCGGACGTCCACGATTCCGAGACCATCCTGGGGATGGACCGGCTGCCGTCAGAGTTGATGGTGGTTGGGGGAGGACCGGTCGGCTCCGAGTACGCCTCGATCTTCGCCGCCCTCGGCGTCGGGGTCACTCTGGTGGACCGAGGCCAGCGACTCTTGCCGATGCTCGACGCCGAGATGTCAGAGGGTCTTTCCCGGATCCTGAGTGGCGCGGGCGTGAAGTTCATGTTCGGCGCCCAGGTCGATTCGGTGGGGCGGGACCGCCGGGGTCTGCGCGTGGTGGTGAACGGGAGTCCCCTCCGCCCGGACGTGGTGGTGCACGCCGTCGGGAGGGTCGGCGACGTGGAGGGGCTGGGCCTGGCAGAGGCGGGGGTGGAGGCCGACGCCCGGGGGCGAATCAGGGTCGACGGCGACTTTCAGACAACCGCGGCCGGAATCTATGCCGCCGGCGACATCATCGGCCCCCCCGGATTGGCGTCCGTGAGCATGGAGCAGGCCCGGGTGGCGATATGCCGAGCGTTCCATATCCACTTCAAGGACGCCGTCGACCCCATCGTCCCCGCCGGGATCTACACCCTTCCGGAGGTCGCGATGATCGGTCTGACCGAGGCAGCGGCCGTGGCGGCCGGCGAGGACGTGGTAACGGGTCGAGCCCTCTTCGAGGGCAACGCCCGGGCGCGAATCGCGGGTTCCAGCGAGGGTCTGGTCAAGCTGGTCTTTCGGGCCTCGGACCGGCGGCTCCTGGGGGCGCATATCCTGGGCGAGGAGGCCACCGAACTGGTCCACGTGGCTCAGGCCGTCCTCCATGCGGGCGGAAAGATCGACGAGTTCATCGACACCACCTTCAACTTCCCAAGCCGCGCGGACGCCTACAAGTACGCCGCCTACGACGGGCTCCGGAGGCTGGACCAACTGCGGGAATCCCGGTCCGGTGCCGTGGAGGAGGGCTGAGGCCCGGGTGGGCAGAGTCGTCATCGCCCCACCGGGGCGGTGGTGTTGGCCATCAGGTCGGTGGCCCGCGTCACGCCGGTCCAGGGTCGGGGTGGGGGGCACGTCGCGGAGCCCTTCCTCATCGGGACATTTCTCACCCTGCTCCTTGCCCAAGCCGTCCCCCACCCGAGCCCATCGGCGCCGCCCGCCGCCCGAGTGGGCACCCCGGTCCCGGCTCGGAGCTCAGGGGGCAAACGCTGTCCCTGCTATGCTGGGCAGGCATCCGCAATCTGGCGGTGCGGCCTCTTGGTGATACCTCGCCCCGCTGACGAAGCGGCGTCCTCGAGAAGCGTGCTTACAGCGAAGTCGGCGAGGGCGCATTGGGGCCATGGGCCCGGGAACACCAACATGAATCCATTCGAACAGCTGGGAGTGCGCGCGCGCACTCTGGAGAACCTGCGACGTCAGGGCCTGGACACCCCAACCCCGGTGCAGACCGAGGCTCTCCCCCTCCTCATAGCGGGCCAGGACTGTGTCATCCAGTCTCCCACCGGATCGGGCAAGACCCTGGCCTTCCTCATCCCCATGTCCGAGCACCTGGACGGGCACCAGCAGAGCCCGCCGCGGGCGCTCATCGTGACCCCGACCAGGGAGCTGGCGACCCAGATCGGGGGTGTTCTTAGTCGCCTCGACCCTCGGCTGAGGCAGGCCCTGGTCTTCGGGGGAGTCGGCTATCAGGGCCAGATCAACCAGCTGCGGACGGCCGATGTCGTCATCGGCTGCCCTGGTCGGCTGGTGGACCTGGTGGAGAGGGGCGCCGCCCGGCTGGGCGCGGTGCAATACCTGGTCCTGGACGAGGCGGACGAGATGCTGGACGCCGGCTTTGCCAAGGATGTGGAGAAGCTGGTGGAGCGCACCAATCAGCGCACCACCGCCCGGGCCCGGCAGACCATCCTCGCCTCCGCCACCATGCCCGATTGGGTCACCAAGATGGCGGCTCGCCATCTGCAGAGCCCGGGAAGGGTGTCGGTCGAGCCGCCCGAGGAGGTGGCCCTGGAGCACGGACTGGTGTCCCTGCCGCGGGCCGGCAAGGTGGCCTACCTCAGCCAGCTGCTGGCTCACTCCTCCTCCACCATCGTCTTCCACCGCACCAAGCACGGGACCAAGAAGCTGGCCCGAGACCTGAGCCTGCTTGGCCACGCCACCGCGGAGCTGCAGGGCAACCTCTCCCAGGCGGCCCGGGATCGGGCCCTGGCCTCCTTCCACCGCCGGGAGTCCAAGGTGCTGGTGGCGACCAACGTCGCCGCCCGGGGCCTGGACGTCAAGGATGTCAGCCTCGTAGTCAACTTCGAGCTGCCCGACACCGCCCAGTGGCTCACCCATCGGGTGGGGCGCACCGCGCGGAACGGCGCCCACGGACGTGCCCTCACCTTCCTCTCGGAGGACGACTCGGAGAAGTGGCGCAAGCTGCGCCGGGAGGGGGCTCCCGCTCTGCGCTTCGTGGACTCCGCCCAGCTGGTCGCCACGGGAGCCCTCCGGTACCTGGCCGAGCCCCCGCGCGGGGTGGAGGCGCTCAAATCGCCCGCGCCAGCCCCCGGAGGACGGCGCGAGGGTGCACGACCCCGCGGGCGGCGGCCCTTCGGGTCGAGCACCTACAGGGGACCGGGACGGCCCGGGGCCAGCGGAGGCGGATTCCCCCGCTGATCCCGGTGGCCTGATCGTGAGGCAGGGCGCCTCACGGGACCGCCGCTATCCCGGTGCCCGACCCCGGTCCAGGTGGCGCCGCTGATCGTGGATCCCGACTCGGCGGCGGTCCGAGTCAGAGATTGGCAGTCCTCTTCCCCGCCCCGCCCGGGACTCGCCCCGACGGCTGGTCACCCGAAGAGCTCCGCCGCCAGCCGGAGCAGCGGTGGGGGCCCGCTCACCAGGAGCAGGGAGGGAAGCCCCCCCCTCCAGGCCGCCGCCTCCTCTCGGAGCTTGGCCGGCGGGCCCACCAGCGCCACCGCCTCCACCAGCCGGGTGGGTACCGCGGCCACGGCCTCCGCCCGCCTCCCGTCAAGGTACAGGTCGCGTACCCGAGTTGCCTCTCCCTCGAAGCCCATGCGGGCGAAGAGGTTGAAATGGAAGTTCTGGTCCCGGCTACCCATGCCCCCCATGTAGAGGGCCAGGACCGGACGGACCTGGTCCGCCGCCGAGTCCACGTCCGGAGCCGGGACGATGGGAAGGAGAGCTGCCACCTCGAAGTCCAGCGGCCGCCCACCGGCTCGGTGGGAGAACCCCTCGTCCAAAGCTCGGGCCTGCCATACGCTCCGGGACGGGGCGTGGAACCCCGCCAGCCAACCGTCGCCGACCTCGGCGGCCAGAGCGATGTTGCGGGGTCCCTCGGCTCCCAGCCAGATCGGGATCCGCTCCCGCCGGGGGTGGACCGTGAGCCGGAGTGGCTTCCCTCCCGTGCCCGGGAGGGGAAGTTGGTACCGGCGCCCCGGGTACACGAGCGGCCCCTGGCGGCGGATCGCCTGTCGGACCACCTCGACGTACTCCCGGGTGGTCTCCAGGGGACGTCCGAAGGGAACCCCGTGCCAGCCCTCGACCACCTGAGGGCCCGAAACTCCGAGACCCAGGATGAACCGACCCTCGCTGAGGTGGTCCAGGGTCACGGCGGTCATCGCGGTCGCGGCCGGGGTGCGGGCGTGAAGCTGCATCACCGCCGTTCCCAGGCGCATCACCTTGGTCTGGGAGCCCCACCAGGCCAGTGGTGCCACCGCGTCGGATCCGTAGGCCTCTGAGGTCCAGAGGGAGTGGAACCCTAGGCGCTCCGCCTCTTGCACCATCTCCCCCACACCCTCGGGAGGCCCCGCTCCCCAGTAGCCCAGCGCCAGGCCGAGACGGGTGGGAGAGCTCGACATCCCCAGAGGGTAGCCAACGGTCCGGTGTGGGGGCGCGGATACGGGCGCCTCGGCCAACTTCTGTGCGCATGCACAAAGCAGCCACCTGAGAAGTGTGGGCGGCGACATTGCCCCCCCCGGCTTGGCGCGCCATACTGCGCAGATCCGCCCGGGCCAGAACAGGGCCGTGGCGAGCTGCTATGGAGTTCTGCACATTTGGACCTCAGGGACACTGCGGAGGAGGCGGAGTTCCGGCGGCGCGCCCGCCGGTGGATCGATGAACACCTGCCCCCGGGACTGCGAGGGCTATACCCCAGGATCGAACAGCTGGAGCTGGCGCGGGAGTGGAGTCGGGCCATGTCCGAGGCCGGGTACGCCGGCCTCACCTGGCCCACGGAGTACGGCGGTCAGGGAATGCCCCTATCGATGGAGGCGATCTGGCTGGAGGAGCTGGCCGCGGCGGAGGCGCCCCAGCACCTGGGGGTGATCGGGCTGGGGATGGCCGGCCCTACCATCATGGCCCACGGGACCGAGGACCAGCGCCAGCGCCACCTTCCGCGAATCCTGGACGCCAGCGAGATCTGGTGCCAGGGGTTCTCGGAGCCGGGAGCCGGCTCCGATCTGGCCGCGCTGCGGACCAGGGCCGAGGCTCGTCCGGGTGGCTTCCTCGTCAACGGGCAGAAGGTCTGGTCCTCCTATGCCCACATCGCCGACTGGTGCATCCTGCTCACCCGCACCGACCCGGCTCGGCCCTCACATCAGGGGATGACCTTCCTGTTGGTGGACATGCACTCTCCAGGGGTGGAGGTGCGCCCCATCCGCCAGCTCACGGGTGACTCGGACTTCAACGAGATCTTTCTCACCGACGTCCTGGTGCCGGAGGAGAACGTGGTCGGCGAGGTGGGTGAGGGATGGCAGGTGGCGATGACCACCCTGCTCCACGAAAGGGGCACCCTGGGGTTCGCCCTCGCCGGCTCCCTGGACACCACGGTGCGCAAGCTGGTGGAGCTGGCCCGCGATCGAGCAGGAGGGGACTCCCGGCTGCGGGACCTGGTGGCCCGCGAATGGATCACCACCCGGGCGCTCCGGCTCACCGCCCAGCGGTCTCTCGGCCAGCACGCCCGCACCGGGATCCCAGGACCGGAGGGCTCGATCGTGAAGCTCACCTTCTCAGAGACCAACCAGCGGGTCGCCAAGCTGGCCCGCGAGCTGCTCGGCGAGGAAGCGGTCCTGGATGACGGCGCCTGGCTGTACCAGCAGCTGCGCAGCCGGGGCAACACCATCGAGGCCGGTACGTCCGAGGTCCTGCGCAGCATCGTGGCCGAGCGGGTCCTGGGCCTGCCGAGGTCCCGCTGATGGACTTCACCCTGGACGAGGCGCAGGAGGAGCTGCGGTCCCAGGCCCGTTCCTTCCTATCCTCCAGGTCCCCGCTGAGTCGGGTGGCGGAGCTCGCCGAGACCGCGGACGGGTGGGAGCCAGGCGGGTGGGCCGAGATCGCCAGCCTCGGGTGGCTGGGGGTATCGGTCCCCGAGCGCCTAGGCGGAGCGGGCCTGGGCTTTTTGGAGGAGGCCATTCTCCTGGAGGAGTTCGGGCGGGCGCTCTACCCGGGACCGTATCTGGCCACGGTGGGGCTGGCCCTTCCCGCACTTCCCGACGGGCTCCTGGCGGAGGTGGCGGCCGGTGAGAGGCGATGGTCGGTGGAGCTGCGCCCTGGGTGGCCCGTACCCAACCTGTCCCAGGTCGACATGGTGGTCGCGGAGAGGGGTGAGAGGCTGGTGGCGCTCCCAGCGTCCGGAGCCCTGGGCACCACGGTTGACCCCTCCCGACGGACCGGCCACCTGGCCCAGGGGCCGGAGACCCCACTGTTGGAAGGCCCGGCCGCGGCGCGGGCCCAGCGGCTGATGCGACGGCGCGCCCGCGCCGGGCTGGCGCTGGAGGCGGTGGGCCTGGGGGCGGCGGTCCTGGAGTTGGGGGTCGCTCACGCCCGCACCCGGGAACAGTTCGGACGGCCGATCGGCGCCTACCAGGCGGTGGCCCATAAGCTGGCCGACACCTACCAGGAGCTGGAGCTGGCGCGCTCGGCCGCCTACTGGGCCGCCTGGTGCCTCGCCGAGGATGACCCGGAGGCCGACGTGGCGGCGGCCGCCGCCCGGGCGCTTGCCTCCGAGACCGCCGTCGCCGCCTGCGAGCGGGTGATCCAAGTGCATGGCGGGATGGGGTTCACCTGGGACGCGCCGCTGCACCGCTACTACAAGCGGGCACTTTGGCTGGAGCGGTTCGCCTGGTCCCCGGCGGAGTGCCGGGCAGAGGTGGCCGGAGAGCTCCTGGGAGAACCCACGGGAGGATAACGAGATGGCGATGATGGACATCCCCCTCAACAGCTGGATGCTGTTCAGCCACGCCGAGCGGTACTTCGGAGCCACCGAGATCGTGACCCAGGTGGCGCCGGGGCGTCGTCATCGCTACACGTATCGCGAGTTCGCCCAGCGGGCCCAGCAGCTGATGCACGGGCTCGACCGCCTGCACCTGGAGGAGGGTGCCCTGGTGGCGACCCTGGCCTGGAACGGCTACCGCCACCTGGAGGCCTACTTCGGCATCCCCTGCTCCGCCCGGGTCTACCACACCCTGAACCCCCGCCTCCCCCCGGCGGACCTCGAGTTCATCATCAACGACGCCGCGGACCAGGCGATCCTGGTGGAGTCCAGCCTGCTGCCCCTGCTCGACCGCCTCTGGCCGTCCCTCAACGTGAAGCCGCAGGTGGTGGTGCTGGACACCGGCATCGGCGAGAGTTCCATCGCGGGTCGGATCTCCTACGAGGACCTGCTAGCCGACCAGCCCACCTCCTACCCCCGGAAGGAGATCCCTGAATACAACCCGATGGGGATCTGCTACACCTCGGGGACCGAGGGGCGGCCCAAGGGCGTCGTGTACACCCATCGTTCCAACTTCCTCCACGCCCTGGCCAACACCTCCGGCGGCGCCATCGGGATCGGCCCGGCCGACAGCGTCCTGGCGGTGGTGCCGATGTTCCATGTCAACGCCTGGGGCATCCCCTTCGGAGCCACCCTGGTGGGCGCCAAGCAGGTGTTCAACGGCCCCAACTTCGACGCCCCGACCCTGATCGACCTCATGCTCGACGAGGAGGTGACGGTGGCGGCGGGGGTGCCCACGGTGTGGATGGCGGTCGCCGACGAGCTCGCCCGGAGGGGTGTGGGGCTGCCCACCATCCGCCACCTCACGGTGGGCGGGAGCCAGCCGCCCCGCTCGATGCTCGAGCGCTACCAGCGCGAGTTCGGGGTCACCATGATCCAGGGATGGGGTATGACCGAGACCTCTCCGGTGGGCAGCCTGGCCACCCCCAAGAACACGATGCGGGACTGGAGCCCGGAGCGTCTCATGGATGAGGTTCGCACCAAGGCCGGGCTGCCGCTGCCCGGGATCGACGTCAAGGTGGTCGACGCCCAGGGCCAGGAGCTTCCCTGGGACGGAACCTCGATGGGAGAGCTGCTGATCCGTGGGCCCTGGGTGGCCGACAGCTACTTCAAGGGAGCGGGGCCGGAGCGCTTCACCAAGGACGGCTGGCTGCGCACCGGGGACGTGGCGGTGATCTCTCCCGAGGGCTACTTCGTGATCGTGGACCGGACCAAGGACCTGATCAAGACGGGCGGGGAGTGGATCTCCTCGGTCGACATGGAGGGCACCCTGATGGGGATGGAGGGGGTGGCCGAAGCAGCGGTCGTCGGCGTCCCCGACCCCAAGTGGCAGGAGCGCCCGCTGGCGGTGGTCAGCCCCAAGGACGGCTACGAGGTCACCCTGGAGGGGGTCCGCGCCCACCTCGAGGGCCACGGCTGGGCCAGATGGCAGCTCCCCGACCGGCTGGAGCTGGTGGACGCGATCCCCAAGACCAGCGTGGGGAAGTTCGACAAGAAGGTGATCCGCCAGCGCTTCGCCGGCCCGCCGGCCGAAAGGACGGGGTGACCGCCGCCACCCAGGCGGCTCGTCCGCGGGGCCCAGGACAGGTCGCGCCGGGCGGCTACCAGCTGCCGTCCACGGCGGTCGAGGAGGCGGTGGCGTCGCTGGCCGCGGCCCTCGCGCCGCGAGCCGCCGAGCTGGCCGAGCGGCTGGCGCGGACCATCTGGGCCGACGACGACGGCTACCGCCTCCGCGGCTGGGTCAGCCCGGAAGAGCTGCTGCTGGCCTGCCAGGAAAACCTCGAGGAGGTGCTCCGAGACCTCGCCCGGCTCCCTCGCGGCACTGCGCCGGCCCGGTCCTCGGCCCTCGCCACGGGAAGGCAGAGAGCCCTCCAGGGGGTCCCCCTGGAGAATCTGCTGCACGCCTACCGCCTCGGAGGCCGGGTCATCTGGGAGGCGCTTCTGGAGGAGTCCCGGGGGCGGTGGCCGGAGCTGCTGGCGCAGGGTGCGGTGGTGGTTTGGGAAGGCATCGACCTCTACTCCTCCGCGGTGGCCGATGCCTACAGGAGAGCGGAGGCCGAGATCCGGGGACGGGACCAGGCGCGCCGCCACGACCTCCTCAACTCGATGCTGATCGGGACGGTGCCCGCCGGGGAGCTCGACCTGGCCCAGGAGACCCTCGGGCTTCCGGCCGGTAGCCCGCTGGTCCTGGTGGCGGCGGATCCCCTCTCAATCTCGGCGCCAGAGGCCGCGGCGCTCATGAGAACCGCCGGCCTGGCCTCGGAGTGGGCCCTCCTCCAGGGCCACCTGGTCGGCCTGGTGGCAGCCGGCGCCTCACTGCAGGTGGCGGACCACCTGCGTCGCGCCCTCGGGACGCGGGCGGGAATCAGTCCCCGGTTTACCGGGCTGGAAGGCGCACCTCGCGCCTATCGGCAGGCGGAGCTGGCGCTGCGTTCTGTCCCCCAAGGGGCGCCACGGGTCATGGAGCTGGACGAGGATCTGCCGCTGGTGATCCTGGCGGCCTCACCGGAGCTCTCGGACCGGCTCGCCCGCCGATGGCTGGCGCCGGTGCTGGCGCTCCCGGAGGGTGAGGGGCGCTCGCTGCTGCGGACCGTCCGGGCCTACCTCGAGCGCTCGGGCTCCGTCGCCGCCACGGCCGCCTTCCTCCCCTGCCACCGCAACACGGTCCGCAACCGGCTGCGACGGATGGAGCAGCTCACCGGGCTGAACCCAGCCGTGCCCCGCGACGCCGCGGACCTCGCCTTGGCGTTGCGCGCCAGCCAGCTGCTCGGGCTGGAGGAGCGCTGGTCGGGAGCTATCGAGCGCCGGGGGCCCAGCTGATGGCGCTCTTGGTGGAGGGCATCGCTGGCCTCCAAGGGCTCGTCGGCAGGGAGCTAGGCCCCACGCCCTGGCGGGAGATGACCCAGGATCAGGTGGACCTCTTCGCAGAGGCCACCGGCGACCACCAGTGGATCCATGTGGATCGCCGGCGGGCGGCGGAGAGCCCCCTCGGCGGGACCATTGCCCACGGCCACCTTACCCTGAGCCTCCTCCCCTCCTTCCTCTCGGAGATGGTGCAGGTGGAGGGGATGGCGATGAAGGTCAACTACGGGCTCAACCGGGTGCGCTTCCCGACGCCTCTCCCCGTGGGAGGAAGGGTGCGCGCCCGGGCGAGAGTGGATAGGGTGGATCCCATCCCCGGGGGAGTCGAGGTGGAGATCGCGGTCACGGTGGAGGTCGAGGGCCGGGAGAAGCCGGCCTGCGTCGCCCAGAGCCTGGGGCGCTATTACGTTGAGGGGATCACAGGAGGAAGCGCATGAACCTCGAGGGCATGGTGGCCCTGGTCACCGGAGGGGGGCGGGGGATCGGTGCCGCCACGGCGCTGCGGCTGGCCCGGGAAGGGGCGGCGGTGGCCGTAGCGGACATGGACTTGGAGCCGGCCCAGGAGGTGGCCGACAAGGTGTCGGCGCAGGGTGGGAGGGCGCTGGCCCTGTCCTGCGACGTCCGCTTCCCCGGACCGGTGGAGCAGATGGTCCGGGAGACCGTGGAGAAGCTGGGGCGTCTGGACGCCCTGGTCACCTGCGCTGGGGTCCTGCGCGACAACCTGGTCCACAAGATGAGTGAGGAGGACTGGGACCTGGTCATCGACACCCACCTGAAGGGCAGTTTCCTCTGCAGTCAGGCGGCCCAGCGGGTGATGGTGCCCCAACGCTCTGGCAAGATGGTCCTCATCTCCTCCACGTCGGCCCTGGGCAACCGCGGCCAGGCCAACTACTCGGCCGCCAAGATGGGCATCCAGGGCCTGGCTCGTACCCTGGCCATCGAGCTGGGCCGGTACAACATCAACGTCAACGTGGTGGCCCCTGGCTTCATTGAGACCCGCATGACCATGCAGACCGCCGAGCGCATGGGGGTGGACTTCGAGGGCTTCAAGGAGGCCGTGGCAGCCGCCACCCCCATACCCCGGGTCGGGGTTCCTGACGACGTGGCCGGGACCATCGCCTTCTTGGTGGGTCCTGACGCCTCCTACATCAGCGGGCAGACGCTGTACGTGAGGGGCGGCCCGTAGCCGCCGGGGCGGATGGGCCCCGCAAGGGCCCCCAGGGGTCGCTGGCCGGTAGGGTGGCGCTGGTCACTGGGGCCAGCCGAGGGATTGGCGAGGCCTGTGCCCTGGAGCTGGCCCTCCGGGGCGCGCGGGTGGCCGTATGCGCTCGCAAGGCCGAGCCGCTGCGCCAGGCTGCTGCCCGGATCGCCACTGCCAGCGGAGCCGAGGTGGAGGCGGTCCCGGCCCACGCGGGGCGGCTAGCCGACCTGGAGCGCCTGGTGGAGGCGGTGATGGAGCGCTGGGGCCGCATCGACGTCCTGGTGAACAACGCCGGGACCAACCCCCATTTCGGCCCCACGCTGGACATCTCCCCGGAGGCCTGGGACAAGACCTTCGAGGTCAACCTCCGGGGCCCGCTCCTTCTCACCTCGCTCGTCTACCGGGCCTGGATGGCGGACCACGGAGGAGCGGTGGTCAACGTCTCCAGCATCGCCGGGGTCAACCCGGCACTGGGCCTGGGCGCCTACGGCGTCTCCAAGGCCGCCCTCAACATGCTCACCCGGCAGCTGGCCCGGGAGCTGGGGGGGAGCGGGGTGAGGGTGAACGCCGTGACCCCAGGGATCGTGGAGACCGAGTTCGCCCGGCCGCTGTGGGAGGAGGGGCCGCTGGGGGACCGCAACCGCCGGCGCAACCCCATGCAGCGGTTCGCCCAACCGGAGGAGGTGGCGCGGGTGGTCGGCTTCCTGGCCTCCGACGAGGCCTCATACGTGAGCGGCGCGGTCCTCCAGGTGAGCGGCGGCGAGTGAGACCTTCAAGGAGGAGTAGAAGTGGATGAGGCGGTGATCGTGGCTGCGGGCCGGAGCCCGATCGGACGCGCCGGCAAGGGATCCCTGGTGGGCTTCCGCCCGGATGACCTTGGGGCGCTGATCCTGCGTCGGGTGCTTGAGCAGATTCCCGAACTTCCCCTGTCCGAGGTGGAGGACGTCCTCTGCGGCTGCGGCCTGCCTGGGGGGGAGTCGGGGTTCAACCTCGGTCGGGCGATCAGCATCCTGGCGGGGGTTAACGCTCCCGGGACCACCCTCACCCGCTACTGCAGCTCCTCCCTGCAGACCACCCGCATGGCCTTCCACGCCATCCGTGCGGGCGAGGGGGATGTCTTCGCCTCCGTGGGGGTGGAGACGGTGAGCCGCTACGGCTACGGCACCTCTGACCCCCCAGAGGCGCGCAACCCACGACTGATGCCGGGGAATGGCGAGGGTCTGCCGGACCTCTACATCCCCATGGGCCTCACCGCCGAGAACGTCGCCGAGCGGGAGGGCATCACCAGGGAGGAGATGGACAGGTTCGCCGCGAGCAGCCAGAACCGCGCGGTCGCCTCGGAGGAGGACGGCTTCTTCGCCCGGGAGATCATCCCCGTGGAGCTCCCCGACGGCGGGCGGATGGTGAGAGACGACGGTCCCCGCCCCAACACCACCGTCGAGGTGCTGGCCACCCTCAAGCCGGTCTTCAAGGAGGATGGAACCGTGACGGCGGGGAACGCCTGTCCCCTCAACGATGGGGCAGCCGCGGTGATCGTGATGTCGATGCGCAGGGCGAGGGAGCTGGGCATCACTCCCCTGGCCCGGATCGTGGCCACCGCGGTGGCCGCCCTGGAGCCGGAATACATGGGGCTGGGGCCCATCCCGGCCACCAAGCGATGCCTCGAGCGGGCGGGCATGTCCATCGACGACGTCGACCTGGTGGAGATCAACGAGGCCTTCGCCGCCCAGGTGATCCCCTCGGCCCGCGGGATCGGCATCGACCCCTTCGGAGAGAAGCTCAACCACTTCGGAGGCTCGATCGCCCTGGGCCACCCGTTCGGGATGACCGGCGCCCGCATCACCTGCACGCTCCTCAACGGGTTGCGCACCCTGGACAAGGAGATGGGGCTGGAGACCATGTGCGTGGGCGGAGGGATGGGGATGGCCATGCTGGTGCAGCGGCTCTCCTGACACCTCGCACCGGCCTCGGCCCGGGCTCATCATCCGGCCTGGTGGAGGGCCACCCATTTGGCCGGGATGAGCGGAGTGTCCCCGGGGCGTGCCCCCCACGGGCAGGGTGGCCCCGGGCACCCGGGCGGGGCATGGTCGGGGCCGCCCTGGGCCCGGAGGGGCCGCGGATCCTGATCCCGCCGGCGGGGAAGGCCGGGACCGGCCCCGAGGAGAGGCCGACGGCGACACAGAGGTCGCCCCCGCCAGGCGGAGGAAGACCAGGACCGGTTGTCCGCGATCGCGGTCGCCAGCATCGCCGACACCGGCCCCACCGACGGGGCCCGAGGATCAGCCTTCGGCGACGCCCTTCCCGGGCCGGTTCGGCCTCACCACCAGGACAGGGACGTGGGCGTGGCTCACCACCTGCTGGGACACCGATCCCAGCAGCAAGCCCGAGAACCCTCCCCTTCCCCGCGAGCCGACCACCAGCAGCTCGGCTCCCTCGGAAGCCTCGACCAGGGTCTCCGCCGGGGTGCCGAGCACCGCCTCGACTTCGGCCTCCACTCCTGGGTAGTCCGCTCCAGCCTCGGCGACCTCCTTGGCCAGCTCCTCCCTGGCGGCGGCCACCAGCTCATTGATGTACGTCTCGTCGGCGTACGGGTAGCCCGGCACCGAAAGCGCCACAAGATGGAGCTGGACCACGCCGATGGCTCTCAGCCGCAGCCCGCGGAGCCGTGCCTCCTCAAAGGCCCATATCAGGGCACGGCGGCCGGCGGCCGACCCGTCCACCCCGACCACCACAGCCCGGTCCGGGGCCTTGTCTCCTGCTCCCGTGTCCATCGCGATCACCTCCCGCCAATTGGCCGTGCCTTCTGCGGGACCGGCCCCAGCTGAGTGTGGACGAAAGCGGGTCCCCTTGAATAGGGAGCTACCGCCGCCCCCACCCGGGGGATTCCACCGGCCCCGGGTCGGCTGGCGGCTCGGGCAGGTTCTGAGACGGCAGGCGAAGACGCACCATCTCCCCGCTGAAGAGCCGGCGCACCCTCAGGCTGCCACCCAACATCGCCGCCCGCTGCCGCAGCGCTCGCAGCTCCACAACCGTGGTCCTTTCGGGGGTCGGCGGGGCGCCAGGCTCGGAGGCGTCCACCACCAGCAGCCGAATGCCCCCGGTGCCCATGATCAGCCGCACTTCAACCTCACGGGCCGGGCCCCGCTCCTCCACCAGCCGCAGGGCCTCCTGGGCCACCCGGTAGCAGGTGAGCTCCTGATCGTCCCCCAGGGAGTGTGGGCGCCCCACCAAGGTGAACCTGGCGCTCGTCCCGGTGCGCAGCCCGAACTCCGACGTGAGAGCCCGGAGCGCGCGGACGATCCCGAAGTCGTCGAGGATCGAGGGGCGGAGCTGGCGCGCCAGGCTGCGCAGGACCTCACTCACCCGCTCCGTGAGCCGCAGCGCCTCGCGCGCGCTGTCCCTGACCCGCGACGATGGCTCGCGCGGTTCGGTGGCGACCTGCAACAGCCTGCTCACCTGCGCCAGGGTCTGCAGAGGCTCGTCCTGGATCTGTTCCGCCAGCCACTTCCGCTCCCACTCCTGGGCGTGGAGCAGGGCCAACTCGTCGTGGGGTGAGGCCTCGGGCGCTCCCCATTCCGGGGGGAGGGCGGGGCCGGAGTGGATCATTCCCCCTCGGGGCCGGAGATCGAGAGCAGCCCGTGATTCACCGCGTGGACCACCGCCTCCGTCCGCGATCCCACGCGTAGCTTCTCGAAGATGTTGTGCAGGTGGCCCTCGACCGTGCGCAGGCTGATGCCCAGCTCCAGGGCGACCTCCTTGTTGGCGCGGCCCTGAGCGATCAGCCGGAGGACGGCGAACTCGCGGCTGCTCAGCCGGTCGGAGGCCCGGGCGGGCTCGAGCCGCGCCTGGGCGAGCTTGCGGGTGAGCTCTGGGGAGAGGATCGTGGATCCCGACGCCACCGCCCGGATCCCCTCCACCAGTTCTCGCCCGGGCGCGGTCTTGAGCAGGTAGCCGGAGGCGCCCACGGCCAGCGCCTCGCGCACGTAGTCCTCGTCCTCGTGAGCGCTCAGGATCAGCACCTTGACCGAGGGCGCCTGGGCGGAGACCTCCCGGGTGGCCTCGATCCCGTTCATTCCCGGCATCCGCATGTCCATGAGGAGGACGTCGGGGTTGTGCTCCAGCGCCTGGCGGACCGCGTCGTCACCACGCGCGGCCTCTCCCACCACCTGGATGTCCTGCTCCCGCTCCAGGATCTCCCGGGTCCCTTCCCGGACCAGGGTGTGGTCCTCGGCGATGATCACTCGGATCGGGCTGCTCATGCTCTTGACCCTCACGATAGATGGGAGCTCGGCTGACCCATCGGACGGTACCACCCGGCCACGAGCGCGTGATTGCCCCGGCTCAGGTCGCCTCCGAGGCACGGCGCACCCGGGCCAGGATCAAGGTTCCGGCAAGCCCCGCCCCCGAGCAGACCCTGAGCGCCCCTCCCAGCAGGGCGGCCCGCTCTCTCATCCCGAGGAACCCCAGCCCCTCCTTGAGCGGGCGGCCGGCCCGGACCGGGAAACCGACCCCGTCGTCCCGAACCCAGAGTAGGAGCCGGCCCCCCCGCTGGCGAAGCCCGATCTCCACCCGACCAGCCCGCGCGTGCCGCTCCACGTTGGAGAGCGCCTCCTGGGCAATGCGGAGCCAACCCTTCTCCACCTCCGGCGGCCACCTCTTAGCGCCCTCGTCCAGGACTGTCCGCACCACCAGCCCGGAGCGCTCCTGGAAGCGGTGGCCGAGCTCATCCAGGGCAGCCGGCAGGCCCCTCTCCTCCAGGACCTCCGATCGGAGACCCTCTGTGAGCTGGCGCAGCCCGTCCGCCACCGCCACCGCCAGATCGCGGACATCTCCCAGTTGGGCGGCTGCCACCCCGGCCACCTCGGGCTCGGCCGCCACTCGCTCCAGCCGGCGCGCCAGGTAGATCAGCGCCTGCACTGGCTCATCGTGCAGGTCCCGAGCGATCCGGCGGCGCTCCTCCAGGACCGCAAGGCGCTGGAGGCTTTCCTGGAGCCGGACATGGTCGATCGCCAGGGCGGCCTGGCTGGCGAAGCTGTCCACCAGGGTGAGGTCGGCATGGCGGTACGGCGAGCGGTCCGGTCCCCCGGCGATCAGGAGGGTGCCCGCCACCTCCCGGTCGACGGTGAGGGGCAGGACCATCGCCGGGCCGACGGTGACTCCGGCCTCTTCGAGCCATGCCAGCTGGCGGCTGCCCGCGGCCACCAGGCGCGGCCGGCCGGCACGGATGACGGCGAGACTGGCGGTCCCCCTCTCGGGAAGCAGGAGATGCTCGAGCCGGTGGCCCCGTGGTCCGGCCACAGCCGCCACCCGGAGGCGGGAGGGGCGGTCCCGGTCGGCGAGAACCACGCACGCCAGCTCGGCGTCGGTCAGCTCGCGGGCGGCACGGACGATGGCCCGCAGCAACCCCTGCACGGAGGCGCCCTGGAGCATGGCGTCGGTGGTCTGCTGGAGAGCCCTCAGCCACGTCTCCCGCTGCTCCAGGGCCCGGTAGGCGCGGGCGTTGACCACCATGGCTCCCGCCAGCGCCGCCAGGGTCGAGACTGCGGCCTCGTCGTCGGCGTCGAACTCAGCGCCGCCCTCCTTGTCGGTGAGGTAGAGGTTCCCCAGGACGGCCCCGCGCCCCCGGACCGGAACGCCGAGGAAGGTGTTCATCGGCGGGTGACCTGCTGGGAAGCCGTGGGCGCCGGGGTGGTCGGAGATCCGGGCCAGGCGCAGCGGCTCCGGACGCTCCACCAGAATTCCCAGGATCCCCCGCCCCTGTGGCGGCGGCCCGATGGCCCGCACCTCCTCGGGCGTCAGGCCGTGGGGGATGAAGTCCACCAGCCGACCATCCTCGCCCAAGACGCCGAAGGCCCCGTAGCGGGCGCCGGTTACCCTGGCGGCCAGCTCCACCAGCCGCTCCAACACCCTTCGCGGCGAGAGGTCGGAGGCCAGGAGCACACCGGCCTCGAGAAGGAGGGCCGCACGATCCGGGGCCGGCGGCGCGGTCGATCCCTGGGCGACGGCGGCAGTGGTTGGCACCTCGCCCAAAGATACTCGCCTCCGAGCCCGTCCAGCCGCTGTCTGGGCACGGCCTCCAGCTTGCCGGCAGCCCCGGGGACGAGCTCAGCCGGCAGCCGCCAAAAGCGGGGGCGCGAGTCGCAGACCATCGTCCCGATCACCGGTGATTTCGGCGGCGGCCCGGAGAATCCTCCCGGCGGATCGCGAGATCTGCCGGGCGGCCCCGGGGCCGGACCCTGCCCAGCTGGCCACGTAGCCGAAGCTGTAGGCGGAGCTGTCCAGCCCCAGTTGCTGGCAGACCACATAGGCGACGCTCTCGGCCTCCAGCTCGGCCAGCTCCCGGCTCCCGGTGAAGTCAGGGCCGTGGAGGATGGCGTGGGCCAGCTCGTGGCTCAGGGTCTTCACCTTGGGCCCTGGACCCAGGCGCTGGTCCACGCGGATCCGCCGCAGGGCGTGGGAGCAGTCACCGCGGCGCCCGGCGCGGAGCTCGTTGAACTCGACGGTGAAACCCAGGCCCGGTACCATTGCCAAGAGCCGCTCGAGGACCTGAGGAGGAGCCCCCACGGGCATCTCCCCCACCGGCGCCGGCAGCTCTCGTCCCTCGGTCTGCGAGACGTCGAAGACCCGGGCGATCCGATAGGTCAAGACCGGCAGGTCCAGATCACGAAGCCGCTCGGCTTCACCCGCCTCCGGGTGCCTCAACGCCACCGGGGCGATGATGGCCACACCCCTCTCTCCACGCCGGACCTGTCGGCCCAGCAGCTGCCAGGAGCGGTAGCCGGCCACCTGGGATGCCTCGGGGAACTGGCGCAGGATGAGAAGCTGGTTGTGGAAGCTGTAGTGATGGAAGCGGCGGCGGAAGCTCAGCCACCGCTCCCACTGCCGAGAGTCGGTCAGCTGCTCCACCCCCTCCCGAAGCGCGGCGAGCACCTCGGACCGACCGCTGAGGTGGACATGTGGATCGAGCGAGAGGTCGGGCACCTCTCATCGGTCCGGTGATGGGCTGCCGGCGGGCTGCGCCGGGTGGCCCGGCGGGCCGTCAATCCTCCACGGTGACCACCAGGCGGTCCCGGGCGGCCGCCAGCGCGGCCCGGACGGCGGCTGGGGACCCTGCCCGGGCGAAGACGAAGCCGAGGTAGCGGTCCCCGTCCGGGGCGGGTGCCACCCAAGAGCCCGGCGTGGCGGTCAGGTCCACCGCATCGACCCCGGGGAGGCGCAGCACGGCCTCGCGTCCCTCGATCGCGACAAGGCGGCCGGCGCGTGGGGGGGTGAGCATGAGAACCCCCGCGGGCTCGGCCTCCAGCTGTAGATCGGGGAGGGGCATGCCCATCGCCTGGCGCAGGATCACCTCCTCCAGGGAGGCGCCGGAGCGGAAGCGGAGCACAGCCGAGCAGTGGCCGCCGATCGAACGCGAGGCTAGGTCGACCAGGGTGGGCGCCCCTGCGCCCAGGCGGAACTCCGCGTGCACCGGCCCCTGCCGCAGGTGGACGGCGGAGGCGGCGGCGGCCAGGACCTCGGCGATGGCGTCCTGGTCGGCGGCGGCCAGCCCGCTGGGCAGCTGGTAGATCGACTCGGCGAAATACGGCCCCTCAAGCGGCTCCGGCTTGTCGAAGATGGCCAGCGTCAGGAGGTCACCGTCCTGCATCAGGGCCTCCACGGCGATCTCCGGCCCGGGCACGTAGGACTCCACCAGCAGCGTTGCCCGGCCGCCCAGCAAGCGCCGCACCCGGGTCCCGGCCAGTAGGAGCTCCTCGCGATCGTCGGCGCGGATCACCCCGAAGCTGGCCGCCCCCGAGGTGGGCTTGACCACGCAGGGGAACCCCAGGTCGGGGGCGGGGCCGTCGGCCGGCCACCTCTGCCACCGGGGCTGGGGGAGGCCGGTGTCATCCAGAGCCTGCCGCAGCCGGGACTTGTCCCGTGTCGCCAGGGCGGCCTCCATGGGGTTGCCGGGGAGTCCCAGCCGGGCGGCGATCCTCGCCGCCGGCAAGACCGAGGCCTCGTCGACCCCGACCACCGCAACCACATCGCGCAGGGACGAGGGGACCGGTCGCCGCCCATCACTCAGAAGCTCCCAGGGGATGGCTGTCGGGCCCAGGGGTGGGCCGGCAGGGTCGTCGGTGGCCAGAGCCACCTCCAGCCCCAGCCGCTCACATGCGCTGAGGAACGCCGGGGCACGGTAGGTGGACGTGGGCATCACCAGCAGCACGCGCCCGCTCATGGCGTCAGACTATCGCCATGCCCTCTGACCCCGACCTGCCACGACTGGATCTCACCGAGAGGGCGGCCGCGCGCATCCGCCAGTTCCGAGAGCGCCAGGGGCACCCTGAGGCCTGGGTGGCGATCTCCCCAGGAGGGCTGCAGGGCGACCGCCTCCAGTACTCCTTCTCCCTGGTTGAGGCCGGTGACCCGCGGCCCGACGAGGTCTTGGTCGCCGGCACCGACGACATCACCTTCGTGGCACCACGGGTCATCTCCCGCCACGTGGTCGGCTCTCGGGTGGACGCCGACCCCCTGACTGGGGCGCTGGGGCTGGAGACCGACTACAACCCTGACTCCGACCCCCTGGCGAGCGCGGTCCAGCGGCTTCTGGACGAGGAGATCAATCCCGCGGTGGCTGCCCACGGCGGCTACATCGGGCTGCTGGACATCGCCGACGGCGTCGCCTACGTGCAGATGGGCGGCGGCTGCCAGGGCTGCGGCCTCGCCGAGGTCACCCTCTCCCAGGGAGTTCGCACCGCGATCCTCGAGCGGTTCTCCGAGCTCACCGACGTGGTGGACACCACCGACCACGCCCAGGGCACCAACCCCTACTACCAGCCGTCCAAGAAGTAATCAGCCGAGAACCTCGCGATAAACCTGCCGGGTGCGGGCGCCCATCCGGGAGGCGCTGAACTCGTCGGCGGCCCGTTCAAAGCCGGCCCGGGAGAGGCGCGCGTAGCGCTCGCGGTCGTCGAGCAGGGCAGCGGTGACACTGGCGAGCGCGGCGGGGTTCGCCGGAGGGATGCAGATCCCCGCCCGGGGCGGGTCGAGGATCTCCGGGAGCCCACCCACCCGAGCGGCCACCACGGGGACGCCGCAGGTCATCGCCTCACAGGCGACCAGACCGAACGGCTCTTGGCGAGAGGGAACCCAGGCGACGTCGCAGGCGGCGAAGAAGGCGGCCCGGTCCTCCACCGGACCAACGAAGTCGACCCGGTCGGCCACCTTCAGCCCGATGGCTAGGTCGAGCAGCCCCGCCAGCTCCGGCCCGGACCCGCCCACGGTGAGACGCAGCCGGCTCCCCGGTGGCGTGGCCAGCGCGGTGACGGCTAGGTCGATGCCCTTGCTGGGTGTGAGCGATGAGAGCGTCGCCACCCGGCGCCCCTCTGGTCCGTGGCGAGGCTCCCCCAGCACAGGGCGGACGCCGTTGGGGATCACCCGGACCCGCGCCGCGTCGACACCCACCTCCTCGACCAGGAAGCGGCGCACCGATTGGGAGACCGCGATCTCCAGGCGGGCGGCCCGGGCCAGCCTCCTCAGCTCCCGGGCGTGAGCCATCCGCCGTACCGACCCCCTGGTGAACCAGGAGTCGAGGTGGTGGGTGTGGACGAGGGGAACTCCAAGGTGGGCCCTGCGGACCAGACCGCCCGCTCTGAGCCCGTGAGTGTGCACCAGATCAGGGTCAAGGCGGCGGAGCAGCTGGCGCAGCCTCGGCGGTCCGGATATCGGATCCCATCCTCGCCGCTCCGGGCCCAGGCTGGGGATGCCCGCCGCGGCACAGCGCTGGCGCAGTGGCCCGTCCGGGCACACCACGACGGGGCCCCATCCGCTCTCCTTCAGCTCCTGCGCCTGCAGGAAGACGTGCTCGGGGCCACCGGTGCGCGAGCTGTCAGCGATCACCAGGGCGACGCGGGGAGGGAAGGGCATGGCGGCATTGTTCCACCCGCGCCACGCCCAGCCGATACCATCGATGGGCTTTGAGCCCTGATCCCGGTGCGAGCGCGCCCATCCTGGTGGCGGTGGCCTGGCCCTACGCCAGCGGGCCGCGGCACATCGGCCACGTGGCCGGCTTCGGAGTCCCCTCCGACATCTTCGCCCGCTACCAGCGGCTCCGGGGCCGCCCGGTGCTGATGGTGAGCGGGACCGACGAGCACGGGACCCCGATCCTGGTGGCGGCGGACCGCGAGGGGGTGAGCCCCCGCGAGGTCGCCGATCGCTACAGCCGGGTGATCGCGGACGACCTGCGCCGGCTGGGCCTCTCATACGACCTCTTCACGAGGACCACCACGCGCAACCACGAGAGGGTGGTCCAGGACGTCTTCTCCACCCTCTTTTCCAAGGGATACCTGATCCGGCGCACCCAGTTGGGAGCGTTCTCCCCGGCCACCGGCCGCACCCTGCCGGACCGCTACATCGAGGGAACCTGCCCCCACTGCGGCTACGCGGCCGCCCGCGGGGACCAGTGCGACAGCTGCGGTCGCATGCTGGACCCCTCCGACCTCATCAACCCCAGGTCGCGGATCGATGGGTCAGCGCCGGTCTTCCGGGACTCCGAGCACTTCTTCCTGGACCTCCCCGCCTTCGCCGGGGCGCTGCGCGAGTGGATCGAGAGCCGTAGCGGGTGGCGCCCCAACGTGCGCGCCTTCTCGCTCAACCTCCTGGCCGAGATCCGGCCCCGGGCGGTGACCCGGGACATCGACTGGGGGGTGCCGATCCCGCTTCCCGAGTTCGCAGATCGCTCGGACAAGAGGATCTACGTCTGGTTCGACGCCGTCGTGGGGTACCTCTCCGCCAGCGTGGAGTGGGCCCAGCAGATTGGCGACCCGGAGGCCTGGCGGAGGTGGTGGCAGGATCCCCACTCCCGTCACTACTACTTCATGGGCAAGGACAACATCGTCTTCCACTCGGTCATCTGGCCCAGCATGCTCATGGGCTACGGCAGCGGCGGCGCCTTCGGGGGCGGGCCGGGCCACCTCCCCTTGCAGCTCCCCGAGAACGTGGTCAGCAGCGAGTTCCTCACCATGGAGGGGGCCAAGTTCTCCAGCAGCCGGGGGGTGGTCATCGAGGTGCGGGACTTCCTCGAGCGCTACGACCCGGACCCGCTCCGCTACTACCTCACGGCCGCCGGGCCAGAGACCCAGGACACCGACTTCACCTGGGAGGAGTTCGTCCGGCGCAACAACGACGAGCTGGTGGCGACCTGGGGGAACCTGGTCCAGCGCACGCTGCAACTGGCGTCCCGCCACTTCGGCGGGGTGCCGGAGCGAGGCGCGTCCCAGGACGCCGACAGCTCGGTGCGGCAGGCGGTCACTGCCGGTTTCGGGCAGGTGGCCGCGCTCCTCGAGGAGG
>JAJYWQ010000061.1 GCA_021791415.1 bacterium | reverse complement strand
GTCCGCGGGGTCAGACCATGGACGGCTCGGCCCTTCCGAATTCGCGCACCGCCCGGGCTCGGAGACCAGCCCCAGCCGTGGCGACCACCATGAGCCCGCCGACGGCGAAGAGGCCACTCACCCCGATCCCCCGCGCCACTCCCCCGGAGACGGCGTACGAGATGGGGGTCAAGCTCATGCTGGAGAACATCAGGACGCTCATCACCCGCCCCAGCACCTCGGCGGGGGTCTGCTGCTGCACCAAGGACACCACCGCCACGTTGGTCGCGCTGACGAGGGCCCCCATCACCAGGGCCAGGACCATCGCCAAGAAAAGCACCGGCGCTGCTCCCAGGAGTACGGTGACGACACCCAGCGCGGCGGCCATCCCGAGCACGCTGAGCCCCGGCCGAGGTAGCCGGAGACCGGCTGCCATCGCCGCTCCGCCGACCAGTATCCCTGCCCCCAAGCCCCCCTCGATGAGGCCGTACCCGACCGGCCCCCAGCCGTGGCCGCGTGCCAGCAGCGGGATCCCCACGTTGAGCGGGCCGCCCGCCGCCAGGTTGAGGACTGCCGTGAGCGGCATGAGCGCCCGAAGTAGAGGGTTGGCCACGCTGGTGCGCACCCCGGCCGTCAGGGAGGCCCACCCACTCGCCTTCGGCGCGGAGGAGGAGCCGGGGACGGTCGTGACCCGCACCACCAACAGCGCACCGAAGGCCACCAGAAAGCTCACGGCGTCGACCAGGAACGCCGGACCGGGTCCCGACAGGCCGATCACCAGCCCCCCGAGGGGAGGGCCGACGATCATCGTCCCCTCCACCGCCAGCTGCCACACGCCGTTGGCCGCGGAGAGCTGCTCGGGGCTGACCAGGGCCGGCACCAGGGTCATGGTCGCGGGGTAGAAGACGGCGTCGAAGACCCCGAATATGGCGGCGATCAGGAAGAGCAGCAGGATGGACAGGTGGCCCAGGAGGACCACCGCCGCCACCCCCCCGATCAGCACGGCCCGGCTCAGGTCGCTTCCCAGGATCACCCGGCGCGCCCCCAGGCGGTCGACCACAACCCCGCCGGCGAGCATCAGGATCGCCCGCGGCAGGGCCGAGGTCGTCAGCAGCAGCCCGAGGTAGACCGGGGAGCGGGTGAGCTGCAGCGACGTCCAGGCCAGGGCCACGAGGTAGACCCCGTCCCCGATCGCCGACACCCCCTGGCCGCCGGCGAAGAGGAGGAACCGTCGTTCTCTGAGGATTGCCGGCAGGCGGTTAGAGACGGGCATCTCGATGGCTCCAAAAACGGGTTGGAAGCGTCGAGAGTAATCCTTCGAGAGACTTTTGTCAATACTCCGGGGGACCAATCTCCTCGAGGCCGCCCAGGTAGCTCCGGAGCACCTCAGGCACGCGGATCCCACCACCTTCGGTCTGGTAGGTCTCCACCAGGCAGTCGAAGGTGCGCGGCAGGGCGAGGGCACTGCCGTTGAGAGTGTGCACGAACTCGGGCCTTCCCCCTGGGCGCTTGAAGCGAATGTTGGCCCGCCGGGCCTGGAAGTCTCCGAAGACGGAGCAGGATGAGACCTCGAGGTAGCGACCCAGCCCGGGAGCGTAGGCGTCAATGTCGTACTTCTTCCACTGGGCGAAGCCCATGTCCCCAGAGCACATCAGCCGGACGCGGTAGTGGATGCCAAGCGCCTGGAGAACCGATTCCGCGTCGCGCACCAGCGACTCGAGCTCCTCCAGCGAATCCTCGGGCCGCACGAACTTGACCAGCTCCACCTTGCTGAACTGGTGCAGGCGGATGTAGCCCCGGGTGTCCTTGCCCGGCGCCCCAGCCTCACTCCTCCAGCAGGGCGTCCAGGCCACGTGCCGGATGGGGAGCAGATCCGCATCCAGCACCTCCTCCCGGTAGAGGTTGGTCACGGGCACCTCAGCGGTGGGGATCAGAAACCGGTCCCCCTCCACCACATGGAACGCCTCATCCTCGAACTTGGGCAGGTTGGCGGTGCCGACCATGCAGTCCCGGCTCACCATGTAGGGAGGGGAGACCTCCTCGTAGCCGTGGTCGCGAGTGGCCAGATCGAGCATCAGCCAGGTGAGGGCACGCTCCAGCCTGGCCCCCTGCCCTTTGAGCAATGCGAACCGGCTGCCCGCCACCTTCACCGCCCGCTCGAAGTCGAAGATCCCCAGCCGCTCGCCGAGGTCGTAGTGGGTCAGCGGCTCGAAGCCAAGCGCCGGCGGCTCGCCCCAGGTGCGGACCACCTGGTTGTCCTCGTCCCCGACCCCGAAGGGGACCGAGGGATGGGGCGGGTTGGGAATTGCCAGGAGCAGCCGCTGGAGCTCCGCCCAAACTTCCCGGCGCTGCGTGTCCAGCTCCCCGATGCGGCGCTTCAGCTCCGCCAGCTCAGAGCGCGCCGCACCCGCGGCGGAAGGATCCTCCCGGGCTCTCCGGCCCAGTTCGGCGGACCGCTTCCCCAGCTCGGCGCGCAGCGTCTCCACCTGGGTTAAGGCTGAGCGATGTTCGCGATCCAGCCGCAGCACCTCGTCCACGGGTGCCTCCTCCCCCTTGAGGCGCGCGCCCTCCCGGACCAGGTCAGGATTGTCCCGGATGTAGCTGAGGGCCAGCACGGGTCCTAGGTTACGGAACCGAGGCCGGCTCGGCCCCCATGACTACTCCGGCCGCAGGGTGGGGAAGAGAACGACGTCCCGGATGCTGGGCGCTCCCAAGAGGAGCATCACCAGCCGGTCCACCCCGAGCCCGATCCCCCCCGCGGGAGGCATGCCATGCTCCAACGCCTCCACGAAGTCCTCGTCGAAAGGCGGCACCTCGAGGTTGCCCCGCTCTCGACGCCCGGCCTGTTCCTCGAGCCGACGTCGCTGCTCCAGAGGGTCGTTGAGCTCGGAGAAGGCGTTGGTCAGCTCACGCCCGTGGGCCACCAGCTCAAACCGCTCGCAGAAGCGGGGATCGACGGAGCGGCGCGCCAGCGGAGACACCTCCACCGGGTAGTCGGTGACGAAGATCGGGGTCTCGATGGTGGGCTCCACCAACTCCTCATAGATCGCGAAGAGCAGCTCTCCAGGGGTGTCCGGAAGCGGTCCGGAGGCGCCGGACGCCCGGGCCCTATCGGCCAATTCCCCGGGACGGGCCCAGAGCGAGAGCGGATCCACTCCCAGTCGGGCGCCGACCAGTTCGGCCATGGAGCGCCGGGGAAAGGGAGGGGTGAGGTCCCGGACCGACTCCGGGACGGGGCCGGTCTCAGCTGCCGCGGCGGCCGCCCCGGCCACCATGGCCTCGCAGAGCTCCATCATGGAGGCCATGTCCCCGTAGGCCTGATACGCCTCCAGGAGGGTGAACTCGGGATTGTGGCGCGGTGAGAGCCCCTCGTTCCGGAAGACCCGCCCCACCTCGTACACCCGCTCGAAGCCGGCCACCAGCAGCCGCTTCAGGTAGAGCTCCAGGGCGATGCGCAGGTAGAGGTCGGTCCCGAGGGAGTTGTGGTGGGTTCTGAAGGGGCGAGCCTCGCCCCCCCCGGGGATGGGCTGCAGGATCGGGGTCTCGACTTCCAGAAACCCCCTCTCGTCAAGGGTCCGGCGAAGGGATCTGATGACCGCGGATCGCTGGCGGAAGGCCACCTGGTGCTCCGGGGTGGTGAGGAGGTCCAGATAGCGGCGGCGGTAGCGAAGCTCCGTGTCCACTACCCCGGTGTGCTTGCCCGCCGGCGGGCGCAGCGCCTTGGCGAGCAGCACCAGCTCCGCCAGCTCCAGGGACGGCTCACCCCTCCTGGTCCGGGTCAGGACGCCACGGGCGCCGACGATATCGCCGAGATCCATCTCACCCAACCGCTGCACCAGCTGCGGATTCTCTCCATCCGCCGAGGCCAACAGCTGCAGCCTACCGGTGGCGTCGAAGATGTCGGCGAAGGTGATCCCGCCACTGGGACGGAGGCGGAGGATGCGGCCGGCCACGGCGACCTCCGTCCCTCTGACTCCCACGTCGGACGGGGCCAGTTCCGCCGCCTCCTTGCAGCTGTGGTCCGGAGTGAAGTCGACGCCCCACGGGCGTACCCCGGATGACTGCAGGAGTGTCGCTTTGCGCCTCCGATCCTCCAGGATCTGGGCGAGGGAGCCACCCGCGGCCGGCGGCTCCCCGGTCACGCCAGCTCTAGGATCCGAACCCGCCTCGCGCCACCCGGGGTCTCCACCTCCACCTCCTCGCCCGGTTCCCGGCCGATGAGTGCCTTCCCCACGGGCGACTCCAGGGAGATTCGGCCAGAGGCGGCGTCGGCTTCCGCGGGCCCGACGATGGTGTAGCTGCTGGTGCCGAACTCGTCCTGGACGGTGACCGTGGAACCCAGTCGAACCGAACCGTCCGCCGTCGCCGCGGCGATCAGACTGGCGTTGCGGATCATCTGCTCCAGGGTCAGGATTCGGCCCTCCACGAAGCCCTGCTCGTTCTTGGCATCCTCGTATTCGGCGTTCTCACTCAGGTCGCCGAACTCCTTGGCATGCTTGATCCGCTGGGCGATCTCGGGGCGACGCTGGCTGACCAGGTGCTCGAGCTCCTCCTGCAGGCGGCGCAGGCCGTCGGGAGTAAGGGGAACTGGCTTGTCCTGCATCTTTGTACTGGCTCCCTACCGGCCGCAGCCGGCGTCTGTGGCCCGCCTTCGAGGTCTGGATGAGGCGTGGGCCGGGATGGGAAGTCTACCCGACCCGTGCCCAAGTGACAAGTCGGGCTTCGCGGCTTCGCCGCCGGTGGCGGTCAGCCGAGGTTGAGGGGCGAGAGGTCGGGCTCGGCGGTTCGGTGCTCGGCCAGCCGTCGGCTCTGGCCGCAAATCCACCGAGGAAGATGCTGGGGCGGCGCGCTCCCACCTCCCGTAGCATGGCGGCTCGTGGCCGACGACAGCTGGGATCGAGACAACCTTGCCTGGTGGGAGGAGCGCGTCGAGCTCCACCTGGGCTCCGATCTATACGACCTGCCCGCGTTTCGGGCCGGGCGCAGCTCGCTCTTCCCCTACGAGCTGGGGGAGCTGGGAGGGGTGGAGGGCAAGGACCTCCTCCACCTGCAGTGTCACGTAGGGGTGGACACCATCTCCTGGGCCCGCCTCGGCGCCCAGGCCACGGGCCTTGACTACTCGCCCGGGGCGGTTGCCGCCGCCCGCCGGCTGGCGGAGGAGGACGGCACCCCGGCCGAGTTCGTCGTGGCCAGCGTGGCCGCCGCGGCCGCCGTGCTGGACAGGCGGTTCGACGTCGTGTACACCGGGAAGGGAGCGCTGAACTGGCTGCCGGACCTGCGCTCCTGGGCTGCGGTCGTGAACCAGCTGCTCCGGCCCGGCGGCCTCCTCTACCTGGTCGAGTCCCACCCAATCATCGACTGCATGGGGGAGACACCGGAATTCGAACTGGACTATGTCGACCCTGAGGAGTCGGTATGGGACGAGCCGGGGGACTACGCGGTCCCGGACGCCGCGACCAAGAGCAACCGGACCCATGAGATGGTGCACCCGCTCGGAGAGGTGGTCAGCTGCCTGGCCGGGGAGGGGATGGCCATCCGCCTGCTTCACGAGCGCAGCGAGATCTTCTTTGCCCGCTTCCCCCAGCTGGTCGCGGCTGGGCCGGGAGTCTGGAGGCTACCCTCCGGGTGGCCCCGTCTACCCCTCAGCTACTCGCTGCTCGCCCAGAAGGGATAGGGCGCGCCCCTCGCCCGGGCCAGCTGGTCCGACCGGGCCCCCCGACTGCCTGGCCGGTTGTCCGGGAACCCGGTTCCGCCTTCTCCAGTGACGCCGACCGCACGGGTCTGTAGCGAGACCTTCACCAGTTCGGAATTTGCCCCTGGATGTGGGTGGTGGTAGGCTAACCGCGTGCCCCGGGGCAGGTCCCCGGCTTTACGTCGCCCCCCCCTCTCGGGGCGTCCCTTTCGGGGGGCGCCCTTTTTTTTGCCCTACTGGGGATTGAGCTCAGCCAGCACCCGCAGCCCCTCCAAGAGCACCAGGGGGTCGATGACATCTACGCCTTCCACCATCGGCCCCACCAGCTCCGCCAGGCCGCCGGTCGCGATGACCTTTGCCGGCGTCCCCAGCTCCAGCCGGATGCGGCGCAGGAGGCCCTCCGCTTGGGCGGCGGCCCCGAACATGATCCCCGCCTGCATGGACGACACGGTGTTGGTCCCCAGCACCCGGTCGGGAGCCACCAGGTCGACCCGAGGGAGCCTCGCGGCTCGGGCGAAGAGCGCGTCCACCGACATCTGCAGCCCCGGCGCGATCGCCCCGCCCAGGTAGCCACCATCCTGGTCGATGGCGTCGAACACCGTGGCCGTGCCGAAGCTGACCATGATCGCCGGTGCCCCATAGCGGTGGCGCACCCCCACGGCGGTGGCGATGCGGTCGGCACCAACGTCCCGGGGCGGGTCGTATGCCACCCGCATCCCGGTGACGGTCCCTGGCCCGACCAGGAGCGGCTCGCGCTGGAAGTACTCCCGGCTGGCCTCACGCAGGGGCTGGTTCAGGGGCGGGACCACGCAGCTGATCGCCACCTGGTGGAATTCGGGGGCGATGCCCCGGTGGGCCAGCAGCTGCAGGAGCTGCCCCCCCAGCTCGTCCGGGGTGGCATCCCGGTGGGTGGCGAAGCGACCATGGGCGGCCAGCAGGTCGCCGTCGAACACCCCCACCGTGAGGTTGGAGTTGCCCGCATCCAGCGCCAGCAGCACCTAGAGACCTCCTGGGATCGGGTCTGTCCGGCCAAGCCGGACTATAGCCGGGCCATGGGTTGGGGGATACTGACGGCAGAGAGTCAACCCCCAGGACGGTGTGCCTTGCCCGCGACGCTGAGCGCCAGCTCCCTCCGCATCGGCACGGTGGAGCTCGCCAATCCCATCTTCATCGCCCCGATGGCCGGGATCACCGACCGTCCTTTCCGCTCCATGGCCCGGGAGCTGGGAGCCGGTCTCACCTGCAGTGAGATGACCGCGGCTGCCGCGCTGGTGCGAGCTCCCGAGGACAGCCTGCAGCGGGTCCTGGACCTGGCCCCGGACGAGCACCCGGTGGCGGCGCAGCTGGTGGGCAACGACCCCCAGATGATGGCGGATGCCGCCCAGATCTGCGTCGCCATGGGGGCCGACATCGTCGATGTGAACCTGGGCTGCCCCGTCCCCAAGGTGGTCCGCCTCGGCTCCGGGGCGGCGCTGGCGCGGCAGGTCGACCGCACGGTGGAGGTGCTTCAGGCGATGGTATCGGCGGTGCCGGTCCCGGTCACCGCCAAGATGCGCCTGGGCTGGGACCACGACAGCATCAACGCGCCCGACCTGGCCCGGGCGCTGGAGGCCGTGGGGGTTGCCGCCGTCACCGTGCACGGCCGGACCCGCTGCCAGCGGTACACGGGATACGCCGACTGGGAGCAGATCGCCCGGGTCAAGGAGGCGGTGGAGGGCATCCCGGTGCTCGGTTCCGGGGACGTGCGGGACCCTCGGGAGGTGGAGCGCCGGATCCGCGCCGGGGTGGTGGACGGGGTGGTGATCGCCCGGGGGATGATGGGTGATTGGCACCTTCTCCAGCAGACCGTCGCCCAGCTCCGCCAGGGAGACCCGGGGCCCGACCCCAACTTCCAAGAGCGTCTCACCCTGGCCAGGGACCACTGGGACCGGATGGTGGAGTTCCACGGCGAGCGGCGAGGGGTACGGCTGGCGCGCAAGTTCGTGGTGTGGGCGATCAAGGGTTGCGCAGGTGCGGCCAGGCTGCGAGCCAGGGTGGCCGACCTGGAGCGGGCTGAGGACATCGACGAGATGTACTGGGATATCCTGGCGGCTGGCGAGGGCCCCCAGGGGTGGCACCGGCCCGAGTTCAGCTCGGGCGAGGGCTGACGGGAATGGCCGGGGCGCGCCACCTCGTCTGTCCCAACTCGTGCCCCGGGGGGGCCTTCGAACTGCTGGGCGGGCGGGTCCTGGTCGACTCGGCCGGCAGCTGCCTCCGGCACGAGACGGAGGTGGCGACCTTCGCCTGTGCGATGTGCGGAGCGGTGGCGGTGGACCTGGCGGCGGCGGCGCGCGCCCTGCGGCGCGGCGCCCCCGCTCCCCTGGGGGAGGAGCTCACCTGCCCCGGCTGTGGGGTCACCCTGCTGGCACCGTCCGGGGTGGACGCGGAGCTGGAGCTGCAATGCCCGGATTGCGGGCTGGTCTTCGCCCCCGACGAGGGCCGGGCCAGGCTGCTCGGCTCCAGCACCCCCGAGGACTATGACGAGCCTGGATGAGCGTCCGGCGACCTCTCAGGTCAGCTCGTCGATCTTGGCCGCGACGATGAAGTCGTTGCGGGTGAGTCCCCCGGCGGAATGGGTGGTCAGCTCCACCTCCAGATGGCCGTATCCCAGGCGCAGCTCTGGGTGATGATCTTCCCGTTCTGCGAGCAGGGCGATCCTGACCGCCAGCGCCACCGGTTCGCCGAACCCCCGCAGCCGGTACTCTCGCCGCAGCCGCCCACCCTCTGAGCGCCAGCTGGGGCTCAGGCCTGCCAGCAGCTCGGCGGCCCCCTCCGGGGTGACGGCCGGCGCCCCCGGCTGACAGCGCTCGCGGCTCAGGTCGCCCATCTCAAAGCACCTCAGCCCGCTGCAGGACGCGGTGGGCGATCGCCAGCGCCCCCGCGTAGGTGGCCTCCATCCCCTCGAACCGAAGCCCCCTGGCGCCCAGGGTACGCGCCTGGGTGTAGGGGGTGTCCGAGGCATAGTGGATGATCCCGACGTCCATCGCCGGCCTGGTCAGATCCACCTGCTCCCCGGTCGGATAGCGGGAGCTGTCCCCGGCCTCGTACACCGCCCCCAGGTAGGGACCGCTCTCCATCTCCACCACCGTGTAGGCGTTGCGGTAGTAGAAGTCCAGATAGGCCCGGTTCTGCAGGAAGGTGCTGCGCACCGAAACCGCCCGCTGGCGGTCCAAAACCGAGCGCGAGGTGACGTACGGGGCGACAGCCCCGAAGGAGAAGCAATTGTCCACCCAGTAGGTGTTGGAGCTGTGCTCGTCGTGGACCACGTCGGGGATCATTACGTCGCCCACATCGGCGTTGAGGGTGGCGGCCTTGCCCAGGATGTAGACCCCCTCCACCCGGTCGGTGGCCTCCAGGATCTGCCGCAGGATGTGGTACGCGCCCAGCCCCAGGGGGTACTGGATGTTGAGGACCACATGTGGCGCCCGGCCGAGCGCTCGGGCGTGCGCGGACCCCAGCCCTAGGCGGGGGTCGAGATGCTCGAAGTTGAGTCGGTCGAGGACCATCACCTGAGCCGCGACGGCGGTGCCGGATCTCGCCTCCACGTGGTGGATCCCCTCCAGCCGTTCCTCGGCAGCCCTCCGGGCGCGGGCTTCCGGGTGGGCCGCGAACCACATCCGGGCGGCGAAGTACAGGAGGTTCTCCCGGGAGATCTGGGAGCCGGCCGAGCGGCTCTCCGCCAGCAGCTCGCGCAGTTCGGGATCCGGCGAGCCGGCCGCCCAGGCGAAGATCTCCTCCTGATGGCGACGCGCCACCCCGGACAGCAGGTTCACCAGGGAGTGGGCGTTGCTGCTCACGAAGACCAGCGGCCGCTGGCGCAGGCCCTCCCTGGTCAGCACCTCACCGACCGGTCCCCACCACTCTCGCGTGGCGCGGGCGTAGCCGACCTGCGTCCCCCCCACCAGCCTCAGCCGCAGATCCATCGGGCGGCGGCGGACCTCGCCGAGGAACTCCGGCATCCGCTCGCGGAAGAGGGCCTCGAGCCGGCCCCAGTCCTCGGGGCCGATCCCCAGCCGGGATCTGGCCACGTGTACCAGGTCGCCGCTGACCCTGCGAAGCCGCCGGTGGGCCTTGTTCCATTCGATCTGGACCGCGACCAGCATCGGCACCAGGTCGTCGAGGTCGGAGCTGCTGGCCAGGGCCGCGGCCAGGGTCCGGCTGTCCTGACTCCACCACCACCTGCGTCTGCGCCCCGGAGCGCTCATCGGGACCCAGCCTCCCCCGCCCACCATCTCCGAGGGGGACTGCCCCATCACCACCCGCTCGAGGTGGGTCACCACCGGGGGCAGCCGCTGGAGCGAGTACAGGAGGGCCCCGGTGTCCATCTGGTCCGACTCCGCCAGTGGGTGGAGTGACGACCCCATCTCCAGGTGGGCGCGCTCCAGAACTCGGGCGCGCACCTCGCCGGAGGAGCGCAGGACGGTGAGGAAGGTCCGCGTGTAGAGCTCCACCCGGTCGCGCCCCGGCGGCTCCGCTGGGGCCTCCGGCCAGGGTGGGCGGGGCGCGTGCCGCTGGCCGGAGGTCGGGCTCATCTCCGCAGGCGCAGGGGCTCAGCCATGACCACCGGCGAGTCGGGAGCGACGGGCTCCGGGAGTGGGGGGGCGGCCAGTGCCCGCACCGCGAATCCGTACCGTCCGGCCGCGACAGGGGAGAGCCTGGCCCGGTAGTGAGCTCGGCCGTTGGAGGCGGTCTGGTCCAGGAGCATGGTCTCCACCGCGGCCGGCGCCAGCTGTCCATCCTCGGTCACCGGGCCGTGCAGCAGCTGGACCTCCACCTGGTGGGGGCGCAGCTCCCCGAGCTCAGCTACGGCCTCCACCAGCCGGTCGCCCCCCTCGGCCGCTGGGCGGCTCCGGGCGGCCAGCCGGACCTTGCCGAAGCTGCGGTGGACCTGGGCCCGGAATCCCGCCAGGGCCAGCGCTCCGCGCCCATCTCCGGCCTCCAGCAGCCCCCGGGAGGTGGCCGCGGGCAGGTAGAGGCGGCGCACGTAGTCCTCGAGCATCCGGGACCCCAGCGCCAGCGGGGTCACCGTGGCCATCGACTGCCTCAAGATCTCCAGCCACCGCTGGGGCAGCCCCCCGTGGTCCCGATCGTAGAAGGTGGGTAGAACCTCGTCCTCGAGCAGCTGGAACAGCGCCTCGGCCTCCAGCCGGTCCCTGGTCGGAAGGTCCGTCTCGTCCTCGAAGGAGGGGATGGCGAACCCATTGCCCTCCCGGTACCCCTCGTCCCACCAGCCGTCGAGGATGGAGAGGTTGATGGCGCCGCTGACGGCGGCCTTCTGCCCGCTGGTGCCGCAGGCTTCCATGGGGCGCCGCGGGGTGTTGAGCCACACGTCGGCCCCCTGGTACATCAGCCGGGCGAGAGCCAGGTCATAGTCCTCGAGGAAGACAAGGCGGGATCGCAGCTCCGGGTCCCCCGCGGCCAGGGCCAGCTGCTGGATGATGCGCTTGCCCTCCTCGTCCTTGGGATGCGCCTTGCCGGCGAACACCAGTTGCAGAGGACGCTGCGGATCCAGGAGCAGCCTGCGCAGGCGCTCGGGCTGGGCGAACAATAGGTCTCCCCGCTTGTACGTCGCCACCCGGCGGGCGAACCCGACCAGGATGCCGTCCTCGTCCAGGGCCCGGGCGGTCCACTCCAGCTCGGAGTCCGGCACTCCCTGCCGGCGCAGGGAATGGCGCAGCCGCTCCCGAACTCCCGCGATCAGCCTTTGGCGGCCCGGGCGGCGCATCTCCCAGAGCTCGCCGCCGGGCACGGACAGCAGCTGGGAGAAGTCCGCCTCGTCCACCCGGTCCCAGCTCGGTCCCAGCCGGCTGTCGAGAAGAGCGGCAGCCTCAGAGGAGGCCCAGGAACGCACGTCCACGCCGTTGGTGACTGCGGCGATGGGGACCTCGCTGGCGCCCAGCCCGGGCCACAGCCGCCGGAACATCTCCTGACTGACCTCGCGGTGGAGCTCGGAGACGGCATTGGCCCTTCCGGACATCCGCAGCCCGAAGACCGCCATGTTGAACGGCGCTCCCGGATCCTCCTCGGGGAAGTGCCCCAGGGCCATGAGCCGGTCCACGGGGATTCCGAGGTCGGTGCAGAAACCTCCCAGGTACCGCTCCATCAGCTCCCGGGGAAAGTGGTCGATGCCGGCGGGAACCGGGGTGTGGGTGGTGAAGACGGTCGCCGCCCGCACCAGCTCCACCGCCTCGTCGAAGCCCAGGCCCCGGTCCTGGACCAGCTCCCGCAGCCGCTCCAACACGAGAAAGCCGGCGTGGCCCTCGTTGCTGTGGAAGAGGGCAGGGTCCTCACCGGCGGCGCGGAGCGCCCGGACCCCGCCCACACCGAGCAGGATCTCCTGCTGAAGTCGGTGCTCGACGTCGCCCCCATAGAGGCGGTCGGTGATCGGGCGCGCCTCGTCGGTGTTCTCTGCCCCCGTGGTGTCCAGGAGATAGAGCGGGACCCTGCCCACCCACTGCCGCCAAACTAGGGCCCGGACGTGGAGCCCTCCCATCGCCACCTCGATACCGGGGCCTGCGACCGGCTCCAGCCCCCGGCCCGCGGGGTCCAGCTCCTCGTACACCTCCTCCTGCCAGCCCTCTCGGCCCAGCCGCTGGTGGAAGTACCCCAGGTGATAGAAGAGGCCCACACCCACGAGCGGTCGCCCCTCCGCCGCGCCGACCTTGAGGTAGTCACCCGCCAGCACCCCCAGGCCCCCCGAGTACTGTGGGAGCCCCTCGCTCACCCCGAACTCGGGTGAGAAGTAGGCGACCTTGGGCATGGCGGCGGAACGGCGGGGATCCCCGGCCGGCGCTGCCGCAGCCTGCACCTCGAACGTCTCGACACTGCGCACGGCCCACAAGGTTACCGGCCGGGCCGTCTCCCATTCTTCCGCCGCCGTTTGCGGGCCGGTCTAAACTGGACTTCTAACCCGAAGACGCTCCTTGAGGTGAGGCCCAGATGCCCGCTTCGCCACCTGAGCTGAGGGCGCACGACCGGCGCCTCCTCCCCGGCCTTCGCGCCCTCGACGATGCATCCCTGGACCGTGCCCGCGCTCATCTCGCGGCCGGGCTGCCGATCCGGCGGGCCGACCTGGGCTGGCGGGGCCCCGGCCCGGCGCGGGAGGGATGCGTGGTCGGGATCTCCATGTCCCGGCGCCGGTTCTGGACGCATCCGCTGCGAGCCCCCGGTCTTCTCCTGCTGGCGGCGATCTTCGACGCCTGGGCGTACGAGGAGGAGCTGCGCGCCCAGGACCAAGGCCTGGCCCGCTCCCGGCGCCTCGGGCCGTTGGCCCGCGCCCGCCTGGCCGAGCTGCTAGATCTTGAGTGGCATCGCCGCCGCGGGTGGCCCGAGCCGATGACACCGGCATCGGAGTTCGGGGCGGCCGGGGCCGCTAAGATCGCCAGGTGAGCGAGTCGGCCGACGATCACGGAGCCACGGCGGGCGAGGGCACCCGAACCAACTATGACCGGATCCCCCCTCCCGCGCTCCTGGAGTACATGACTCAGGGGTGGGAGCCCCTGCCAGGGGCGAAGGTGAGCCCCATCAGCGGGCTGGACCTGTACCTGGAGCGGCGCCGGCGGATCTCGGAGATGTTCCCCGGCCAGCTGCTGGTCGTCCCCTCGGGGGCGGGGCGGGTCCGCTCCAATGACACTGAATATCGCTTCCGCCCTGGAACCGACTTCCTGTACCTGGTCGGGGAGGGCGAGCCGGATGAGGTCCTGGTCCTGGAGCCCCAGCCGGGAGGCGGCCACGAGGCTCGGTTGTACTGCGAGCCCGAGGCCGACTTCACGCGGTCGGACTTCTTCACCGATCGGAGCCGGGGTGTCTTCTGGGTCGGACCCCGCCGCGGACTTAGGGCCACAGCGTCTCGTTTCGGCCTCGAGGCTCGTCCGCTGGGCGAGCTGCCGCAGGTGCTGGGAGCCCACGACCGCGGGGCGGTGCTGCGAGGGCTGGATCCGGCGGTTGACCGGTTGGCGGCGGACATAGCCGGGCCGGACGAGGAGTTCCAGGCCCGCCTGTCGGAGATGCGGCTTCTCAAGGACCCGCTGGAGGTCGACCTACTGCAGGAGGCGGTGGACCTCACCGTGGCGGCCTTCCGTGATGTGGTCCGGGAGCTGCCGGCGAGCCGGTCCGAGAGGGATGTGGAGGCGGTTTTCTTCCGCCGGGCCCGCACCGGCGGCTATGACACGGGGTACCCCACGATCGCCGCCGCCGGGGCCCACGCCACCATCCTGCACTGGAGCCAAAACACGGGGGAGCTGCGACCGGGAGAGCTCCTTCTCCTGGACGCCGGGGTGGAGACGCAGCGTTACTACACGGCTGACGTGACTCGCACCCTGCCGATCAACGGCCGCTTCAGCAGGGAGCAGCGCCGGGTGTACGAGCTGGTGTGGGCCGCCCAGCAGGCCGGCTTCGCGGAGGTCCGGCCGGGAAATGACTTCCAGGCTGCCAACCGGGCGGCGCAGCGGGTCCTGGCTAGGGGGCTGGAGGAACTGGGGATCCTGCCGGTGAGCGCGGAGCAGGCCCTGGCAGCGGACAGCCAGCTGCACCAGCGTTACACGCTGCACGGGGTCAGCCACATGCTGGGCCTGGATGTCCACGATTGCGCCCATGCCGCCCAGGAGCTCTATCCCAAGGGCCAGCTTGCCGTGGGCATGGTCCTCACGGTGGAGCCCGGGCTCTACCTCCAGCCCCACGACGCCACCGTCCCGGCGGAGCTACGCGGGGTGGGGGTCAGGATCGAGGACGACGTGGTGGTCACCACCGACGGGTGTCGGGTGCTCAGCGCGGCGCTTCCCTCCCAGGCGGACAAGGTGGAGGCCTGGATGGCGGAGGTGTGGGCCGAGGGCCGGGGCTAGCGACGATCGCCTCCGCCGTCGCTGGTGCCCCGGGACGGAGGGGCGCTTCCTGACCTCCGGGGAGCAGGACGTCCGCGCGGGGTGGAGGTGGCCAGGTGGTGAGCCCGCCCCGCCACCCGGGGGCGCCCGGCGCCGCTCCGCCCCACCGAGCTGCCGTGGCCGGGCCCGAGGCGCCACCGATCGCGGGTCACCGCCCGGCCGCCACGACGCCGGGGCCCGCCCCGAGCCTTGTCCGGTCTGGGCCGAGCGGAGAAGCGCCTCAGGCCAGGCTGTCGATGAGCTCCTCCTGCAACCAGCTGAGCAGGTGGAGCGTGGCCAGGGGGGGCCGGCGGTGCTGGCGGGGGGAGTACCGCTCCTCCCAGCCGTCCTCGGAGATTCCCAACTGCTCCGCCAGGGCCAGCCTCAGGAAGTTGAGAGCCCGGACCCACCCCCAGACATCCGAATCCCCGAGTCGGACCGGCAAGGGGCCCGCGAGCCCCTCCCTCAGGGTGGCCAGGTCCGCGTCGCGGGAACGCTCCAGGTCGTCTCCCGCCAGCCGGCGGAACTCGCGTTCCAGCCCCTCATCCCCGTAGGCGCGGGGGGACACCCAGCGGGAGCTGCCCAACATTGGCTCGATCCGGTCCACGATCTCCAGCAGCACCTGCCGCTCCTTCGGCTCAAGTTGAAAGAGCGTCTGATCGCCCTCGCGGCGGATCTCCGCCAAGCTCAGTCGCGCGCTAGAGTCGCCTGGAGACCGTGGGCATGAAGCTGCGCCACGGAGACCTCGGCGCGCTCACGGGGCTCGGTCGCGACCACCGCCCGGCCCTCCACATGGACCTTCAGCATGAGCTGGGTGGCCGTCTCCAGGTCGTACCCGAACAGCCGGCGGAACACCACCACCACGTAGCTCATGAGGGTCACAGGGTCGTTCCAGACCACCACCTGCCAGGGGCGGTCTCGCTCCTCGGTGGTGGAATGCCCGGTACCGTGGGTGACGACCGGCTGGACCGCTGTCATACGCGCATACCCTACCGCGGAAGCAGGCAGCGCGCAGCCCTAGGAGGGCCGTGGCCATGGGTCGATCCGGTACCCTGAGAAGGATGGTGCCAGGGGACTCGCGGGGGTGACTCGTGGTGCGCCCATCCGTCTGGGCGCGGCTCCGATCTCCCTACTTGCGGCCGGCGGGCTCTTGCTGGTGGGATGCGGCAAGGGACCGCTCAACTCACCGTCCCAGGGAGTCGGATGCTCGGTCACAGTCCAGATCCCGGCCGCCAGCTCGGGGCTACTGGGCACCGTGGAGGCGCGGGTCGGAAGCACCACCCGCCGCCTCGACCTGGGGACCACCACCATTCCCCTGAGCTGCGGCCAGCAGGCGACCCTCACCGCGGAGCCGACCCACCCCGCGACCAACCCCTTCGTATCCTGGACCGTCGCCGGTCAGACCAGCGCCACCCGCTCCGTGACCGTGACCGCTGACGGGCTCATAACCGCCACCCCCCAGTTCTTCACACCGCCCACACCCACTCCCACCCCGACCCCGAAGGTCCGGCCCAGCCCCACTCCGACCCCCACCAGCGTCACCCTCGACCAGTGGCTCAGCTACGATCCCGCCGCCCACACCGCCACCCTGAAGCTGGTCGCCGGCTACCACGGGGTGAACCGCGGGCTCAGCTACGACGGGTACTCCAACGGCCAGCTGGCGGTTTCAGTGCCGGTGGGCTGGACGGTGGTGATCGACTTCAGCAACGCGGCCACCATCAACCACTCGGCGGTGGTGGTGACGCCCACGGGCACCACCCCGGTCTTTCCCGGCGCCAGCAGCCCTGACCCCACGGTCGGGCTGAACCCGGGGGGCAGCCTCACCTTCTCCTTCGTGGCCTCGGCGGTGGGCTCCTACCGGATCGCCTGCCTGGTCCCAGGGCACGAAGGGCTGGGAATGTGGGCCTCCTTCACGGTGACCGCTGGCGGCTTCCCCTCCATCCACCTCTGAGCCGGCCCTGCCGGCGGGCTGTCGCGGGACTACCCTTCGCGCCATGACAGCTGCGCGGTCGGCCCCGTGAATCCGCCCCACCTGCTGCCCACCGATCTCCGGGGTGGGAGGGGTCCGGGCGTGGAGTACACCATCCAGGGGGAGCTGGTCCCTCTCCTCCACTGCCAGATGGACGGCTCCATGCCGGTGTACTTCGAGCACCACGTGATCCTCTGGAAGGATCCCCAGGTGGACATCCGGCTGGCCGCCGTCCGGGGAGCGGCTCGGCGGCTGGTCGCCGGCCGCGAAGTCCTTCTCACCGAGGCGAGGGGCAGAGGGGAGATCGCCTTCTCGAGGGACGCTCCCGGCCACGTCTTCCCGCTTGAGCTGCCCCAGGGAGCCGCCATTCTGGTCCGGGAGCACCAGTTCCTCGCGGCCACCGCCTCCGCCCGCTACAGCGCCTCCAGGATCCGGGGAATCTCCAACAACCTCTTCGGGGAGAACGGCTTCTGGGTGGACCGCTTCGAGGCCAGACAGGGAGACGGGGTCGTCTGGCTGCACGGGTACGGGAACGTCCTGGAGAAGGAGCTGGAGGCCGGCGAGGAGATAGACGTCGAGCCGGGGGGCTGGGTGTACATGGACCCCTCGGTCCGGATGCGACCCACCGTGTACGGGCTACGCACCGGCATCTTCGCCGGGGTGGGGCGCTTGGTCTTCAATCGGCTGCGCGGCCCCGGCCGGGTGGGGATCCAGACGATGTTCGTTCATCTGCCCACCGAGGACTGAAAAGGGCTCGGACCGCGGGATCGGCGGTCAGGCGGGGTCCCCGGGCGGCGTGAGCCTCAGGGTGAGGCAGTCCACCCGCTGGCCGTCCCGGGTGACCTCGCCCCGGGCCGCCACCTCCTCCCGGAGGCCCTCCCCCCGCGGCCAGTTTGAGGCCCAGGTCGTGGAGGGGGTGGGGACCAGCCGACGCCGCCCGCGCCTCCAGGTAGGCGCGCTCCTGCCACCACCGGACCGGCTCCATCTCCGCCGCGCTGAGTGAGGTGGCGAAAGGTGGAGGTGCACCGGGCGTCGCCGTGCGGGCCGATTGGGGACGGTGGCACGGCAGGTCAACCAGGGTCGGAACTCGCCCGCCGGGCGAGCGCGCCGAGACCCTCAGGAACTCAGCCGATGTAGCAATCAGGCGGCAGGGTCGTCAGCCCAGGCACGGAGTCGCATTCGGTGCAAGTCTGCTGTTCGGATGAGAGCCACACCGGCTCCACTTGCGGGAGCAGTGCCATCATCTCCCGCCAGGTCCGGCCCCTGCCTTCGGCCACTGGCCTTAGGCCAGCCGTTACCGCCGGAGCCCCCTCCATCGTCCGCAAAGCCGAGCGCAACCCTGCCGCCATGAGCTGATCATCCGACTGCCCGGAACGGCGGGGCAGGGTGTTACCACGGGGAGAGGAGCGAGTGGAACCACGCTCGGGTGAAGTTGCCACGCACGGCGGTGGGAATCACCCGCGCCGTCCGAGGTCCGGGTGCGCTAAACCATGGAGTGTGGTGGATGAAGCGCTTCTCCATGCGAGCGAGGTAGTCCTTCGGGACGGGTCCACCGCCCGGCTACGTGAGCTCACTCCAGAGGACGGGCAGCTGGTCCGCCAGCTGCTGGCCAGCTTGTCTGAGCGGGCGCTGGCCACCCGCTTCTTCTCGGGCGCCGTCGACCAGGAGGCCACCTCCGACCTCCTGGTCCAGGTTGACGGCAGACGAAGCTTCGGGCTGCTGGCCCTTCAGGGGGACCCCCCACGTCCGCTGGCGCACGCCATCTGCATCTCCACCACCCCGGGCCGGGCCGAGGTCGCCTTCACCGTGGTGGACGAATACCAGGGTCAGGGGCTGGCCTCGATCATGCTGGCCCAGCTCGCCGAGGCGGCCAGCCGACTCGGGATCGGCGTCTTCGAGGCCTCGGTGCTACCGGAGAACTCGGCGATGCTCGAAGTCTTCGCCAACAGCGGCTTCACCCTGCACACCGACTCCCAGCCGGGATCGGTGGCCGTCGAGTTCCCCACCGAGATCACCAAGGGAGCCCTGCAGCGCTACCTGGAGCGGGAGAGCCAGGCGGCGGCGGCGGCGGTCGCGGCGGTCCTGGAACCCCGCTCGGTGGCGGTCGTCGGGGCCAGCCGGGACCGCGGCACCATCGGCGGGGAGGTCTTCCACAACCTGCTCCAGTACGGCTTCCAGGGACCGGTATATCCGGTCAACCCCGCCGCCTCGGTGGTCCAGTCGGTGTCCTCGTACCGCTCGGTGACGGCGATCCCGGGACCGGTGGACCTGGCCGTGGTCTGTGTTCCCGCCAAGGCGGTCATCGACGTCGCCCGCCAGTGCGTCGACAAGCAGGTGAGGGCCCTTGTGGTGATCTCCGCCGGCTTTGCCGAGGCCGGCCCGGCGGGCCAGGAGCGCCAGCGCGAACTGCTGCGCATCTGTGGGGAGTCGGGCATGCGGCTGGTCGGTCCCAACTGCATGGGGGTCCTCAACACGGCCGACGATGTCCGGCTCAACGCCACCTTCGCCCCCGCCACCCCCTGGCCCGGGACCATCGGCTTCCTCTCCCAGAGCGGGGCTTTGGGGCTCGCCATCATCGAGAGCACCAGGACCCTGGGGCTGGGCCTCAGCAGCTTCGTCTCGGTGGGGAACAAGGCTGACCTGAGCAGCAACGACCTCCTCTGCTACTGGGAGAACGACCCGCGCACCGAGCTGGTGGCGCTCTACCTGGAGTCCTTTGGGAACCCGCGCAAGTTCGCCCAGATCGCCTCCCGGGTGTCGCGACGCAAGCCGATAGTGGCGGTCAGAAGTGGCCGCGGCAAGGCCGGCGCCCGCGCTGCCGCTTCGCACACCGCCTCCCTGGTGGCCGCCTCGGACGCCACCGTGGACGCCCTCTTCAAGCACACCGGGGTGCTGCGCACCGAGACCCTCTCCGATCTCTTCGACCTCCTGTCCATGCTCGCCACCCAGCCTCTGCCTGAGGGGCCCCGGGTCGGAATCATCACCAACTCTGGCGGGCCGGCGATCCTCTGCTCGGACGCTCTGGAGGCCAACTCGCTCACGGTGGCGGAGCTGCAGCCGCAGACCCGGGAGCAATTGCTGGGCTTCCTCCCGCCGGAGGCCGCCACCGGGAACCCCGTTGACATGATCGCCAGCGCCTCGGCTCAGGACTACCGGCGGGCCATCGAGGTCGTGACTTCGGATCCCGGCGTGGACGCTCTCGTGGTGATCTTCACCCCCCCCCTGGTGACCCGCGCGGAGGATGTGGCCGCGGCGATCCGGGAGGCCGCCGGAGCCCTTCCGCGCCGGGTCCCCGTGGTCACCGTGTTCATGACCAGCGAGGGAGTTCCCGAGCAGCTCCGGTCGGCGGAGGTGCAGGTGCCCTCGTACCCGTTCCCAGAGAATCCGGCGCGGGTGCTGGCCGCGGCGCTGCGCCTGCGCCGGTGGCGGGAGCGGCCCGAAGCGGATGAGGAGGGAAGCGCGGCGCCGGAGCAGCTACAGGTCGCTGCCCGACTCTCCGACTGGCTTCGTGGCGGCCCGCGTTGGCTCCGCAGTGAGGAGACCGACAGCCTCCTCCAGGAGTACGGCATCCAGGTCCTGCCCACCCGGCGGGCCGCCCACCCCCAGGGTGCGGCCAGCGCAGCCTCGGAGCTGGGTTTTCCCGTGGTGCTGAAGGGGGAGGGCCGGGCGATCTTGCACAAGAGTGAGCTGGGCGCGGTGCGGCTCGGCCTGCGTTCGGAGGTGGGGGTCCTGGATGCCGCCCGGGAGATGGCCTCCAGGCTGCACGGCCAGGGCGTGGAGGTGGAGTCGTTCGTGGTCCAGCCCCAGCTGGAGGGCGGGGTCGAGCTGCTGATGGGAGCCGTCCGCGACCACCAGTTCGGGACGGTGGTGGCGTGTGGGGCGGGAGGAACGGCGGTGGAGCTGCTCCACGACACCTCGGTCTGGCTGGCCCCGGTCTCGCCCACCGACGCCGGCGAGATGCTCGCGGAACTGGGCACCTACCCCCTTCTAACCGGCTTCCGCGGCTCCCCCCCGGTTGACGTGGAGGCCGCCATCCGGACGCTGGCGGCCCTGGCCGCCCTGGCCGAGGAGCATCCGGCGCTGGCGGAGGTGGAGTGCAATCCGGTGGTGGTGACCGAGAAGGGGGCGTTCGTGGTGGACTCCAGAGCGAGGATCGAGGCGCCTCCACCGTCGCTGCCGGTGGGGGCCAAGCGCTTCGCGGTGGAGCGCGGCTGACGCGTGGAGGAGGGACCGACGAGGGGGCTCTAAGCCTCGGCTCAGCCCCTTTGTCGGTCGGCCCTTCAGAATGGACATGAAATGAGCACCCGTGTCATTGCGCTGGCCCGCTGGGCCGGGCGACCATGGCCCCGGGTGGGGCTGGGAGCCCTGGTTGCCGTGGTGCTGCTGTACCTGGTCCTGCACAAAGTGTCCCTGGCGACAGTCGGACATGCCCTGGCTCACGTCTCGCCGCCCCTGGTGCTGCTGGCTGCCCTCTTGGCGGCGGGCTACGTCGCCATGCGGGCCCTGCGCTACCGGCTGCTCCTGGGTGGCGGCTCCTCCCCCGCGGTCCTCGGCGTGACCGCGGCCAGCTGGGGGGCCGGTCAGGTCCTTCCCGGCCCGGGTGGGGACGCCGCCTTCATCTGGTTGGCTCGCCGGGAGTTGGGGGCCTCGATCCCCCGGGGCACCGGGGCTGCGGTGGTGGCGCGCCTCTTCGACTTCGCCAGCCTGGCGGTGATCCTTCTGGTTTCAGCGGACCTGGCCGGAGCCCGGCTGCCCCGTTCCCTGCGCATGGGTGCCATCGCCCTGGCGGTGGCCTTGCTCCTGGTCATCGCCTCCCTCTTCATCCGAAGGGTGCGCCAGCCGCTGCTGAGGCGCGTCGAGGGGATCCGCTTTGTGGGCCGGCTCGCGGTCCGAGCGGAGACCGCGCTGGGGGAGCTGAGCAGCTGGCGGATGGGGGTCGGCCTGCTGGCCACCACCGCCGGGGCCCGGGTGCTGGCGGCCCTCGAGTACCTCTGCCTCTTCCTCGCCCTGGGGGCACACGTGACCTTCTGGCAGGTGTGGCTGGCCCTCGCTGTGCGGACCCTCCTCTTCGCCCTCCCCATCCAGGGGGTCGGGGGGTTCGGGACCTCCCAGGTCTGGTGGGGTGCGGGCCTGGCGCTGGCCGGCCTCGCCATCGGGCCCGCCCTCACGCTTGGGCTGGAGATCCAGGTGATGGACCTCCTGGTCGCCCTGCCCGAGGGGCTGATCGGCTGGCTCGGCCTCAGGGCGCGCCGGCTCCTTCGCCGGGAAGTGCCCGCGGAAGAGCCCGTACCCGCCCCGTCTGCCGCGGCCGAACTGGTGGGCGCCGGTGCCGGCCCGGCGATGGACCGCTAGATCCGGGCGCCCAGGGGCAGCTCCGGCTAAGACTCATCCGGCACCCCACTGGTCCCCCCGAGGGCGCCGAGGACGGCCCGGAGGCGGCGCGCGAACGCCTCGGGCTGTCCGGCGAATGGATGGTCGCCTCCCACGAAGCCGCCGTGGTGGCTCGGGAAGACGGTAGGCTGCTGGTGAAGGCGTTCGGCGAGGACGGCCGCGCACCGCGCGGCGAGGAGCCCCCGCGACTCCTCGCCCACGGCGACCACGATTCGGGTAGGGGATGCCGCCAGCGCCGCGACGTCTGGAAGCTGGGCTGTCACTGCGGCCGAGCGCCCGGAGAGCAGCGGGTCGTCCCGGGCGCCAGAGTCCTCCGCCGGCAGTCCGTACTGTGCGGGCTCGGGAGCTGGCCGGTCGAAGTACTCCCGGGTAAACTCGCCGGGCCACGAGGTCATGGCGATGAAGGCCGCCATGCCCGCGCCCGTACCGCCCGCTCGGTAGGCGGCCAGGACCTGGCCCATGGCCCGCTCGGCGGCCTCCCGGTCGGGGAGCATTCCCAGGATCGGCGGCTCGTGGGCCACCAGAAGCCGGACGTCAGTCGGATGGGCGGCGACCAGGGCGAGGGCGGTCACGGCGCCTCCGCTGCTGGCGAACATCTCGACTGGACCTGCGTCCAGAGCGGCGATCAGCCGGTGGAGGTCCTCCGCCTGGACAACCGGGTCATGGTCCACCCGTCCGTCCGAGCGGGTGCTGCGGCCGATGCCCCGGGGATCGTAGGTGACCACGGTGCGCTCCGGGAAGTGGGAGGCCAGGGCGCTGAAGCCGCCTGCGTCCATGGGCTGTCCGATCATGAGAAGGGGCGGCGTGCCGTTCCGCGTTGGCGCCGGCCCGTGGACGTCATATACCAGGTCGACGCCTGGGATGCTGAGCGTGTGGGGCGTGATCATTGGGCGCCTCCCCCTATTCCCAGCAGCCGATCCAGCTTGTCCAGCTGCTCCGCCCAGCCCTGCTCGGCACCCCCGAGAGCAGCCTCGGGAGGCATGGGGTCGAAGTAGGACTGGCGCATGGTCAGGAGCGTCCCCTCAGGGACCTCCTCCAGGGACAGCTCGATGAGGGTTGCGAAGAGCTCGCCCTGCTGCTCGTTGACAGCCCGGCCGCTCATCACCAGCCGGTGCGGCGGGTCGATCTCGTAGTACTCGCCGCCCATGTGGTGCGAGAACTGGGACTCCTCGGGAATGGACTCCGGCCACCTCATGGCGATCCTGTAGGCTCCCCCCACGCGCAGGTCGACCTCGGCGGCCGGGGCGGTGAACCCGCTCGGCCACCACCACTGCTTCAGCTGCTCCGGGTCGGTGAAGGCCTCGAACACCCGCTGGGGGGTGGCCCTCAGGGTGCGCCGGACTACAAGCTCACGGCGCGGGTGCGCCTGGCGAAGATCGGTGGGGATCTGGGGATCAGGCATCCGGGGCTTCCTCCACTTCGGTTGGACCGTTCCAGGTGGCGAGATGCGACTCCAGCCGGTCGAGGCGAGCCATCCACTCCTCCCGGGCGCGCCGCATCCAGAGATCCGCCGGCACAAGGCCATCCGGCCGGAGACGGGCGGGTCGCCGCTGTCCCTCTCTAGACCGGCTCACCAGCCCAGCCCGCTCCAGCACTCGGAGGTGCTTGGTGATGGCCGGCTGGGTCATGGCCGCGCCCCTGGCGAGCTCCACGACACCCAGCTCGCCGGCGGCGAGGCGTTCGAGGATGGACCGTCGGGTGGGGTCGGCCAGGGCGGCGAAGGTGCGGCTCACAGCGTCCTCAGATAGCATAACCGCAAGGTTATATAACTAGGCGGTGTATGTCAAGCCGTCGGGCCGCGGGCCCGCGGCGGGTGCGGCTCCCTCAACCCGGCAAGAAAAACGCCGTCCTCGGGATGAGGAGGGACGCCGAGGTCAGCGCCTGGAGGCGGGGCCGGGCGTCCGGGAGCGTGGTGGGGAAGCCCTCAGCTCCCTGGCGCTTCTGCGCATGGCCCCTGCTAGCTGGAGGAGGAAGGCCTCCAGGAGCACGAGTTCCGCCGGGGTGCGGTCCTGAAGGAGGAGACGAATCTCCTGGTTGAGTCCCGAGAGCATCTCCCGGGCCACCTGCCCGGCTTCCTCGGTCACCTCGACCTTCACACGCCGGCGGTCCGACTGGTCTGGCTCTCGCCGCAGGTGGCCGATCCGCTCCAGCCGGTCCACTATCCCGGTGATCCCACCACTGGTGACTCCCAGCGCCGCTCCCAGCTCGCCGGCCGTGAGGCCCCGATGGCTGCTCACGACATTGAGGGCGCGGACCTCGCTGCCGGAGATCCCCAGGTGGTGGGCGGCGGCCATGGTGTGCTGGGGCATGGCCTCGGAGAGGCTCCGCACCGCCCGCAGGACCGCCGTCTCCAGGAGCTCTCGGTCATCGGGCGCGGAGGCGAATTCGCTGGCCATTCGACCTCAGTCTACGTCCCCGACCGGCCGGGAAGCCTCACGCTGTGAGAGACTTAGTCCGTGGACCAGATCACCGTCTACGGCGCTCCCTGGTGTCCTGACTGCCAGCGCAGCAAGGCCTTCCTCAGCTCCCATCGGATCGGGTACGGCTGGGTGGACATCGACCAGGACCCCGCCGGCCTGGAGTTTGTCGAGCAGCTCCAGGGGGGCGGGCGGACCATTCCCACCATCGTCTTCCCCGATGGCTCCCACCTGCTCGAGCCCAGCGACGAGGAGCTGGCTCGCAAGCTCGGGATCCAGGTGGAGGCGAGTCGCAGGGCCTACGACCTGGTCATCGTGGGAGGGGGCCCGGCCGGGCTGGCCGCCTCCATATACGCCGCCCGGGAGGGGATCTCGGCGGTGGTCATCGACTCCGGCGGCCTGGGGGGCAACGCCGGCGTCACCGAGCGAATAGATAACTATCCCGGGTTCCCCGACGGGGTCGGAGGGGCGGAGCTGATGGAGCGCTTCGTGGCTCAGGCGCGACGCTACGAGGTGGAGCTGGTGGCCGGGGCTCGGGTGGCCTCGGTGGAGCCCTCGGGTGAGGACCTCCAGGTGGCGCTGGCGGGGGGCCAGCTGCTGGGAGCTCATGCCGTCCTCTTCGCCACCGGCTCCACCTATCGCCGCCTGGGGATCCCCGGCGAGGACCAGCTCCTGGGAGCGGGAGTGCATTTCTGCTCCACCTGCGACGGCCCCTTCTACCGCGGGGCGGAGGAGATCCTGGTGGTGGGCGGCGGCAACGCCGCCCTGGAGGAGGGCCTGTTCCTGGCCAAGTTCGCGCGCAGGATCCGGCTGGTGCAGAACCAGAAAGAGCTCACCGCCTCGCGGTTGCTGCAGGACAAGGTCGCCTCGGACCCTCGGTTCGAGGTCCACACCTCCACCCAGCTCACAGAGATCCGGGGCAAGACCCGGGTGGAGGAGGTCCTGGCCCGGAACCAGGACACCGGCGAGGAGTTCCGCTGGCATCCGGCCGCGGTCTTCGTGTTCGTCGGGCTCACTCCCAACTCCGAGGTTCTGCGCGGGGTGGTGGAGCTGGACCGCTGGGGCTTCGTCAACACCGACCTGGCCTACCGGACCTCGATGCCCGGGGTCTACGCGGCAGGGGACGTGCGCTCCGGCTCAACCAAGCAGCTGGCCTCCGCGGTGGGGGAGGGGGCCGCGGCGCTGCTGGCGGTGCGGGCCTATCTGCAGCAGCATCACCACCTGGCGCTGGTCGAGGTCAACGCCTGAGCGGAGCGCCGGCGGAGGTCGATCGACCACTTAGGGCCCCGGATTTGGTTAATCTCTGGGGCGCGGGGAGCATCTGAGGTGATCGAAGCATGCGCATAGGTGGCGAGGAGATCGGCAGGCGGGGGGCGGCCGCGCTCTCCGTGGCGGCGGTGGCGGCCGCACTGCTGGCAGTGCACGGGTACTCGAGTCCGGGCAGCCTCGGAGTGGCGCCCCTCACCGGGGGCAGGCCGCTGGCGGCGGCAACCACCCCCACCCCCAGGACCTCCGCCCAGCCCTCTCCGGGCGCCAGCCCGAGCAGCAGCCCCAGCGCGCAGCCGACCGCATCCGGCACCCCGGGACCGCTGCTCTCCTCCACCTCCTACGCCTCGTACACCTACCAGCTCTACCCGGGGACGCCGAGCCAGACGGCCCAGCTGGCACTCTCGGGCTTCTCCTACAAGGTGAGGAGCGAGGGCAGCTCGATCGTGTTCACCCTGAACGTCCTCGGCGGGAGCCAGGCGCCTATCACCAACACCTACCCCGCCTCCGACCACGTGTACTTCGTCGAGGCCAGCTTCGGGGACGACGCCCAGAACACCGAGTACAACTACGGCGACGACGGACTCGTGGTGACCGACGCCTCCGGCCACGTGGTGGGCTGACGGTGCCGCGCCGCAACCGGATGGCCCGTGCCGCTGCCCGCGCCGCCGAGCGACCTTTGGCCTCGCCCCCACCCCCGGTCGCCGCGGCGTCCGGGTCGCACCCCGGGGCGCAGGTTATGGACCGGATCCAGCCCTGGGCCCCCGCCGTGGCCCGGGTGGCGCTGGGGTTGGTGCTGCTCTGGTTCGGCATCCACGAGCTCATCCAGCCCAGCCTCTGGACCGGCTACGTGCCCGCCATACCCTCGACCTCCCATCTGGCCCTCGCCCTGGTGCTGGCCCATGGATGGGCCCTTTCGGTGCTGGGGGTGGCCCTCTGTCTAGGGGTGGCCACCCGGCTGGCGGCGGTCCTCAGCGCGCTTGCCCTGCTGGAGATCGTGATCTCCCTCTCTATCACCGGCGGGGTCACTGACATCGTGGCCCGGGATCTGGGGGTATTCGGGCTGGCGGTGGCGGTGCTGGCGAGCGACCAGCGCCGCCTGGTGCTGCGCGGCTGAGGAGAGAGTCAGCGGGACCAGGAGGGTGGCCGTCGCTCTTTGAAGGCGGAGATCCCCTCTCGGGCCTCCTCGGCGGAGAAGAGGCGCTCCGAGAGGGCCACCATCTGCTCCAGCGCCTCTTGGCGGTCTAGCCGGGGCACGCGGGCCAGCAGCCTCTTCACCTCGGCCTGCGCCTGCGGCGCGCCAGCCAGCAGCTCCGAGACCAAATCCGCGACCTCGCGGGAGAGCTCGGAGGCCGGGACGACCCGGCTGAGCAGCCCGGCCCGCAGGGCTTCCGCCGCGCTGAAAGTCCGGCCGGTCAGGAAGAGCTCCGAAGCCAGGGCGGGCGCCATCCGGGACAGCACCGCAGGGGCGATCACCGCCGGGGCCACCCCCACCCTGACCTCGCTGAAGGCGAAGGTGGCGGGCTCGGCCGCCACCGCGAGGTCGCAGGCCGCCACCAGCCCCATGCCCCCGCCCCGGACCGCTCCCGCGACCTCGGCCACCACCGGCTTGGGGCAGTCGAGGATAGCCTCCAGGATGGGCGCCAGGGCGCCGGCCCCCGGGCTCCTGCCGGTGCGGGCTCGGGCCTCCTCCTGCTCTTTCAGGTCCGCCCCGGCGCAGAAGGTGGTCCCCGTGTGCCCGAGGACCACGACCCGGACCAGGGGGTCCTCTGCCGCCCCCCGCAGCGCCGCCAGGAGCTGGGCCAGAAGCAGGCGGGAAAGGGCGTTGCGGTTGCCTGGGGAGTCCAGCGTGACCACTCCCACGCGACCCGCCACCCGGTACCCCGCCAGCCGCTCTTCAGACACCATCACTCCCCCACCTTGAGATCCGGACCACGGGATGGTAGCGAAAAGTGCCGGCGGTCACACTCGGCGCACCAGGTCGCGCTCCAGGCTCTGGCGCGCCTGCTGCACGTCCGCGTGCAGGTCCCACCCCTCCACCGCCCCCTCCAGCTGCCGAGCCAGGGTGAAGCAGGCCTTGGTGGCCCTCAGGGCGTCCCCGGGGTCCACACCCGGAGGGGGCTGGAGGGCGGTCAGGGCGACACCGCGGCTCCATTCGTACACGTAGCCGACGTGGTCCAGGGAAGGGGGGCGGCACTCGCGGATCTGCCAGCGCGCCTCCAGCCTGGCCAGCTCCGCCTGAGCCCGCGACAGCCTCCGGGCGATCTCCTCCAGCCGCCTGGTGGGGAGGCGCCGGCGCAGGGGCGCGCGGTCCGGGTTGCGGTCCTCCGCCGCCAGCATCACCAGGGCGCCGCACAGCTCGGGCGTGGAGAGGCCGGCCCACCATCCCTCGGCCACCGCCTGGGCCACCAGGAGCGTGTTCTCGCCGTACACCGAGGCCGCCAGAAGCCCCATCCGAGTAGGGCGGTCCTGGACCAAGAAGCCGGTCTCCTTCAGCACCTCACGATAGGCCCGGAACTGCCGCCGGTACTCGTCACGGCGGGCGGCGGCGGTCTCCTCCGCGCCGGTGATGGCGGCGGCCAGCTCACCTGTCTCCTCGCGGGCCGCCCGGTGGGCGGGAAGGTAGGGACAGCCGCGGCAGGGGAGGGCGGTCATCCTTCGCTCCTGCTCCCGCAGATGGCGCCGGGCCCGCTCCAGCTGCCCGCCTGGATCCCGGGCGTCCCTGCCGTACCGGCCCTCGCGCCGATCACGGAAGTGCTGCCGGCGCAGCAGGCGGGCCTCGGATCGGGCTGAGGCCGCCAGCCGCTCGGCACTCAGGTAGCGGCTCAGGGTGCGCTCGTCACAGGCCGACCTGGGATGCCTGAACCGGCTCCTCTGAAGGTCCTCGAGCCGGGCCTCCAGATTGGGTCGCCTCCGGGCCACGTTCTCCAGCGCCCTGAGGCGCTGGAACTGTCCGAACGACTGCTCCAAGAGCTCCTCGGCCTCCCCCGGGCTCCGCCTCCGGAGCAGGTTCAGGGTCATGTTGTAGGTGGGAGCGAACTTGGACTCGACCGCCATGTCGTTGCCCAATAGGGTCTCGCAGATGACACCCAGGTCCACCTCGGGATCCCGCAGGATGACCCCGTGGCCGATCTCGTCTATCCCGCGGCGACCGGCCCGTCCCAGGAGCTGGGTGAGCTGCCCGGAGCGCAGCGGACTGAACCCCTGGCCGTCGAACTTGGTGAAGGTGGAGATAACGCAGGCGCGCGCCGGCATGTTGAGGCCGAGGGCCAGCGTCTCGGTGGCGAACACCACCTTGAGCAGGCCGCGCTGGAAGAGCAGCTCGACGGTCTCCTTGACGTAGGGCAGAAGGCCGGCGTGGTGGACGGCTATCCCCGCCCGGAGCATGGTCATGTTCAGGGAGGAGCTGTAGACGGCCGCCTCCTCGGGGTCATCCACCGCGCTCAGCCGGTCCGTCAGCAGATCGTCGACAAGGAACTTCTCCTCCAGGGAGTTGAGGTCCAGGCCGTGGGTGGCGCAGCGGGAGAGCGCCTCCTGGCATCCTCTTCGGGAGAAGATGAAGTAGATGGCGGGGATCATCCGCTGGGCGGCCAGCTCCCCCAGGATCGCCAGCAGATCGTTGTCCGCCGCCAGCACCACCCGGTTGCCGCCGAACCGGCGGTCTCCCTCGGCCTCGCGTTCGGCCGCCTCAAGGGTCCTGCGGTCCAGCTTGCCGTCCGGGCCGAGTAGGGGGAGCAGCCGGTTGCCAACCCCCAGCCAGGTGACCAGCTCCACCGGCCTCTCGGTCCTGACCACGACCGCGGTGGGGCCCCGGCGCTCCTCCATCCACGCCGCCACGTCGTCCACGTTGGTGATGGTGGCCGACAGACCGATGAACCGGATGTGGGGGGGAGCCTGGACTATCACCTCCTCCCAGACCGTGCCCCGGGGGAACTCATCTATGTAGTGGACCTCGTCCAGCACCACCCAGCCCACCCGGGCCAGGGACGCCGGGTCCTCGTAGATGAGGTTGCGCAGGATCTCGGTGGTCATCACCACCACCCGGGCGGAGGGGCGCACAGAGGTCTCCCCCGTGACCAGCCCCACGGTGTCCTCCCCGTACCGCCGGCAGAGGTCCTGGAACTTCTGGTTGGAAAGCGCCTTGAGGGGCGAGGTGTAGATCGCCCGCTCCCCGCCCCGGCGCAGGCAGTCCCAGATGGCCCACTCCGCGATCACCGTCTTGCCGCTGCTGGTGGGCGCGCTCACCAGCACCCCGCGGTGGGTCGAGAGGGCCTCGATCGCCTGGCGCTGGAAGGGGTCGAGCCGGAAGGGGAGGGTGGCCTCGAAGGCCTCGAGCCCGGGATCCTCCGGCCCCGAGGTCGCAGGGGTCACGCCGGCGGCGGCTCCACCGCCGGGAGCGCCGCCTTCTCCCGGGGCCGGTTGGTGCGCCGCCAGGCGTAGATGAGGGGCGGGATACCCAGCACCAGGACCCCGATCGAGGTCAGCTGGGCCTGCTTCAGCCCGAAGGCAATGATGGGCACGTTGACCGGGTCGCGGAGGAAGAAGATGCCGATCTGGGTTATGGGATAGAGGATGAGGTAGGCGATCCCCACCCAGCCGTCGGGGACTTCTCGGCGGCGCAGGTAGACGAGAAACCCCAGGACCAGCAGGATGACCAGGGCCTCATAGGCGGCCGCCGGCTGGTAGGCGACCCCCAGCTTGGGGGCGAAGGCATGGGGATTGGTGTACTCGGTGGCCCAGGGAAGATTGGAGGGGTAGCCGAGGATGTCCCCGTTGATGATGTTGCCGATCCGACCGATGGGCTGGCCGACGGCGGCAAAGAATGCGGCGGCATCCAGCAGCACCCAGAAGTTGAGCTTCTCCCGCCAGGCCAGGAGGAGCATGGTGAGGGCGGCCAGGAAGATGGCCCCGAAGAACGCCATGCCCCCATTCCAGAAGGCGAAGATCTGCGCCGGATGGGTGAGGTAGTAGAGCGCCCCCGATTGCAGGTCGTAGAAGAGCCGTCCACCCACCAGCCCGGCCACCACCGCCCAGAAGGCGATCCAGCTCGCCTTGCCCCGGGGGATCCCGTGCCGCTCGGCGTAGGGGAGGGCCACCTGGAGGCCCACCAGGATGGCCACCGCGTAGCCCACCCCGTACCAGTGGATCGTCAGCGGCCCGAGTTTAAAGACGGGGTCGATGCCGATCTTGATGACCGCCACCACTGGGCTCATACGTTGATCACCTCGATGTCATGGCGGGTGAGGATGGCCTCGCCGCCACCTGCGTCCTCGGCCACCCAGTCTGCCACCTGCCGCAGGAGGCGGTCCGCCACCCTCCTGTCGTTGCTCACACAGCTGACCCCGATCACCGCGAGCTGCCAGCTGTCCAGCAGGTCCACCTCAGCCACCGCCACATTGAAGGCCCTCCGCAAACGGGCGGTCAGGGACCCCACCACCTGCCGCTTGGCCTTCAGCGAGTGGCTGAGAGGCAGGTGCAGCGTGAGCTGGAGGCTTCCCACCACCATCCGGGTAGTGTAGGAGCTGGCTTCGAGGGCCCTCATCGGGCCCGGCGCAGCATCTCCACCGCCACGTTGGAGATGCGCTCCTGGCCCACGGTGGTGGTGGCGCCGTGCCCGGGGTAGACCACCGTGTTCTCGGGAAGGGTGAGGAGCCGGGAGAGCACCGAGGTCAGCTGGCGGGCCAGGTCCTGGTCGGGGAGGTTGGTGGGCCCGATGTCCCCCTGGCGCAGGGTGTCGCCGGTGAACAGGTGGTTCCCCACCTTGAAGCAGAGGCTGCCGGGGCTGTGCCCGGGGGTGGCCAGGACCTCCAGCTCGAAGTCCCCGAAGGGGAGGCGGTCCCCGTCCTGCAGGTAGCGCTCCGCCGAACGCAGGTAGCCTGTGGCATCCAGAAGGCTCATGGCGGTGACTCCCCCCACCGCTTCCCTGACCTGATCCTTGGCTCCGGCGTGGTTTCGATGGCCGTGGGTGAGCACGATGTGCACCACCGCCAAGCCCTGGCACTGGGCCACGACCTTCTCGGCCTCGGCGCCGGGGTCGACCACCACCGCCTGGCCGCTGCGGGCGCAGGCGACTACGTAGCAGTTCGACTCCTGGGTGCCGGTGATTCGGACCCGGGCGATCTTCAGGCGGGGCCGGGCCGGCTCCGTGCTCAGAGGCGCTGTCCCCGCTGGTCCACCAGCTTCTGCCGGAGAGCCTCCAGCTGCTCGAACTCCTCCAGCGGGGGCTTGGGCAGCCGCTGATAGGAGTGCGGGAACTTGGCGTGCTGCAACGCGGCCACCAAAGTCTCCACCTCCTCGTCGGTGAGCCGGTAGAGGTGCCCCTGGGGCACAACCTCCGGCACCGCCTCGGTGACCAGGGGAACGGGGTACTCCTCCGGGCCCATGGCGGTGGCGGGGTCCACCGGGTCCTCGGCCGCCTCCCGGGGTGGAACCCGGGTGGGCTGGAAGAGCTGGGCCGAGCCGCTCAAACTGGCGCGCTTGAACGCCATCTCACTGCCTCTCCTGGGTCTGGTCCATCACATGCTCGGCCAGGCTGCGGTAGGCAGCAGCGCCGTCCGAGTCCCTGGCGTACTGGAGGATCGACTGCCCAGCCAGTGGGCATTCCGCGAAGCGGATGCTGTCCCCAACCTGGAAGGGGTACACCAGCTCCCCGAAGTGCTCGGTCACGTCCCGAAGGACCTCATTGGCGTGCACCGTCCGCCCCTTGTGGATGGTGGGGAGGATGCCGTGGATGCGCAGCCGGGGGTTGAGCTTGGTGCGCACCCGGTCGATGGTCCGCTGCAGCTGCTCCATGCCCTTCATGCCGAAGTACTCGCACTGCAGCGGGATGATCACCTCGGTGGCCGCCACCAGGGCGTTGATCGAGAGCAACCCCAGAGATGGGGGGCAGTCGATGATCATGTAGTCGTACTCGTGGCGGAGGGGGTGCAGCTTCTCGCGGAGCACCGACTCCCGGCCTATCTCCGTCACCAGCTGGAGCTCGGCGCCTGCCAGCTCCACGTTGGCCGGCAGGAAGTCGACGTTCACCCCGGGCGAGTAGAGGCGCACGTCGGCGGCGGTGACGTTGTGCTCGCAGAGCACGTCGTAGACCGTGAGGCGAAGGTCGTCCGGCTTGGCCACTCCCATGTTGACCGTGAGGTGGCCCTGGGGGTCGAGGTCGACACAGAGCACCCGGGCCCCGCGCTCGGAGAGCGCCGCCCCGAGGTTGACAGCGGTGGTGGTCTTCCCCACGCCGCCCTTCTGGTTGGCCACGGCGAAGACTTGGGGCTCGAAGGTGGGGTGGTGGTTCGAGGACATGACAGAGGGACCCTGCGGCGCCCGGCCGTGTCAGCGGCCGAATAAGGTGCGCGCTGCCGCTATCATATGGCGGCCCCGGTGGGCGGGGGACGCGCGGCCGAATTGGGCGCGGAGGGCGCCCAGCGGTCGTCCCCGCTCCCGGAACCCCACTTCCAACTAGTTTGCAGGAGGCAACGCAGTGTCCGACGTAGGCGACCACGCCCGGACAAAGCTGGAGCTGGTGCAGGACGCCGTCCAGATGGCCCTGTCGGCGCGCTGGGAGGAGGCGGTGAGCGCCAACTTGGAGATCCAGGAGCGGTTTGGCGAGGACGAGGAGACCGCCAATCGCCTGGGCAAGGCGCTCATCGAGACCGGCCGCTTCGAGGAGGCCCAAGAGGCCTACCGCCGCGCCCTGGCCCTCAACCCGCTGAACCCGATCGCCAAGCGCCAGCTTGCCAAGCTGGATGAGCTGACGCAGGGCCGGGCCGCCGCCGTGCCGGGTGAGGCCTCCCTTCCTCCGCGCTTCTTCACCGAGGAGCCCGGCAAGACCACCATGACCCGCCTTTCGCCCCCGACCCGGGTGGACCCCGCCCAGGTGGCCGCTGGCGACCCTGTGGAGTTGGAACTGGGGGACGGCGAGGTGCTCGCCCGCACCCTCCGGGGAGTAGCCCTTGGGGCCCTGGAGCCGAGGCTGGCTCAGCGCCTCCGCCATCTGGTCTCGCTGGGGAACCGGTATCAGGCGGGGGTGGTGCGGCTGGAGGGCGGGGCCGTCAACGTGCTCATCCGCGAGGTGCACCAGTCCCCGGAGGCGGTGGGGACGGTGGCCTTCCCCGTCCGCAAGGGGCGCGAGGCCGAGTATCGCCCGTACGCCAAGGAGGCGCTGATTTCCCGAGACGCCGAGCCGCTCCAGATGGACGACGACGACCAGGAGCTGGTGGGGACGGCGCCGGTCCGCACCGAGCTCGACGAGGGCTTTGGCGAGTTCGAGGACGGCGACGAAGCTGACGAGCCGGTGGTAGATGACGAGGACCTGGAGGAGGACGAGGAGGAGTTCTGACCGGGGCGGCGGCGCCCGGGGCCGCCGAGGGCGATCCTGAGACCTGCCGCGGCACCCCGAATTTGCCTCCCCCGCCCACCCCAGGCGTCCACGCCGGGCCAGGTGTCGAGTCGACAATGGCGAGGCCGGGCTCATGCCGTCTTCTGCCCCCGTCTACTCCTCCGGGAAGCTGCCGTCCTCTTGACAGCGGGGCGCCGTGCTGTTACATAATCGCCTGCCATCCCTTCACTTCACGGCCACTTGCCGTGGTGTGCGGTCGCTCTCCAACATCTGAGGAGGCCCAGCCAGTGCCGTTCAACGTAAGCACGCGCGAGCCCGGCGAGGGATTCATCCGGACCCGCCCCGGTCGCCGGCCCGCCTCGAGGGGAGGGCGCCATGTTCTCATGGGGTGGCTGCCTGGAAAGTTGACGCGTCTCGCGCTGGCCACCGCACTCGGCCTCTCGGCCGTCATTACCCTGGGTCCGGTCGTGGCCCCGGCGGCCAGTGCCGCCACCAGCACCAAGTACTACTCGGCCAGCGCCACCCCGAGCCCCATCTACGTAGCGACGCCGACGGTGGTCACCGTCACCTTGACCAACAGCGCCAGCAGCCAGCAGTCCTTTGGCTCGGCTGAACTGACCATCGGCACCCTCCCGCAGTCGGCGGTCGCGATCGGCCAGCCGCCGACCGGATGGCAGGCCGCCTTCGTCGGGACCGGAACTCCCGCGGTCGTGAAGCTGACCAACCCCTCCGGCTCGCCGGTCACTCCGGGTGGTTCCATCTCCCTGCCGCTGACCTTGACCCCGCCCACCGCCGCCCCGATCACGATCGGCACCGTGGTCAAGCAGGCCAACGACTTCTCCGGCTCAGGCAACGACTTCGTGCTGCAGGGCGCCGACCCGACCATCACAGTGATGCC
>JAJYWQ010000047.1 GCA_021791415.1 bacterium | reverse complement strand
AGCCAGGGGAGGCGGCTAGCTGGCGGCTGCGGGGCGAGCCGGTCGGCGGCGCAGATGAGCAGCAGGGCGGGCGGCACCAGCACCGCGGCGGACTCCAGATTGGCCCAGAGCAAACACAGCCCGACCAGGGCGGCCAGGGCCCAGCGCCGCCCCCGCCTGAACTCCAGCAGGAGCAGCAGCGCCGCGGCACCGAGCAGCGCCAGCCAGTAGGTGGAGGTCGTGGCCGGAAGCTGGCTCAGCGCCGCCAGCGCCAGACCGCCGCCCAGCACCACGGCCAGGGGATGGGCGTTGCCCCGCCACCCGGAGACGGCGAGCAGCAGGCCGAAGGCCGAGCCCAGCAGCACGGTCAGCCCCACCAGGCCGGCGGCCCCGGCCAGCTGGTGCAGGCCCAGGGAGAGCAGCGCCGCCAGCCAGGAGCGGAGGTCCAGCCCGCCCGACGGCGCGGCCATGAAGGAGGCCCCCGCCCGCCCCAGGACCTCCCGGCCGATCGCCAGCTGCAGATAGTCCGGGGCGGCTGGCTGGCGCCAGCCCGCGGCGGCGCCACCCAGGGTGAGAAAGGCTGCGGCCCCCAGCCTCCAGCTGTTCGAGCCGCAACCGGCCAGCAGCAGGAGGGCCCGGCGCCCGCCCGCGACCACCAGCGGATGCGGCGCGGGGAGGCGGTCGGTCAAGGATGGGATGGGGCGGCGGCCAGCCGTCTGCGGCAGCTCCGCAGGCGGCGCAGCTCCAGCAGCATTCGCCCGCCGTCCTGAAGCGAGCTCACCCGGGTGCCCTCGGAGTTGCGCCAGCGGACCCCCACCTCGGCCACCCGGATCCCCCGGATCCGGGCCCTCAGCAGCACCTCGGCGTCGAAGCCGAAGCCCAGGCAGTCGAGGTCGGAGAAGCAGGTGAGGGCCGCGTCCGCGGTGAAGAGCTTGAAGCCGCACTGGGTGTCATGCAGCCCGGGGAGGGCGGCGAGGCGCAGCAGGCGGTTGTAGGTCTTGCCCATCAGCTCACGGTGGACCGGCTGGTGGACCTCGACCCGGGAGCCGCGAACGGCCCTCGACCCGATGGCGATCCCCGCCCCACCCTCTATCTCCCCCTCCAGCTTGGGCAGCTCGGTGATCGGAGTGGAGAGGTCGGCGTCCGTGAACAGCCGCCGCCGGCCCACCGCCCGGAGCATCCCCTCCCGGACCGCCGCCCCCTTGCCCTGGTTTCGGGGAAGCCTGAGCAGCCGGAGCTCGGGCCAGCCGGCCGAGGCGGCGGTGACCAGATCGGCTGTGCCGTCCGCACTCCCGTCGTCCACCACCAGGAGCTCGTACCCGCCCGACGTGCCCGCGAGGTAGCGGCGCAGCTCGGCGAGGGAGGCCGGCAGCCGGTCCTCCTCGTTGTACGCGGGCACGACCACCGAGAGCCGCACTGCCGAGCTGATCACCCCCGCGACTCCCGCAGGACCTGCCAGAAGAACGCCGAGCCGCGGGCCATCCTGGCGAGCCGCCAGGGCTGGCGCAGGAGCCGCCAGCTCCACTCCAGCCCGGCCCGCCTCAGGGGAGCGGGGGCCCGGCGCACCCGCCCCGAGAGATAGTCGAGCGACCCACCCACCCCGATGCCCACCCGGCAGCCGCTGTCGGCTAGGTGGCGGGCGAGCCAGAGGTCCTGCCTGGGCACCCCCAGCGCCACCGCCACCACGCTGGCCCCGGACGCGCGTACCCGGTCCGCCACCGCCTCGAGCTCCTCGGGGCGCGGGCTGAGAGCCCCGGCCAGCTCCAGGCCCGGAGCCAGTTGGCGAAGCCGGGAGTAGGCGGCCTCGGCCACGCCCTCGCGGCCTCCGAGGAGGAACACCGACCGGCCCATCTGGGCGCACAGGGCGCAGAGGTCGACCAGGAAGTCGGCTCCCGGGATCCGCTCAGGCAGGCGGCCGCCCATCCGCCTCACCGCCCAGGAGATCCCAGAGCCGTCGGCCAGCACCAGGCCCGCCCGCCCGATGGTCTCGGCCAGCTCGGGGGCCCGTCCAGCCCAAACCACCATCTCCGGATTGAGGGTCACCACCTGCAGCGGCCCCTCCAGCCCGAGGATGGCCTCCCGGCAGCGGGCGAGGGCGGCCTGGCGGGTGATGAGGTCCAGCGGGACTCCGAGCAGCGACAGGCGAGGGGTGACCGGGGCCACTCCCGCCGCAGGCGCCTGAGGCACGCCTGCAGTTTAGGCCGGGGCGGGCCGGCTCACCGCCGCGTTTCCCCGACCGTTACAGCGCCGCTTCCCGCCGTTTCAGTCGCGCTCGCGGCGCCGCTGCAGCTGGGCCGCGGCCACCCTGGCCTGGGCCACCTCGAAGAGGTGGGCGGCGACCGGGCTCTCCGGGTCCCTGCTGGCCCTCTCCTGGGCACCGCGGAGAGCCTCCTCGGCCGCCTCCAGGCCGAGTTCGGAGGAGAGCTGGCCCCGCTCCGCGGCCACGGTCACCAGATCGGGCAGCACCTCCAGGAAGCCCCCCTCGAGGAAGACGTGCCGCTCGCCGTCCCCCTGCCTCACCATGACCTCCCCCGGCTTGAGCCAGGTGAGCAGGGGCGCGTGCTGGGGGAGGACGCCTAGGTCACCGTCCGCGCCGCGGAAGGTGAGGAAGTCGGCCTCACCCTCGAGGAGCGGCTGGTCCGAGGCCAGAACGCGCACCCTGATCGGCATCAGGCCACCTGATCCTCGCGGCCCAGGTTGAGCCGGCGGCCGTTCTCGATCGCCTCGTCGATGGTGCCCACCATCCGGAAGGCCTGCTCGGGCAGGTCGTCCAGCGCCCCGGAGAGGATCTCCTGGAAGCCGCGGACGGTCTCCCGGAGGGGCACGTACTTGCCCGGGGTGCCGGTGAACTGCTCGGCGACGAAGAACGGTTGGCCGAGGAACTGCTGCACCCGCCGGGCCCGCTGGACGGTCAGCTTGTCCTCGTCCGAGAGCTCCTCCATCCCCAGGATCGCGATGATGTCCTGGAGGTCCTGGTAGCGCTGCAGGACCCGCTGCACGCCGAGCGCCACCTCGTGGTGCTCCTTGCCGACCGTCCTCGGCTCCAGGATCCGGCTGAAGGAGTCCAGCGGGTTCACCGCCGGGTAGATCCCCAGCTCGGCGATGCGCCGGTCGAGGGACACGGTGGCCCCCAGGTGGGCGAAGGTGGTCTGGATGGCCGGGTCGGTGAAGTCGTCCGCGGGCACGTACACCGCCTGCACCGAGGTGATCGAGCCCCGGTTGGTGGAGGTGATGCGCTCCTGCAGGTCACCCATCTCCGAGGCCAGCGTGGGCTGGTAGCCCACCGCCGAGGGCATCCGCCCCAGGAGGGCGGAGACCTCGCTGCCCGCCAGCATGTAGCGGAAGACGTTGTCGATGAAGAGGAGGACGTCCGCCCCCTCCTCGTCGCGGAACTCCTCCGCCATGGTGAGCCCGGTGAGGGCGATCCGGGCCCGGGCCCCCGGGGGCTCGTTCATCTGCCCGAAGACAAGGGCGGTCTGGCCGATGACCCCGGACTCGTGCATCTCCCCGAAGAGCTGGTTGCCCTCCCGGGTGCGCTCCCCCACCCCGGCGAAGACCGAATAGCCGCTGTGCTCCTTGGCGATGTTGCGGATGAGCTCCATCACGATGACCGTCTTGCCCACCCCGGCACCCCCGAAGAGCCCGATCTTGGAGCCCTTGGCGAAGGTGCAGATGAGGTCCAGGACCTTGATACCGGTCTCCAGGATCTCCGTGGAGACCGCCTGCTCGGCTACCGAGGGCGGCTCCCGGTGGATGGGCAGCCGCTTGGCGGCCTCCAGGGGCGGTCCCCCGTCTATCGGCTCACCCACCACGTTGAACATCCGCCCCAGCACCTGCTTGCCCACCGGCACGGTGATCGGGGAACCGGTGGCGATCACCGGCTCTCCCCGGCGCAGGCCGTCGGTGGACTGCATGGCGATGCAGCGGGCGACGTCGTTGCCCAGGTGCTGCTGCACCTCCAGGACCAGTGGGGGCCCGTCCCGCTCCACCAGGAGGGCATCCAGGATGTGCGGCAGATCCGACGACTCGAAGGCCACGTCCACCACCGCCCCGATCACCTGAAGCACCTCACCGCGCTCCAGCCGCTTCGCCTGCACCTCGCTCATCAACACCTCCTCAGCGCCGGGCCGCCTGCAGGGCCTCGGCACCGCCGATAATCTCCATGAGTTCCCGGGTGATCCCCGCCTGGCGCACCTTGTTGGCGGTGAGCGAGAGTTCCCGGATCACATCTCCCGCCGCCGACGAGGCGTTGCGCATCGCCACCATCTGGGCGCTGTAGAAGCTGGCCTGCAGCTCGCGGACCGCGTGCAGCATCTCCGCCTCCACATAGGCCGGCATGAGCCTCTCCAGCACGGCCCGGGCGTCCGGCTCATATATGTAGTCGCCCTCGGTGTGGGGGCCCTCCGCCTCGCCTCGGGGCGGGACCGGGACCAGAACCTTCACCGTGGGCACCTGGCTGAGCAGGTTGCGGAAGCGGGGATAGGCAAGAACCACCTCCCGCGCCCCCCCTTCCAGGAAGGCCGAGACCGCGGCCTCCATCGAGGGCCGCAGCTCCTCTGGTCCCACCTGGTCGGAGATCCCCACCCGGTGGTGCAGGACCTGCAGCTGCATCCGGCGGGAGAACTCCAGCCCCTTCCTCCCCAGCACCACCACCTGATAGCGGGGGCCGAAGTTGCGCAGCATGTAGGAGTGGGCCGCCCGCAGCGTGTTGACGTTGAGGGAGCCCGCCAGACCCCGGTCCGAGGTCACCAGGATGAGGACCCCCGGCCCCTCCTCCCTCGGCACCAGGAACGGGTGGTGGTACTCCTTGCCGATCTTGGCCACGTCAGCCACCATCTCCTCCATGGCGATGGCGTACGGTCGCCCGGCGGCCACCCGGGCCTGGGCGCGGCGCATCTTGGCGGCGGCCACCATCTGCATGGCGCGGGTGATCTGCTCGATGTTGCGGATCGCCCGGATGTGCCGCCGGATGTCCCGGAGAGTGGCCAATCAGCCCTCCTTGGCGCCGGCCGCCGCGGCCACCGGCCCGACGTCGAAGCCCTGGTTGAACTCCTCCAGGGCGGCCCGGAGCCTGGCCTCCAGATCGTCGTCCAGCGCCAGCTTTGTCTCCAGCTCCGACTCCAGCTCCGAGTGGGCCTGGCCGATCCAGCGGCGGAACTGGGACTCCCACTCCGCCACCCGGTCCACCGGGACCTGGTCCAGGTAGCCGTTGGTGCCGGCGAAGATCACCATCACCTGGTGGGAGACCGGCGCGGGCTGGTACTGGTCCTGCTTCAGCAGCTCGGTGAGGCGCTGGCCCCGCTCCAGCTGCTCCCTGGTGGAGCGGTCGAGGTCGGAGGAGAACTGGGAGAAGGCCGCCAGGGCGCGGTACTGGGCCAGCTCCAGCCGGAGCCCGCCCGCCACCTTCTTGAGGGCCTTGGTCATGGCATCGCCCCCCACCCGGCTGACCGATAGCCCCACCGAGATGGCGGGCCGGGTGCCGGCGTAGAAGAGGTCGCCCTCCAGGTAGATCTGCCCGTCGGTGATGGAGATCACGTTGGTGGGGATGTACGCGGAGACGTCGTTGGCCTGGGTCTCGATGATGGGCAGCGCGGTGAGGGAGCCGCCCTTGCGGTTGTCGTTGAGCCGGGCGGCTCGCTCCAGGAGGCGGGAGTGCAGGTAGAAGACGTCGCCGGGGTAGGCCTCCCGTCCCGGCGGCCGCCGGAGGGCCAGGGAGATCTCCCGGTAGGCCCAGGCGTGCTTGCTGAGGTCGTCGTAGACCACGAGGGCGTCCTCCCCCCGCTCCATGAACCACTCCCCCATGGTGCAGCCGGTGTAGGGGGCGAGGTAGAGCAGCGGCGCCGGCTCGCCGGCGGTGGCGGAGACGATGATGGTGTGCTCCAGCGCCCCGTACTCCTCCAGGAGCGCCGCGACCCGGGCCACGGTGGAGGCGTTCTGCCCCACCGCCACGTAGATGCAGGTGAGGTTCTTGCCCTTCTGGTTGATGATGGTGTCGATGGCGATCGCCGTCTTGCCGATCTGCCGGTCACCGATCAGCAGCTCGCGTTGCCCCCGGCCGATCGGCACCAGGGCGTCGATGGCCTTGATCCCGGTGGCCACCGGGGTGTTGACCGGCTGGCGGTCGATGACCCCCGGCGCGGGCCGCTCCACCGGCCAGCGCTCTTTGGTCACCAGCTCGCCCTTGCCGTCTATGGGCACCCCCAGGGCGTTGACCACCCGGCCCACCAGCTCCCGCCCCACGGGAACCTCCACTATCCGCCCGGTGGTGCGGACCTCGTCCCCCTCGCTGAGCTGCTCGTAGGGGCCCATGATGATGGCCCGCACCAGGTCCTCCTCCAGGTTGAGGGCCATCCCGTAGACGCCGTGGGGGAACTCCAGCAGCTCGCCGGCCATCGCCCCCTCCAGCCCGTAGACCTGGGCTATCCCGTCGGCGAGCGCCGTCACCACCCCGGACTGGGCGGTGACCACCGGGGCGTCGAAGTCGGCGATCCGGCTCTTGATGATCTTGCCAATGTCGTCGGCGTTGAGGCTCATGCTCCCCTCAGATTGCTCCGGCTTCCGTCAGCATCCTCGAGCGCAGCTGCTGCAGCCGGGTGCGCAGG
>JAJYWQ010000028.1 GCA_021791415.1 bacterium | reverse complement strand
TGAGCCCGGAGGAGCGGGCCGCGCTCCTCGACGCCTGCGACTGCTACGTCTCCCTGCACCGGGCAGAGGGTTTCGGGCTGACCCTGGCGGAGGCGATGGCCCTGGGCAAGCCGGTGATCGCCACCGCCTACTCCGGCAACCTGGACTTCATGGCCCCGGAGAACAGCTATCTGGTGGGGGCCAAAAGGGCCCGGGTGGGAGTCAGCTGGGACCGCTACCCCCCCGGGCATTTCTGGGCCGAACCGGACCTGGCGGAGGCTGGGCGGACCATGCGCTCGGTCTGGATGGACCCCGAGCCGGCCCGGGAGCGCGGGGCCAGGGCGCGCTCCGACGTGGCCCAACGGCTGTCCCCGGAGGTGGTCGGGCAGCTGGTGCGGCGGCGGCTCGAGGAGGTCTGGGCTTCCCTGCCCCGCTCGGGGGTCCAGGCCCCGCCCCTCCTGGCCACCGCGCGGCGGCTGGGGGCCGAGGCCGCCCGCCGCCTCGGGGCCAGGGTCATCCGGTAAGAGATAGGGCCGCTCCAGGCGCTCCTCGGGAGGAGCGCTGGGGGTGTCCGGGACCGCGATGCGCCTCCCGCCGCCCCCGGCCCGGCCGCATCTGCCTAAAATAGTGGCGTGGCAGTCGGATTTAGCTCCCAGGCGCCGGTGGCGATGCGCATCTCCTCCCGGGCCCACTACGGCCTGCGGATGATGACCGAGCTGGCCAAGGCCCACGGGGGCCCGCCGCTCAGCCTGGCGGAGATCGCCCGCCGCGAGCACCTGCCGCTCGCCTACCTGGAGCAGCTGATCAGCCCCCTGCGCCGGGCCGGGATGGTGGAGGGGACCAGGGGGCTGCACGGCGGCTACCGCCTCCGGCGCGCCCCCGAGAGGATCACGGTTCTGGAGATCGTCGAGCTGATGGAGGGGCCGGTGGCCCCGGTGGAGTGCCTCGCCGAGGACTACACCAAGGGCGGCTGCCTCCGGGAGACCGAGTGTCTCAGCCGGCCTCTCTGGGGCCGGCTGCAGCAGGCGGTGAAGCAGGTCCTGGGGGGCACCACCCTCCGGGACCTTCTGTCTGAGCCCCTCTCTCCCTGGTGCCCGGGGGAGGAGCTCGGGGCCGCCCCCGTTAAGGAGAGCGTGCGTGCCTGATTTGCTAGAGATCCAAGGCCTCGAGGTGGAGGTGGAGGGGAAGCGGATTCTGCAAGGGGTGGACCTGACGGTGCCCACCGGCGAGGTCCACGCCCTGATGGGCCCCAACGGGGCCGGTAAGACCAGCCTGGGCTACGCGGTGATGGGGCACCCCAAGTACCAGGTGGTGGGCGGGGACGTCAGATGGAAGGGGGAGTCGGTGCTGGGCACCCCGCCCGAGCAGCGGGCCCGGCGGGGGTTGTTCCTCTCCCTGCAATACCCCACCGCCATCCCCGGGGTGACCACCGCCAACTTCCTGCGCTCGGCCCTCAAGGGGCTGGGTAAGGAGCTGCCGGCCCGGGACTTCCTCAAGATGGTGCGGGAGCAGCTGGCGCTGCTCAAGATGGACCAGGCCTTCCTCTCCCGCTATATCAACGACAACTTCTCGGGTGGCGAGAAGAAGCGGATGGAGATCGTCCAGCTGGCGGTGCTCCGCCCGGAGATGGCGATCCTGGACGAGACCGACAGCGGGCTGGACGTGGACGCCCTGCGCACCGTGGCCGAGGGGGTCAATCGGGTGCGCTCCAGTGGCATGGGGGTGCTGATCATCACCCACTACCAGCGGATCCTGGAGTACATCACCCCGGACCGGGTTCATGTGATGGCCGCGGGCCGGGTGATCGCCTCCGGGGGGGCGGAGCTGGTCTCGGACATCGAGCGCACCGGCTACGACCCCCTGCTGCGCGCGGCGGGGATCGAGGAGGCGGAGGCGGCCGGAGCGGTCAGCGGGTAGAATACCTACCAGGTAAGTCGGATTTTGCCCCGCGTGGGGTTGTGAGGGCAGACGGATGTCAGTTGCGGCCAAGGACCTGACCAAGGACTACAAGTACGGCTTCAACGACGGGGACGAGTTCGTCTTCCGTGCCCGCAAGGGGCTCTCCAAGGAGGTCGTCGCCGACATCTCCCGGCGCAAGGGGGAGCCGGAGTGGATGCTGGAGTTCCGGCTCAAGGCGCTGGAGCACTTCCTGCAGCGGCCCATGCCCACCTGGGGGCCGGACCTCTCGGGGCTCGACTTCGACGACATCTATTACTACGTGCGCCCGGCCGAGGAGCAGGGCCGGACCTGGGACGACGTCCCCGAGGGGATCAAGCGGACCTTCGACCGCCTGGGGATCCCCGAGGCCGAGCGCAAGTTCCTGGGCGGGGTCTCGGCCCAGTACGAGTCCGAGGTGGTCTACCACTCCATCCGCCGCGACCTGGAGAAGCTGGGGGTGCTGTTCTCCGACTGCGACACCGGGCTCCGCGAGCACCCGGAGATCTTCCGCAAGTACTTCGGCACCGTGATCCCCCCCAACGACAACAAGTTCGCGGCCCTCAACTCCGCGGTCTGGTCCGGGGGCTCCTTCGTCTACGTGCCCAAGGGGGTCCGGGTGGAGATCCCCCTGCAGGCCTACTTCCGGATCAACACCGAGAGCATGGGCCAGTTCGAGCGGACGCTGATCATCGCGGACGAGGGGAGCTTCGTCCACTACATCGAGGGCTGCACGGCCCCCACCTACAGCAAGGACTCCCTCCACTCCGCGGTGGTGGAGATCATCGCCATGAAGGACGCCCACGTCCGCTACACCACCATCCAGAACTGGTCCAACAACGTCTACAACCTGGTGACCAAGCGGGCCATCGCCCGGGAGCACGCGGTGGTGGAGTGGATCGACGGCAACCTCGGCTCCAAGATCACGGCCAAGTACCCCTCCATCTACCTCATGGGGGAGGGCGCCCACGGGGAGATCCTCTCGGTGGCGTTCGCCGGGGACGGCCAGCACCAGGACGCCGGGGGCAAGTGCATCCACGTGGCCCCCAACACCACCTCCACCATCGTCAGCAAGTCGGTGAGCAAGGGGACCGGCCGCACCTCCTACCGCGGCCACCTCAAGGTCTACCCGAAGGCCAAGGGAGTCAAGTCCTCAGTGCGCTGCGACGCCCTGCTCCTGGACGAGCAGTCCCGCTCCGACACCTATCCATATATGGACATCGAGGCCGAGGACGTCCAGATCGGCCACGAGGCCACGGTGAGCAAGGTGGGGGACGAGCAGCTCTTCTACCTCCAGTCCCGGGGGATAACCGAGCAGGAGGCTACGGCGATGATCGTCAACGGGTTCATCGAGCCGTTCGTGAAGGAGCTCCCCATGGAGTACGCCCTGGAGCTCAACCGTCTCATCTCCCTGCAGATGGAGGGAAGCGTGGGGTGAGCGCCGGCCGCACCTCCGGGGAGGCGGGGATTGGCTGAGCTGACCGCGAGGTCCGCGCAGCTGGGGAGGGAGACCGCCGTCCCGGCGACCCTCTCCGGAGGCGAGCCGGTAGCGGTGACCCACCTGCGGGAGCTGGCGCTGGCCGCCTACCGGGAGGCCCCCTGGCCCTCCTCCAGCCGGGACGAGGACTGGCGGCGCACCCCCCAGGTGGACCGTCTCGACCCCGCCTCCTTCCGGCCGCTCGAGGGCCCCAGCTGGGAGCTGGGCCAACCCCCGGCCACGCCCGGGGGGTCGGAGGGCCCGGTCCTGGAGCTGGGCGCGGCGCTGTCCGCAGACCCGGCGCGGTGGGCCCCCCTGCTGGGGTCCGTGGCTCCCCCGGGGCTGCGCAAGCTGGTGGCGCTCAACACCGTCCTCTTCCACGACGGGGCGCTGGTGCAGGTCCCTCGAGGACAGCGGGTCCCGGCGCCGATCCGCCTCCGGCACCGGGTCGGGGAGGGGCAGGTCGCCTTCCCCCGAACCCTGGTGGTCCTGGAGGAGGGCGCCGAGGCCACCATCCTTGAGGAGTGGGTCTCCGAGGACCCGGGCCCCTCGCTGATGGTGCCGGTGACCGAGGTCATCCTGGGGCGAGGGGCCCGGCTCACCCACCTTCTCTCCCAGCGGCTGGGCGAAGGCGGGGTACTGCAGTCCACCCTCAGGGCGCGGCAGCTGGATGGCTCGTCCTACAAGGTGGGCTTCGCCCTCCTGGGCGGCCTCTGGGGGAAGAGCTACCTGGAGGTGGAGCTCGCCGGAGAGGGGTCGGAGTTCCGCTCGGCCGGGCTCTGCGTCGGCCACGGCGCCCAGCACTTCGACGTCCAGACCCTGCAGGATCACCTGGCCAGGGGCGCCGTCTCCGACCTCCTCTACCGGGCCGCGGTGGCGGAGCGCTCGCGCTCGGTGTTCGCGGGGCTGATCCGGGTCGAGGAGGGGGCGCAGAAGACCAACGCCTACGTCCAGAACCGCAACCTTTTGCTCAGCCCCGAGGCCAAGGCGGACAGCAACCCCACCCTGGAGATTTTGGCCAACGACGTGCGCTGCACCCACGGCACCGCCGCCGGCCGGATCGACGACGAGCAGCTCTTCTACTGCCAGTCCCGGGGGATAACCCGGGAGGAGGCGCGGAGGCTGGTGGTCGAGGGCTTCTTCGCCGACGTGGTGGACTCCTTCCCCGAGGGGGAGCTGCGCCAGGAGGCCGGTGGCTGGGTGCTCTCCGCCCTGGATGGCCTGGCCCGCTCCGGGGCTCTCTCCTCCCATCCCGGCTGATGGGGAGATGGCTGCGGATCTGCCCCGCGGAGGCGATCCCCGAGGGCCACGCCGCGCGGGTGGAGGTCGGCGACCTGCCGATCGCCCTCTTCAACGTGGAGGGGGAGTTCTTCTGCCTGGACGACACCTGCAGCCACGCCCTGGCCTCGCTCTCAGAGGGGGAGCTGCACCCGACCTCCTGCACGGTGGAGTGCCCGCTGCACGGCAGCCAGTTCGACCTCCGGACGGGAGAGCCCGCCTCCCTGCCGGCGGTGGAGCCGGTGGGGGTGCATCCGGTGGAGGTCCGCGAGGGGGAGGTGTGGGTGGAGCTGGAGGGGTGATGGCCGAGCTGGGCGTGGATCAGCTCCGCGCCGACTTCCCCATCCTTCAGGAGCGGGTCAACGGGCACCCCTTGGTCTACCTGGACAGCGCCGCCACCTCCCAGAAGCCGCAACAGGTGATCGAGGCGATCTCCGACTACTACCTGCACGCCAACGCCAACGTCCACCGCGGGGTGCACGCCCTGGGGGAGCGGGCCACCGAGGTCTTCGAGTCGGCGCGGGAGGAGGTGGCCCGGTTCGTGGGGGCCGACCCCAGGGGCCTCATCTTCGTGCGCAACACCACCGAGGGGCTGAACCTGGTGGCCCAGGCCTTTGCCCGGCCCCGGCTGGGGCCCGGCGACCGGATCGTAGCCACCCTGATGGAGCACCACTCCAACCTCGTCCCCTGGCAGCAGGTGCGGGAGCAGACCGGATGCCAGCTGGAGTTCATCGGCCTGACCCCGGAGGGGAGGCTGGACCTGGAGGAGGCGGCGAGGCTGCTGCGCGAGCCCACCCGGCTGCTGGCCGTGACCCACGTCAGCAACGTCTTGGGGACCATCAACCCGATAGCGGAGCTGGCGCGGATGGCCCACCGGGAGGGGATCGTGGTCTGCGTGGACGGGGCCCAGGCCGTGCCCCACCTGCCGGTCAACCTGGCCGAGCTGGGGGCCGACTTCTACGCCTTCTCCGGGCACAAGATGCTGGGGCCGACGGGGATCGGGGCCCTCTGGGGCCGCCCCCAGCTGCTGGAGGAGATGCCCCCCTTCCTCACCGGGGGCTCGATGATCTCGGTGGTCCGGCTGGAGGCCACCACCTTCGACGAGATCCCCCACAAGTTCGAGGCCGGGACCCCGGACATCGGGGGGACCGCGGGATTGCGGGCGGCGGTGGCCTACCTGATGGGAGTCGGCATGGAGGCCATCCGCCGCCACGAGGAGGAGCTCACCGACTACGCGCTGGAGGCGCTCTCCGAGATCCCCGGGCTGGTCCAGTACGGCCCCCGGGGGGTCGACCGGGCCGGGGTCGTGTCCTTCAACCTCAATGGGGTGCATCCCCACGACGTGGGCACCATCCTGGACCGCGAGGGGGTGGCGGTCAGGGCGGGGCACCACTGCTGCCAGCCCCTCATGCGCCACCTGGGGGTGGCCGCCACCACCAGGGCCAGCTTCCACCTCTACAACCGGCCCTACGAGGTGGACTCCCTGGTGAGGGGGTTGGGGGAGGTCGCCAGGGTGTTCGGGGCTGAGTGACCGGCCCCACGGCCGGTCGGCCGGTCCCCGAGTGGGGCGTCGCCAAGAGTGCCCGTGGATCCGGACCGCCCCCGGGACTCGCCGCTACAAGGACCGGGAACCTCCGGCCCGGCGCTCACCCTGGCCCGGAACGTATTAACGGACCTGTGACAGTTGACTTGGCCCCCGTCCAGGCTGCTACTATGCGACCGCGCCCCGAAGGGTCGCTCGTGTCTGCAACTAGACATCTGGAGGTGGCTTTCCGAGGTGGCACTAAACAACCGGAGGCGGAAGCAGGGGGTGGGCCGTTGAGCAGAACCATGCGGGCTGCGCCCGCCATGACCCGATCATCGAAGCTGATTAGCCGGATCGCCAACGCTGCAGGAGTTAGAGGAGGACACAAGCTCGTGAGAACGTCAACCAACCCACGGGGGTCGTGGGCTGGGTATGGGCGGCTGCGGCGGCTGCCGCGCGTGGGAGCGCGTCTCGTACCCATCTTCGGCCTCCTGACTGCGGCAGCCTTCGGGCTTTCTCCGCTTGCGAACACGGCCACGGTGTCGGCGGCGACCACCGCCAGCTCCGGGCAGTACGTGGCGATGACCCCGGTCCGGGTGCTGGACACGCGCTCCTCGCTGGGCTTCGCG
>JAJYWQ010000079.1 GCA_021791415.1 bacterium | reverse complement strand
GCTGCGGCGCGCTCGCGATCGGATCGACCGCGAGTATGCGCAGCCGCTCAACGTCGAGGTGCTCGCCCACGGAGCGCACATGTCGGCCGGGCACTTCAGCCGTCAGTTCCGGCTCGCCTACGGCGAGTCGCCGTACAGCTATCTCATGACACGGCGCATCGAACGCGCCATGGCGCTCTTGAGCTGTGGCGACCTCAGCGTCACCGAAGTCTGCAGCGCTGTCGGCTGCTCATCGCTGGGCACCTTCAGCACTCGCTTCGCCGAGCTGGTCGGCGTGCCGCCCAGTATCTATCGGCGCGAGGCGGCCTACCGCACGGCGGGGGTACCGCCGTGTGTGGCAAGGCAGGTGACACGACCGGTCAGGAATCGAGAAGCTCCGGCTCCCGAGCTGGCCGTACAGTGACCCTCATGGACCTATTCATTCACACGACCCCCCTCCCGCATACCGACCCTGAGGCATCCCTGGCCTTCTATCGCGACACGCTCGGCTTCGAGGTGCGCACCGACGTCGGATCCGGCAGCATGCGCTGGATCACTGTCGGCCCCCCCGAGCAACCGGCCACGTCGATCCTTCTGGCGCCACCGGCCGTCGACCCCGGCATCACCGACGACGAGCGCCGCACTATCGCCGAGATGATGGCCAAGGGCACCTACGGCTGGATCATGTTGGCCACAGAAGACCTCGACGGAACCTTTGAGCGTCTGCAGGCGAGTGGCGCCGAGGTGGTCCAGGAGCCGCTCGAGCAGCCGTATGGGATCCGCGACTGCGCCTTTCGCGACCCGGCCGGCAACCTGATCCGCATCCGAGAACTGCGCTGAACGGTCCCGGGGCAGGACCGAACCGCGAGATGGAAGTGAGGCAAGGGATGCGCCCCCGGATCCCAGGGGGCGATTGGCCTGGCAGGACCGTGGCGCGCTCTCCGCGTCGTCGGGACCACTATCGGTGGGACCGGGACCTTCGTCGGCCTCCCACCCTGGGCCCCTTGCCGGTAGCGCAGCTGTGACCGATAGTTCCACGCCACCTCTCCTGGGAGGAGAACCGATGAAGACCATGACCTGCCAGGCCCTTGGCGGAGCCTGTGACCTGGCTCACCGCGGCGCCACGGCCGACGATGTGATCAAGGCCCACGACCGACACCTGCGGGAAGCGGTCGCCGGCGGCGACACCACGCATGAGAAGGCGCTTGCGGCGATGAAGGGAAGATGGCGGCGCCCCATCTCCGGAATGGGATGGTATCGCGACGTGAAGCGCCGCTTTGCGGAGCTTCCCGCCGACTCGATCGCGACCGAATGAAGAGGGAGTTTGAAATGCCGGAAAGGACCACCACGACACAGGCCCAAGGCTTCAGCGCCGCCGAGCGAGCCGCCATGAGGCAGCGAGCCGCCGAGTTGCGCGCCGAGGGCAAGAAAGGGGCCAAGAAGGCCGACGAGCTCCAAGCCGCCCTGGAAGCCATAGCCCGCATGCGGCCGGAGGACCGCGCTCTCGGCGAGAGGGTGCACGCCACCATCACCTCGACCGCGCCGGGACTGTCACCGAAGACCTGGTATGGAATGCCTGCCTACGTCAACGCCGACGGCAAGGTCGTGGTCGCCTTCAAGGACTCCGGCAAGTTCAACACGCGCTACTCCACGCTGGAGTTCCAGGACCCAGCCAGGCTCGACGAAGGTGACATCTGGCCAGTGTCGTACGCCATCGCCAAGTGGAGCCGCACGGTCGAGGCGAAGATCGCCGAACTGGTGAAGACCGCCCTCTCGTAACTCCAGCAGGCGTTGAAAGGACCGTAGGGATGGCGGCCTCGCCGACGGCTCGATCGGGGAACGAAAGCGTCTCACCGGCCGCCCGGAGCTCCCTGTCCGCAGGCCGACCGACCGAGATCGCTCGAAGTGCAGTTGGGTGGTCTGAGCCGTTCGGGGTGCGGTGAAGGTCACCTGGACTAGGTCGAGGGGCTGGTGGCGTAGCCGTCAGAGGCTCGGGGTCGTAGCTCCTGAGCGCCTTGTTGTTCGCGCCGAGTTCGTGGGCGCAGAGCGGCGCCGGCCATCGCTACGCTGTGGCTGGGGCAGGAGCCTGGTGTCCCCCCAGTGGCGCAGCGTCCTGGCCTGCACGCCGCAACGCTCGGCGAATATCCCGATCGGCAAGGCTCCCTCGCGCACGCCAGCTCCTCGCCGCGACCCGCATTGACTTCGCACCGCTTTGAGGTCCGATGGTAGTGACCATGGCACCTCACGATCGCCGAGTGGAGCTGCTCCGTCAGAGCGGCGTGCTCGCTCCACTTCGGAATCGGGCTTTTAGCGTCCTTGTCGCCGGCTACGCCGTCTCCGCCATCGGCGACGGCATGGCGATCGTCGCCGTGTCCTGGCTTGCCATCTCCCTTGCCCACGGCCATGACACCGGTCTGATCGTCGGTGGGGCGGTGGCCGCCTACACGTTGCCGGGCGTAGTCGCCTGGCTGCTGCTCGCTCGCCTCTTCGCCGGCTGGGACGGCCGCAAGCTGGTCCTCGCCGAAGCGGCTCTTCGGGCGACCTCGCTGGCCTCGGTCGCCGCCCTGGCCTGGTCCAGGCTGCTCGACCCGGTGCTCTACGTCGCCCTGCTCGGCGTCTCGTCGCTGTTCGGGCTGCTCGGCATCTCCGGCGACCTGGCCGCCGTGGTGGAGCTTCTGGAGCCTCAGCAGCAGCTCGCCGGCAATTCTCTGGTCACTATGGCGAGCTTCGGCGCCAGCATCGTTGGTCCCGCCCTCGCCGGCGGAGTGATAGCCGCGGCCGGGGCGGCTACGGCCGTCGCCGTCGACGCCGCCAGCTTCGTCGTGTTGGTGCTTGCCGCCGTAGTGAGCAGGCGGTTCGTCCCTCCCCCTCCCAAGGCCTCCGCCACCGCGGGCGGTGCCCTGGGAGCCCTTCGGCTGCTCAAGGGGCTGCCCGCTGTCGTCGGGATAACCGCCCTCTGTGTGGTCTTCTTCGCCGTCTATGGCCCCGTCGAAGTCGCCCTCCCGGTCCTGGTGGCGTCGGTGCTTCACGCCGGAGCCGGCGCTCTCGGCGCGTACTGGACTCTCTTCTCCGTCGGCGCTGCCGCAGGGGCGCTGGCCGCTTCTCGACTGGAGCGCTTCGGTATGTGGCGGGTGATCCTCGTCTCGGTGGTCGGCTGGGGGATCTGCTTGGTACCCCTCGGCCTCGTCAACTCGCTGGCCGTGGGGTTCGGGTCCCTGGCCGTTGGCGGCTTCTTCTATGGTCCCTTCCTGCCCCTGAAGGCCTCCATCATCCAGCGCAGCGCCCCGCCTGACGATCTCGCCGCTGTGGCTGCCGCCAGCGCGTTGTTAACCACCCCCGCCGCGCCCATCGGGACGGCGCTGGGGGGACCCATCGTCGCGGCCATCGGAGCCCGCGCCACGCTCACCGGATCAGGACTGGTCACTGTGGCTGCTGCGAGCCTCGCAACGGCAGTGCTCGTTGGGCGGACGATCCGCCGAAGAAGCGACTGTCAGGTCTGATCGCCGTCTTCGGGCCGGAACTCACGGGCTGAACGGCTATCGTCCCGGGCTGTTCCCTCCGCGGGTCGTCCCCAGGAAGCAGCCGACGAGCTGGGGCGTTCAGCACCCAAAGTTGCGTAGAAGGTCACCGGGAGGGTGGCCCAGATCCCAGGAGATGGCTGCACACGGCGTAGCACGCGAGCGATCCCAGCGCCAGCAGAGACATGAGGAGCGAGGAGAGCGCCCTTCCGAAATCGAGGAAGCTGGCGCTGTTGAAGCCGGCCCCGATGACCATCGCCGCGGCCACTACTGACAGCGCCGCCACCCACCCCCCAAAGAGGGTGACCGCACGCACAGCGAGGACCAGGGCCATGGCGCCGACCGCCAGCCCCAGGGTGGCGTGGATCGCGAGCGCCGCCGGCCCCGAACTGATCGCCCAGCCGACGCTGCGCAGCGACCCGGAGAAGTACTCCGAGGGACGCGCCCCCGGGTGGTGGGCCGGCACCCTCACGTACAGGTTCACCACCATGCCGACGGCTACCTGAAGCATCACGAGGAGAGCGGCCCAGAGCGTCAGCCGGCGCAGAGCGTGCTGTCGGCGCGAAGGCCCCGGCAGACCGGCCTCGAGCGTCTCTTTCAACGGCCTGCGGCTAGACATGGGAGCGCCCCACCTAGACCATCCACTGGCGGGTGCGCGGCGCGGCAGACCTGGCCCCGGCAGACCGGCGGCACTGCTTGCTCGCGGCCTCCCGAAGGCCCGTCATCCGGAATCAGCCCACTTCAGCACCCTCAGCGCTCTCAGGGTGTTCCAGCGGCTCGGCCGTCCCTCCCCCTCGTCGACGGGGAAGTGCAGCCTTCCGGGGTGCGGGTTCTCCATCGGCCAGCGTCCCTCGGGATCGGCCTTGGACCGCACCAGCTCCACCGCTTCATGCACCCGGGGGTCGGGATCGGCCCCGGCGGAGCGGAGGAAGTCGAGGCCCCTCAGCACGTCGTAGTGCCAGTAGTTTGGGAACGAGAAGAGGTCCCATTCTGGGTCGATCACCTGACCGCTGGAGAGGCGCCGCCGCATCCTCCGCAGCAGGAGGTACTCCTGCCCTCTGAGGCGGGCATCGTGAAGGCCGGGCGACCCACCGGTGGCTCTCTCGTACTCCAGCAGGCCGGAGAGCACCTCGATCGTGGTGTGGAAGGAGCCCCTCATCGAGCCGTTTTGGCTCTCGCAGTTCCATCCCCCGTCGAAGAGCTGCTCGCTGAGCAGTCTCTCCACCACCGGCCCCACCTCCTCACCGAAGTAGGCGCCGAGCGCCGCCACCCGGCCGTTGATGCACGGCTCCACCTCCCCGGCGAAGTAGGGCTCCCCGCCGTGCTCCCAGCGGCAGCGGGCCGCCACCAGCTGCACGGCGCGCTGGGCCGGTGCGCTCTGCGGTGGGAGCCCGAACTCCCGCAGCAGAGTGAGGCTCCAGCAGGTCGAGGTCCACTCCGGGAAGAGGGTGCCCCGCCGATCGGGGGGCAGGGAGTGCCACCAGCTCTCCGCCTCGGGGGAGGTGAACTCCGGCTCGCCGCCATCCCACTGCCCGTCCGGGCGCTGGAAGCTCAGGAGGCGAGCTCCCCAGCCCTCGACCGCGACCCTGCTCCGCTCCTCAGCCACCTCCTCGGAGGGGGAGCCGAGGAGATCTCTCATCACCTGCCAGCGGATGGCCGGATCGGAGTCGAGGAGCCACTCCAGGACAGCCACGACGGCGAATCGTAGCGGGCGGGGGCTCCGCCGAGTCAGGCCAGCGGATCCCCCACAGGGGCCACGACCAGGTGACCCCGGTCTACCTCCAGGATGAGGACCACCTCACCCTCGGCGATGGGGTCCCCCACGGCGCTGACCGCCGGCCAGTCCTCCCCCCGAGCCCGGACCGCGCCCAGGTGGATCGAGCCAGGGATCGGGGACGAGACCACCCCCTGCTCCCCGAGCAGCGCCTCGATGCCGTTCAGCACGACTCGCCGACCATTCGGACTGCCGCCTCGGGCCCGGGGTGACCTACCCCGCCTTGGGCCGGCCGCGCCGGGGCGGCTCCGGGGGTGGCACGGAGGAGGCGACGCCGACGGTGCCGTTGGCGGAGGGCTCCGCTCCGCCGCCACGGGTGGCTCCCGCCAGCGCCTCGGCTGCTCCCATGAGCCCAGCGAAGTCGGCGGGCACGACCAGCTTGGAGTTGGGGCTGTCGGCCAGCCGGGCGAGGTTCTTCAGCTGCCAGTAGGCAAAGACGTCGCTGCTGGCCCGCCCCTCGTGCACCGCCTGGGTGACCGCCGCGATCGCCGCGGCCTCGCCCTCGGCCTCCAGCCGCTGGCTCTCGCGGAGGCCCTCGGCCTCCAGGATCTGGGCCTGCTTCTTGGCCTCCGCGGCCAGCACCGTGGCCTGCTTCTGGGCCGTGGCCCGAGTGATGTTGGCCTGGGCCTCACCCTCGGCCTGATTGATGGCGGCCTGCTTGTCCCCCTCCGACTTGAGGATCACCGAGCGCTTGTGCTGGTCCGCCTCCTTCTGCTCCTCCATCGCCCGGAGGATGTTCTGGGGCGGGAGGATGTCCAGGACCTCGATCCGGTTGACCCGGACCCCCCACTTCTCGGTGGCGTCGGCGATGTGTTCGCTGAGCAGGGTGTTGATCTTCTGCCTCTCCGATAGGGCCTCGTCCAGGGTCATGGTGCCGAACACTGCCCGCAACGCCGTCCGCCCGATCTGGTCGATGGCCACGAGGTAGTCCTGAACCTCGAAGAGCGCCTTGTTGACGTCGACCACCTGATGGAAGATGGTGGCCGAGACCCCCACCGCCACGTTGTCCTTGGTGATGACGTCCTGCTTGTCCCCGCGCCGGGGCACCTCGCGCATGTCCACCCGGGTCATGCTGTCCAGGATCGGGAGCAGGAAGATCAGCCCCGGGTTGTGGGTGGCGTGGAAGCGGCCCAGGCGCTTGACCACCCCCTTCTGGCCCTGCTGCACCACCCGGACGGTGGCCCGCACCAGGAGGACGAGCAGGACCAGGACGACGATCAGGGCGATCAGGCCTCCCATGCCCTGGACGGTAGCAGAGTTGAAGCCGCGGCGAACCCGAGCCCCATCTCCGGTCCTTTCGAGCTCCGCCGAAGGGCGATTGACGATCTTGTGACGGGACTTGCGTTGCACAAGATGGTGTGGTTTAATCCCCTGTGGGCACAAGATGTGGCCCCACACGCATCGCCCACGCAGGCAGTGGGCGCTGGCAACGCTTCGTCCCCCTCCTTCGCCGATGAGACCCCCTCCCGCCCGGCGCTCGCTGCCTGCACCATCGCCCCACTCGAGGCTCCCCCTGGGCTTTGGGTAAACTGGCGCCGCGCCCGCACTGACGCCGCCGCGCACCACCCACCGGGAGCCTCACTTGGCCAGACGAACCAGGCACCGCGCCAGCGGAGCCGCGCGCAAGCGCCCCGCCGCCGCCACCCGAGCCAATCAGGGGGTGGAAGCCGCCGCGCCGGCCGACGACGCGAGCCAGGCCGCTGGGATCGTCCAGCAGGCGGAGACCGCCCCGGCCCCATCGCCGGCGCCGCCAGCCCGGGCCGCCGGGACCGCCTCGCTGCTGCCACCCCGCAGGCCCGCCGCCGCGCCACAGCCGAAGGTCGCGGAGCCGGAGCCGGTGGAGCCGGCCGGCCCCACCGGCCCAGCTGCCCAGGTGGCCCCTCCGCCTCCGGCTTCGGCCGGGGCCCAGGAGAGCCTGCTTCCCCGGCGGGGACGGGTCGCCGGACGGGCGGAGCGGAGGCGGCAGCAGGAGGCGGCCCTGGAGCCGCTGGGGGAGGACCCCGCCGTCCCCCTGGACCGCACCCCCTACCTCATCCTCGATCTGCGCCGGGTGGCGCTGGTGTCGGGGCTGCTGGCCGTCCTGGTCGTCGCGGGGTACGTCGTCCTGCACTGACCGCCCCGGGACCCTTGGGGACCCGAACGTATACTCCCGGAATGCGGGTGATCCTCTACACCGGCAAGGGCGGGGTAGGAAAGACCACCATCTCGGCGGCCACCGCCGCTCGCTGCGCCGAGCGGGGCCTCAAGACCCTGGTGATGTCCACCGACGCCGCCCACAGCCTGGGGGATTCCCTGGACGTGGAGCTGGGGCCGGAGCCGCAGGAGGTGGCGCCCAACCTCTTCGCCCAGGAGGTGAACGCCCTGCACGAGATGGAGGGCAACTGGGAGAAGATCCACCAGTACCTGGCGGCGCTCTTCAACTCCCAGGGGGTCGACGACATCATCGCCGAGGAGCTGGCCACCCCGCCGGGGATGGAGGAGGTGGCCAGCCTCATGTGGATACGCCGCCACGCCGCCGCCCAGAGGTTCGACGTCATGGTGGTCGACTGCGCCCCCACCGGGGAGACCCTGCAGCTACTGGCCTTTCCGGACGTCGCGCGCTGGTATCTGAATCGGATCTTCCCGATCCAGCGCCGGGTGATGAAGATGACCCGGCCCATGGTGCAGCCCTTCATCGGCATCCCCCTCCCCGCCGACGAGATCTACGGGTCGGTCCACGGCCTCCTGCTGGACCTGGACTCCATGAAGGAGATCCTCACCGACCCCAAGACCACCACCGTGCGCATCGTGCTCAACCTGGAGAAGATGGTGATCAAGGAGGCCCAGAGGGCCTTCACCTATCTCAACCTGTACGACTACCTGGTGGATGCCGTGCTGGTCAACCGGATCCTGCCCAAGGATGCCGGCGGGCAGTACTTCAGCGACTGGCGCAAGGCGCAGGCGCGCTACTCCACCCAGGTGCAGGAGACCTTCTCCCCCCTCCCCATCCTCGAGTCCCGCCTCTTCGACCATGAGATCGTCGGCCTGGAGCAGCTCTCCGAGCTGGGGGCCTTCCTCTACCAGGACACGGCCCCGGAGGCCATCATGTACGCCAGCAAGCCTCAGTCGTTGCGCAAGGAGGGGGAGGAGTACGTGCTCTCCCTGCAGCTGCCGTTTGTGAGCCGGGACCAGGTGGAGCTGGCCCAGAACCAGGAGGAGCTATACGTGAGCGTGGGACCGTACAAGAGGGAGATCTCGCTGCCGCGGGTCTTGCGCGGCAAGGTGACCCGTTCCGCCCGTCTCGAGGGCGGGGAGCTGGCGATCCGTTTCGGGCGGGCCGGGTGATGGATCGCCGGGACGTGAGCGCGGCGGCCCAGCTGGCGGCGCAGATGGCCATAGGGGCGGCCCACCTGGCGGAGCGCCGGCTGGAGGAGATCGTCCCGCTGGAGACCCGCCTGCACCTTGTCCGGGCCCAGCGCGAGCTGGTGCTGGCGGCGATGGCGGCGCTGGAGGCGAGGGAGCGGCGCGAGCCGGCCAAGAGGGGGCCGAGGGTCCACAGGATCCCGCTGGACTGACGCCAGGTGCTGGGGACCGGGATCGAGTTCTACCTGGTCCTCGTCGTCTTCGCCATCCCTGGGATCGTGCTCGGCTTCACCGTCCACGAGTACTGCCACGCCGCCGTGGCCACCGGATACGGTGACCCCCTCCCGCGCCGCCAGGGCCGCCTCAGCCTGAACCCCGGGGCCCAGGTGGACCCCCTCGGACTGGTGCTCCTCCTCACCGTGGGGTTCGGGTTCGCCCGCCCGGTGGTCTACAACCCGATGTACGTCCGCCGGGGCCGGCAGCGGGCCTGGCTGGCCGCGGCGGGACCTCTCAGCAACCTGGTGCTGGCCGTGGCGCTCGGCCTCCTGGCCAAGGTCGTGATCCTCACCAACCCCTGGGTCCAGACCTGCTCCAACCCCAGCTTCGCCCTCCCGGTGATGGGGATCGTCTACTGGGTGCTGGTGTCCGCCGTCTACGTCAACCTGGTCCTCTTCATCTTCAACCTGCTGCCCATCCCCCCGCTGGACGGCTTCGGGGTGGCCGAGGGGCTCTTCCGCGGCCGGCATCCCGCCCCCTTTCGCTGGGTGGAGATGCACCGCACCGAGATCTACATCGGCCTGATCCTGGTGGTGCTGGTGCTCCCCCAGCTCCTCGGTGGCCTCAGCCCGCTCTCCATACCGGCGGGGCTGGCCTTCAACTGGCTCTGGTCCCACGCGGCCACCGGGGCGGCGCCCCCGATCTACTTCCCCAACGTCGCCTACCTCTTCTTGGCCGGCGGCCAGAGCCTCGCCGGCTACCTCCTCCACCCCTGCTTCATCACCTGATGACCAGGGTCGTCGGCGCCCAGGCGGTGATCCTGGACCGGGACGGCCGGGTACTGCTCCAGTTCCGCAGCTGGCCGCCCGGATGGGAGCCGCCCGGCGGGCACGTGGGAAAGGGTGAGGACCCCGAGGCCACCGTGGTCCGGGAGACCCGGGAGGAGTGCGGGCTGGAGGTGGAGATCGTGCGCCGGGTGGGGACCTACCACTTCCGGGGGATCCGGGTGGGGCAGGACGCCGTCTTCCTCGCCCGCCCGGTGGGAGGGCGGCCCCGGCGCAGCCGGGAGGCGCTGCGGCTCATCTGGGCCGACCCACGCCGGCCGCCCACAGCCACCTTCCCCTGGTTCCGCCAGCGGATCTTGGACGCTCTGGCGGACGGCCCCCCGGTGGAGCGCTGGCAGGAGGTCAGCCTGGTGGACGTCATCCGCCACGGCGGAGCGCTCCTGACTGAGCCGCTCCGGGCGGGGCGGGGCGGTCCCTGAGGTGGGCGCCTGGTCCGGGCTGGTGCTGGGGCTGGTGCTCATGCTGGCCTCTGCCTTCCTGTTCACCAACGCCATGGAGTGGGCCGGCGGCAGGATGGGCCTCGGGCACGCGGCCACCGGTGGGGTCCTGGCGGCGATCGGGACGGCGCTGCCCGAGAGCGTGGTCCCGATCGTGGCCCTGATCCACGGTGGCAGCGCGGCGAACCGAACCGCCATCGGAGCGATCCTGGGGGCGCCCTTCATGCTGGCCACCCTGGGGCTCGCCGTGACCGCCCTCTTCGCCCTCGTCTCCGGCCGCCGCCTTGTTCGGGTGGGGGGGCCGGAGGCCCGGGGCCCGATCTACACCTTCCTCGCCAGCTACGTCCTGCTCATGTTGGGAGCCTTCGCCCCCCGTCCGGTGCGCGTCCTGGACGCCGTCGTGCTCGTCGGGTTGTATCTGGTGTACGTCCGCCGCAGCCTGAGGCGGCCACCCGGTGAGGGAGAGGCGGAGGCCCCCCACCTGCTGCTGGCGCGCCGCAGTGGAGGGGGGGCGCCACTGGGCGTCGGCCAGGGGCTGCTGGGGGTGGCCGGGCTGGCGGTCGCCAGCGAACTCTTCGTCGGCGGCCTCGAGGGGGCGGCCCCAGCCCTGCACCTCTCGGCCCTGGCGCTGGCCCTCATCCTGGTTCCCGTGGCGACCGAGCTGCCCGAGCTGGTCGCCGGCGGCCTCTGGGTCCTGCACGGGCGGGATGGCCTGGCCCTGGGCAACGTGACCGGGGCGATGGTCTTCCAGGCCACCGTGCCGGCCCTGGTCGGACTCTGCTTCACCTCCTGGAACCCGGAGGGGGTCGGCTTCCTGGCGGCGGCCGTCACTTTGAGCGCCGCCCTCCTGGCCCTCGCCGCCAGCACCAGGGCCGGGGTGCGCGCCCTGGTCCTCCTCCCCTCCGGGGCGGGCCTGTATGCCCTCTACGTGCTGGCAGTCGCCCTGGGCCGCTCCTGACTCCGCGGGGGCGTCCGGTTAGCGGAGAATTGGGTGGGGAGGAGGTTCACCCCTTGGGGAGGCGTGTGCTTGCGATCTGGTCGCCGGTTGGCCCGGTTGGGGGCGCTCCCGGCCCTGGCCACCACCGCCCTGCTGTGCTCCTGTGGGACCGCCACCCCCTCCGCGGCCCATCTGCTAGAGGAGGCGGGCCGCACCATGGCCACCTCCTCCTACCAGCTCACGGGGGGAGACAGGGCGGGCCAGGCTCGGGTGACCTTCTCCCTCCGCGCGCTGCCCTCGGGCGCCTTCTCGGGAGAGGTCCAGTTCTCCGTCCCACCCTCCCCGGTGCTCAGCACCGAGGTGGTGAGCCTCGATTCCCGGGTTTGGGTGCTTTCGGCCGCCGCCCTGGCCCAGCTCGGCATCACCTCCCTGCCAGGCAACCTCAACCCCGCGACCACCTGGGTCCTGCAGCCGGCCGGGGTGGGGGAGAGGTACCGGCGGAGCGTGACACCGTTCGTGGGGTCGGGGCTGGAGGCCACCCTGGAGAAGCTGGCCGCGGGGCGGCCTTCGGTGTCGGCCGTGGAGTACTCGGGAGCCGCCGCCTGGCGGTTGAGCGAGAAGGGCAGGGCGGGGGAGTACCTCACCGTCTACCTCCAGCGTCAGCCGCTGCGGGTGCTCCGGATCCAGGTCACCGGGCCGGACGGATTCGAGATCGGCTACTCGGGCTTCGGGCAGGTCGCCGAGGTCACGCCGCCGCCGCCGGCCGAGGTCTATGTCCCGCCCACTCCCGCGCCGGGGGCCTGAGGCCGTGCGCATAGGGGCCCACGTCTCCACCCGCGGCGGGATCCTCACCGCCTTCGATCGGGCCGGGGAGCTGGGGGCGGAGGCGGTCCAGGTGCACCCCACACCGCCCCAGACCTGGCGCCGCCTCCACCTGGAGGCCGAGGAGGTCCAGGAGTTCCGCCGGCGGCTGGCCTCCACCGGCCTGGGGGACTTCTTCTTCCACGCCGTCTATCTCATCAACCTCGGCACCCCCCGGCCCGAGCTTCTGGCCAGCTCCGAGGCCTCGCTGGCCCACTACCTGCAGCTGGCCAACGAGCTGGGGGTGGCCGGGGTGATCTTCCACCCCGGCTCCCACCTCGGCCGAGGGTTCGACAGCGTGCTGGACCAGATCGGGAGCACCATGCGCTCCGCTCTGGAGGCGGCCCCTGGCGAGGCCCGCCTGCTGGTGGAGAACAGCGCCGGGGCGGGGGCCAACCTCGGCGCCACGCTTCCGGAGATCCGGCGCATCTTGGAGGCGGTCGACTCGCCCCGGGTGGGGCTCTGCCTGGACACAGCCCACGCCTTCACCTCCGGCTGGCAGCTGACCACCGAGGCGGGGCTGTCGGCGGCCTTGGCCGAGTTCGAGGCGGAGATCGGCTGGGATCGGCTGTGGGCGGTCCATGCCAACGACTCCAAGGCGCCCTTCGGGAGCAACCGTGACCGCCATGAGAACATCGGCGAGGGGGAGATAGGATCTGAGGCCTTCGCCCGCATGCTGGCCGATCCTCGCCTCCGCCGCCCCCCCTGGATCCTGGAGGTGCCGGGCCAGGAGCGGCAGGGGCCCGACCGGGCCAACGTGGACCGACTGCGCAAGCTGGCCGGACTCCCTCCCCTGGAGCCACTGTGAAGGAGGGGGCGGCGAGGACACCGGTGGTGGCCGTGGACCTGGGAGGGACCTGGCTGCGGGTGGCCGCCTTCGACGAGGCGGGGGAGATGGGAAGGACCGTCCGGGTGCCGACCCCGGCCGCGAACGGCCCCGCCCCGGTGGTGGAGGCGATCTGTGACCTGGCCACCGAGGCTGCCCAGGGCGGGCGGCCCCGGCTGGTGATCGGTGTGCCCGGGCCGGTCGACCCGGCCAAGGGGGTGGTCCACGGCGCCCCCAACCTCCCGGGCTGGAAGGAGGTCGCCCTCCGCGAGTTGATCCAGGAGCGGCTGGGCTGGGAGTGCCGGGTGGAGCACGACGCCGGGCTGGCCGCGCTCGGGGAACATCGCCGGGGCGCCGGGCGGGGCTCCACCAACTTCGCCTACGTCACTGTGAGCACCGGGATCGGGGCCGGCCTGATCCTGGGCCGCCGGCTGTACCGCGGGTCGCAGGGTACGGCGGGGGAGTTCGGCCACGTGGTGGTGGAGCCGGACGGGCCGCGCTGCCGCTGCGGGAACCGCGGCTGCCTGGAGGCGGTGGCCTCGGGCACCGCCATCGCCGAGAGGGCGGGGATGGCCAGCGGCGCCGACGTGTCCCGGGCCGCGGCCGCCGGCGACCCCAACGCCCAGGAGGTCCTGGACCGGGCCGCCGACCACCTGGGCCGGGCACTGGGCGGGCTGCTCAACCTGCTCAACCTGGACGCCGTGGCCCTGGGAGGCGGCGTCTTCAACTCCGGCCCCAAGTTCTGGGAGCGGATGGTGGAGGCGGTGGCCCAGGGGAGCTTCCCCGGCCCCCGGCGCCACGCCCGCCTGGCCCCGGCCGAGTTGAGAGGGGACGCCGGCCTGCTGGGGGCATATGAGCTGGCCCAGGGGGATTGGGCCGCGGACTGAGCTCAGCCGGTGATCAACCGGCCCGGGCCACCGGGTCCCGGAGCCGGGACTCGAGCTTGCCGGCCTGCACCACGAGGAGCCGCCCCAGCGCCTGCTCCAGCTTCTGGGTGAAGCGGGCCTCGGGGACGGCGAAGCCGAAAGCCCCGCCCGGGCTGCCGTCCACCGTCCGGAAGGGGACGGCCACCTCCACGCAGCCCTCCTCCCGGGGGCCGCGCACGGTGGCGAAGCCGCGCTCACGGACGTCCTGCAGCGCCTCGGCCAGTTCGGATCCCGAGGGCGGGTTCTCGCTCTCCGAGAAGGCTGCCACCAGCGCCGCCGGGTCCAGGAGGGAAAGCACCGCGAGTCCGGCCGCCGTGGAGGTGAGGGGCAACCAGTGGTAGAGCCGGCTCCGGGCCTGGAGGCGGCGGTTGGGGACCACCTCGGAGAGGAACAGCACCGCCTGCTCCAGAGCTCCATACACCGCCAGCTGGCTGGTCTCCTCACCCGCGCGGGTGGCCTCCTGGAGGAGTGGGGTCGCCAGCTCGACCAGGGGGGCCCGGCGGGCGCCGCGGAGCGCCAGACGGTAGAAGCCCAGGCTCAGCCGGTAGCGGCCGCTCTTGGGGTCGGAGGTCACGAGGCCCTCCTCCTCCAGCGCTCCCAGCGAGCGGTGGGTGGTGCTGGGGGCCATGTCGACCGCCGCCGCCAGCTCCCGCACCCCGAAGTCCTGGGCGTCGTGCTCGGCCATCCAGGTGAGAAGGCGGACGGTCCGCCCGAGCGGGTTCCGCTCCCGGTTCTGGATCTCAGTCATGGGCGACTGCCGCCGCTCGCATCCCGGCATCATAGCAGTGCGTTCCGCTCTGCTGAACGCACTGTGGGCCGCGGGCCCGCGCCCGGCAGGGGGGGGCTCCGGGGGGCGAAGATGGCCCGGTGCGCAGCCATGACGTCCCGGCCACCGGCCCGGGTGGAGGCACTCCCCCACCGCGGGAGGAGCCCCCGGCGCCATCGGCGAGGGCGCTCCGGGCCGAGCTGAGGACGATGGAGGCGGAGCTGGGGAGCCCGGCCTGGATCGTGGGGGGGTACGTCCGCGACCTGCTGCTGGGCCGCCCCGAGGCGTCCGACGTGGACCTGGTCCTGGAGTCCATCCCGGCCCAGGACGCCGGCGAATGGCTGCGGCGCCGCTGGGGGCGGCGGGAGCCGGTGGTGGCCTTCGAGCGCTTCGGGACCGCCCAGGTGTCCTTCCTGGTGGGGCCGAGCCGGCGCTTCACGGTGGAACTGGTCAGGGCGCGCCGCGAGGCCTATCACTCGCAGAGCCGCAAGCCGAAGGTCGAGGCGGCCACCCTGGAGGAGGATGCCAGCCGCCGCGACTTCACGGTGAACACCCTTCTGCTGGGGTCCCACGGCCAGCTGCTGGACCCCACCGGGAGGGGGCTCGAGGATCTGCGCCGCGGGGTGCTGCGCACCCCCCTGGAGCCGGCTGCCACCTTCTCCGAGGACCCGCTGAGGATGCTGCGGGCGGCCCGCTTCGCCGCCCAGCTCGGCTTCCGACTCGACCCCTCGGTGGCGGAGGGGATGCGGGAGTCGGCGGCCCGGATCAGGATCGTCTCTGTGGAGCGGGTACGCGACGAGCTGCTCAAGCTGCTCCTGGCTCCGGGCGCCGCGGCCGGGCTCCACCTGCTCCTGGACACGGGCCTTTTGGAGCAGGTGGCCCCCGAGGTGGCTGAGATGGCCGGCGTGGAGCAGGGCGGGTACCATCTGGGCGACGTCTTCCTGCACTCCGCCCTGGCGGTGGAGCGGGCCCCGGAGGGCCGGGTGGTGCGGCTGGCGGCCCTGCTCCACGACGTGGGCAAGCCGCAGACCGCTCAGCCCTCGCCCTCCGGGCCGACCTTCCACCGCCACCAGCAGGTGGGTTCCGAGATCGCCAGGCGGCTGCTCCGGCGGCTCCGGCTGCCCAACTCCGAGGTGGAGCGGGTGGCCCGGCTGGTGGAGCTGCACATGCACCCCATCCAGTACCGCAGCGAGTGGGCGGACAGCGCAGTGCGCCGGCTCTGGCACCGGGCGGGCGACCTGCTGCCGGAGCTCCTCCAGCTGGCCCGGGCCGACACCCTGGCCTCGGGATACCCGGGGACCGCGCAGCTCGAGGAGCTGGAGCGCCGGCTGGAGGCCGTGGCCAAAGAGAACCCCGGCGGGCTGAAACCGGCCCTGGGAGGCGCCCAGCTCAAAGCCTGGCGAGGCTGGCCCGACGGCCCCTGGATCGGCCGCGCCCAGCGGCTCCTCCTGGAGGCGGCGGTCCAGGGGGAGCTCACCGCCGGCGCCGAGGACTTCGAGGAGGCCGCCCGAGCGTACCTGGAGAAGCGCCTTTCGGAGTGGCGGCCCCGGCCCGGGGAGAGGGGGATGCCCAGCGCTTAGACTGGGGCTTTAGCAGGCCCCAAGGAGAGAGGATCGCCATGCCCACAGCCCGGCTCAAGCGGATCCGGTCCCTGCTCCTGGAGCTGCCCCAGCAGCTGCGTCTGGCCTACTGCCTGGCGCGCGATCCCCGCACCCCGGCCGCCTCCAAGGCGGCCCTGGGAGGCGCCCTGGCGGTGATCCTCAATCCGCTGGTGGACATTCCCATGTGGATCCCGGTGGTCGGTCAGATGGACACCGTGGGGCTGGCCCTTCTGGCGGTCCGGACCTTCAACCTGCAGGTTGACCCGGAGATAAGGGCCGAGGTCGAGCAGCAGATCCGCCTCCGCCAGAGCGTCTTCGACCGCGACCTGGCCCAGGGGACGGCCACGGCGCGCCGGCTGGCCCGGCTCCTGCGGCGCGCCCCCGGGGCCGCGGAGGAGCCCTTGACCCCGCCGGCGGTCCCAGCCTGGTACCGTTCCGGGTCGGGGGTTGGGGAGGACGACGCCCCCATCGCCGCCGGGGCGGCAGCTGAGGAGTAGAGCCGTTGAAGGTCATATTGAATCGGGACGTGGAGGGAACCGGGAAGGCCGGGGACGTCCGTGAGGTCGCTGGTGGGTTCGCCCGCAACTACCTTCTGCCGCGCCAGCTGGCCCAGCCGGCTCGATCCCGGGCGGTGGCCCAGGTCCAGGCCCAGCGGGACCGGCAGCGGCGCCGGTTGGAGGCCGAGGTGGTGGCGGCCCGCGCCCTGGCAGAGCGGCTGAGCAGCCAGGTGGTGGAGATCGCGGCCCGGGCCGGAGACACCGGGAAGCTCTACGGGGCGGTGGTCAACATCGACGTGGCCGAGACCCTGGAGGCCCAGGTGGGTGTCCAGCTCGACCGTCGCAAGATCGAGTTCGAGCCGGCCCACGAGCTGGGCGAGTACGAGGCCGTGGTCAGGCTGCACCCCGAGGTCGAGGCCCGGGTCAAGGTCCGGGTCGTAGGCGCGTGAGCGCCCGGCCGGAGCTCCGGCCGGCCGCGCAGCTGAGGGTCCCCCCCCACAACCTGGACGCCGAGCGCTCGGTGCTGGGCGCCCTGCTGCTCGACAAGGACCAGATCGGGCAGGTGGTGGGCAGCCTGGAGGCCGACGAGTTCTACCACGACGCCCACGCCGCCATCTTCCGGGCCATGCTGAGCCTCTTCTCCCAGGGCACCCCCCTGGACACTCTCACCCTGGCCGACGAGCTGGAGCGGCAGTCTGCGCTGGAGGCCGTCGGGGGGCTGGACCTCCTCACCTCCCTGGCGGCGGCGGTACCCACCGCCGCCAACGTCGCCTACTACGCCCGCATCGTCCACGGCCACGCCATCAAGCGGCGGCTGATCCAGGCGGGAGGGCAGCTGGCGGAGCTGGGCTTCGACGAGGCGCTGGACCCCCAGCAGGCGATCGAGGAGGCCGAGCGGACCGTTTTCGCCGTGGCCGACCGTGGCCGCCCCAAGGCGGACTTCCAGCCCCTGGGCAAGCAGCTGGTGGCCACCTGGGAGGCCCTCAGCCACGCCTACCAGCAGGGGGAGGTCAGGTCGGTGACCGGGGTGGCCAGCGGCTTCGGCGAGCTCGACGCCGTGACCTCGGGGTTCCAGCGCTCCGAGCTGGTGGTGCTGGCGGCCCGCCCGGGGGTGGGGAAGACCTCCTTCGCCCTCAACATCGCCCGCAACGCCGCGGTGCGCCGCCAGCACGGGGTCGCCCTCTTCAGCCTGGAGATGAGCCGCGACACCCTGGTCCAGCGTCTCCTCTGCAGCGAGGCCGGGGTGGACGCCTATAGGCTGCGCACCGGGCAGCTGGGCAGCGACGCCTGGCCCAAGATCGCCGAGGCGATGGACACCCTGAGCCGGGCCCAGATCTTCATCGACGACACCCCCGGGCTCTCGGTGATGGAGATGCGGGCCAAGGCCCGGCGCCTGCGGGCGGCCTCCAAGGTCGACCTGTTCATAGTGGACTACCTGCAGCTGATGCGCTCCCAGGGCCGCTCGGACTCCCGTGCCCAGGAGGTCTCGGAGATCTCCGGCGGGCTGAAGAGCCTGGCCCGCGAGCTGGACGTCCCGGTGATCGCCCTCTCCCAACTCAACCGGGAGTCGGAGCGCCGCACCGACCGGCGTCCCCAGCTGTCGGACCTGCGGGACTCCGGGAGCATCGAGCAGGACTCGGACATCGTCATGTTCCTCTACCGGCCGGGCATGCACGAGGAGGGGAAGGACCCCGGCCTCACCGAGCTGGACATCGCCAAGAACCGCAACGGGCCGATCCGCCGCCTGCAGCTCTACTTCAACGCCGGACAGACAGCCTTCCGCGACCTGGACCGGGTCCACCAGGAGACCGCCTAGTGCTGGCGTGCCACCCATGGGAGTGACCATCTGCGTCGGGGGGCAGTGGGGTGACGAGGGCAAGGGGAAGGTGGTGGACCTCCTCTGCGAGTCCGCCCAGATGGTGATCCGCAGCCAGGGGGGCAACAACGCGGGCCACACCGTGGTCGCCGGGGGTCGGACCTTCAAGTTCAACCTGGTGCCCTCCGGGATCCTCCATCCCGACACCGTCTGCGTCATCGGCAACGGGGTGGTGCTGGACCCCAAGGTGGTCCTGGCCGAGGTGGAGCAGCTGGAGGCGGCGGGGGCCGACCTGCGCAACCTGGTCATCAGCGAGCGGGCCCACATGATCATGCCCTACCACCCGGTGCTGGACCGGCTCGAGGAGTCGGCCCGCGGGGACGACCGGCTGGGGACGACCTTCCGAGGGGTGGGGCCGGCCTACAGCGACAAGGTGCGGCGCATCGGGTTCCGGGTGGGGGACCTGCAGAAGCTGCGCTTCCTGGAGAAGAAGCTGGACTTCGTGCTCCCCCTCAAGAACGAGGTGCTGGTCAAGCTCTACGGCGCTCCGCCCTTCACCGCCTCGGCCATCCTTGAGGAGTACACCGACTACGCCAACCGGCTGGAGCGGTTCATCCGGGACCCCTTCCCGGTGGTTCAGGGGGCGTTGGCGCGGGGGGAGCGGGTGATCCTGGAGGGTGCGCAGGGGACGATGCTGGACCTGGACCTCGGCACCTACCCCTACGTGACCAGCTCCTACCCCTCGTCCGGGGGAGCGCTGGCGGGGGCGGGGATCGGTCCCCGAGAGGTCACCTCGACGGTGGGGGTGTTCAAGGCCTACACGACCCGGGTGGGATACGGCCCCTTCCCCACCGAGCTGGAGGGGGAGCTGGCGGAATACCTGAGGGAGCGCGGAGTCGAGTACGGGACCACCACGGGGAGACCCCGCCGGGTGGGCTGGTTCGACGTGCCGGTGGCCCGCTACGCGGTGGGGGTGAACGGGATCGACTCCCTGGCCATCACCAAGCTGGACGTCCTGGACGAGCTGGAGCGGGTGCGCATCTGCCTCGGATATCGCAGCAAGGGGAGGGAGGAGGACCACCCCATGGCCAACATCTCCCACCTGAAGCACCTGGAGTGCGAGTACCTGGACCTTCCGGGCTGGCGAGCCTCCACCCGGGAGGCTCGCAGCTGGGGGGAGCTCCCTCCGCAGGCCCGCGCCTACCTGGAGCGAATCTCGGAGCTGGTGGGGACCCCGGTCGGCCTGGTCTCGGTGGGCCCCGAGAGGGATCAGACGGTGTGGGTCGGCCGGTGAGGCGGTGCCTCATGGCGGTGGCGCTGGCGGCGGCCGCCGGCCTTGGCCTCGCCACCCCGGCTTTGGCCCAGTCCCCGGCCTGGACCCCTCTGCCCGGTCTCCAGCTCACTGGCAAGGGGCCGGCCCAGGTCTGGGGGCTCGCGGCCGACCCCGCCGACCCCCAGCAGCTTCTGGCCGCCACCAGCCGCGGGGTCTACAGCAGCCAGGACGGGGGGCAGAGTTGGACCGCGACTCCGGTCCGGGGCTGGACCTGGCAGGTGGCCTACGCCCAGGGGCAGGCCTTCGCCGCCACCGAGACCCAGGGGATCTATAGGAACGCCGGCTCCGGGTGGGTCCAGGACAACCTCGGGCTGGGCAGCCTGGACGTCCGGGCCATCGCCACGTCGCCCACCGCCGTGGTGGTGGGCACCAACTCCGGGGTGTACGTGAGCGGGACGGGCCTGGGGTGGCAGCCGGCCGGGCTCCAGGGGGTCAGCGTCAGCTCGGTGGCGATCACCTCGGCCAGCCCGCTCTCGGTGATGGCCGGGTCCGACAGCCAGATCTCCTCCACCAACCTCTACGTGAACGGAGCGGCGGCGACCTCCAGGGCCTGGCAGGCGGTCACCGGAGCCGACCCCCAGGGGGCGCCGGTGTTCGCCATCGGGGTCGGGCCGCTGGCCCGGGGCGCCTCGGCTGCCCCCGTCCTGGTGGGCACCCTGAAGGGGCTCTTCTCCACCACCGACGGGGGGGCCAACTGGCAGCAGGTGAACCTGGCGGACGGGGCCCTCTGGACGGTCAACGCCATCGCCTTCGACCCCCTGAACCCCAGCGTGGTGTACGTGGGAGGGGACAACGGAGGGAGCAGCGGGGGGGGGATGCAGCGCAGCCTGGACGGCGGCTCCACCTGGGCGCCGTACCAGCTGGGCCTGCCCGCCACGGACGTCACCGGCCTCCTGGCCGAGCCCACCAACCCGGTGACCGTGCTGGCCGCCGTCTGGCGGCCGGTCGCCCAGTCCGGGGCGGCCGCGAAGCTGGTGGACACCTCCGCACCGGGCCCGGTGCCCCTCCAGCCCTCCTCCGCCACCAGCCCCATCCCCATCAGCCCGCCGCCCACCCCGGCGGCCACCCCCACCCCGGCGCCGCGCCCGCAGAGCCGGGGATCCTCACTGCAGGTCCCGGCCTGGGCGCCCCCGGCGGCGGCGGCCGTGGTGCTGGTGCTGGTGGTGGCTACAGTTATGGCCCTGAGGCGCCGCCGAGAGCGCCTGGATGCGGAGGCCCCGCCCTGATGCCCGAACTGGAAACGCCGCGTCGGCGGCTCTCCGCCCTGGGGCTCCTGCTCCCCGAGGCTCCTCAGCCGGTGGCCAGCTACCGCCCCTACGTGCTCTCCGATGGGCTGCTGGTGACCTCCGGGGTGCTGCCCCGACGGGAGGGGCGGGTGATCACCGGCCGGCTCGGGGAGTCGACCACCGTGGACCAGGGAGTGGCGGCGGCCCGCGAAGGAGCGCTGGGGTTGTTGGCCGCGCTGGAGGCGGCGGTGGGGCTGGACCGGGTGCGCCAGCTCCTGCTGCTGACGGTCTTCGTGCGCTGTGCCCCGGACTTCGCCCGCCAGCCGGAGGTGGCGGACGGCGCCTCCAGGCTGCTCTCCGATGTCCTCGGGCCCGCTGGCGATCACGCCCGGGTGGCGGTGGGAGTGGCGGAGCTTCCGCTCGAGGCCTGCCTGGAGGTCCAGCTCACAGCCCGCGTCTGACCTCGTTCCCGGTGCCCCGGGGCGCACATCCATTCGCTATACTCGGGCACCTTGTCTCCAACCGCCCTGCCCCCCGGCGCCCCGGCGGTGGAGGTCTCTGGCCTTCGCCGCACCTACCGCACCACGGTGGGCGCGGTGCGCCGCCGGCGGCTGGAGGTGGAGGCGGTACGAGGGATCGACCTTTCGATCGCCCCTGGTGAGCTCTTTGGCCTCTTGGGCCCCAACGGAGCCGGGAAGACCACCACCATCCGGGTTCTCTGCACCCTGCTCCTGCCCACTTCGGGGCGGGTCAGCGTGCTGGGCCTGGACGTGGTCAAGGACGCCCGGGAGGTCCGGCGCCGGATCGGCTATGTCTTCGGCGGGGACCGGGGCCTCTACGACCGCCTCAGCGCCTACGACAACCTGCGCTACTTCGCCGAGCTGTACGCCCTGGAGCCCCGTCGCATCCGGGCCCGGATCGGCGAGGTGCTGGAGACCGTGGGGCTCTCCGGCCGGGAGCGCGAGCGCGTGGAGGGGTATTCGCGGGGGATGCGGCAGCGACTCCATCTGGCGCGGGGGCTGCTCCACGATCCCGAGGTGCTCTTCTTCGACGAGCCCACCATCGGGGTGGACCCCCTGGGAGCCCGCGAGGTGCGCCAGATGATCTCCAACCTGCACGACCTGGGCAAGACCATGCTGCTCACCACCCACTACATGTTCGAGGCCGACAGCCTCTGCCAGCGGATCGCCGTGATCGCCAAGGGACAGATCGTGGCCAGTGGAAGCCCCCGGGACCTGAAGCGACTGGTGGCGAACCGCACGGTCGTGGAGATCGAGGCCTACGGGGTCCCAGACGCCGCCCTGGCCCGGATGCGGGAGATGGAGGGCGTGGAGTCGGTGACCGTGGAGACCAAGGAGCAGGCGCAGGTGGTGTCGGTGCAGGCACGGGAGGGCCGGCAGCTCACCTCCAGCCTGATGGAGCTGCTGACCGAGGTCCGGGTCGAGCGGATCGGGACCCGGGAGCCCACCCTGGAGGACGCCTACGTCGCCCTGGTGACCTCGGCGTGAGCGGCCCCGGCCTGAGGGAGGCTCTGAGCTGGCCCCGGGTGGTCGCCTGGGGCTGGTTCTACCAGCTCAAGATGCAGGCCCAGTCCGGGTTCATGCTCATGACCGCGGTGGTCCAGCCGCTGATCTTCGCCTCCATCGCCATGGCCGACCAGCAGGCGGGCAACCACGGGCTGCCCATCCTCTACTACGCGCTGGGGGCCGGAATAATGGGCATCTGGTCGACTGTGGTGTTCGGCTGCGGGGGGGCCCTCTCCTGGCAGCGCCACCAGGGGACGCTGGAGCCTCTCGTCATGGTGCCCGCTCCCTTCGTGCTGGTGCTGATGGGGATCACCCTGGGGACGGCCACCGTGGGCCTCTACTCAATGGCCGCCACCCTTCTCTGGGCGGCCCTGGTCTTCCGCGCCCACGTCCAGATGGCCGACCCCTATCTCTTCAGCCTGGGGGCGGTGCTGACCGTGGTGAGCCTCGGGCTGCTGGGGATGGTGATGGCCTCCAGCTTCGTCCTCTACCGCAACGCCAACGCCATCTCCAACATGATCGAGTACCCGGTCTGGCTGGTGACCGGGCTCCTGGTGCCGCTGTCCCTGCTGCCGGGGTGGAGCCACCCGCTGGCGTACGCCCTGGCACCCACCTGGGGGGTGGAGGCGCTGCGCAGCGCGGCCTTCGGGGGGCAGCCCCTGCCGGCGATCGGCTGGTGCCTCCTGGCCTCCGTCTTCTACCTGGGCTTGGGGGTGTGGCTGGTGGGGGTTGTGGAGCGCCGCGCCCGCAAGGCCGCCACCCTCAACTTCCAGTGAGCGCCGCCGGGGAGGTCGCGTCGCCTCTCCAACCGGGGCGGCACTTCTGGCGGGTCTTCCTGATCGGGGGGCTCATCTCCTACCGGGCGCTGTTCTACTGGATCACCCCCTGGCAGTACATCCCGACGATGCTGGCGGCGCCCACCTTCCAGATCCTCTTCTTCGTGTACCTGGGGAGGGCGGCGGGGGTGGGCTCGACCGCCTTCTTCGTGGTCGGCAACTGCATCCAGATCTGCAGCATGTCCGGCATCTACGGGATGACCATGGCCATCTCCAACGAGCGCTTCTTCCAGACGCTGAGTCCGATCCTGGCCACCCCCAGCGACCGCCTGGCGGTGTTCCTGGGCCGGGGGCTCCCGGTCCTCATCTCCGGCTTCCAGACCTGCTGCTTCGGCTTTCTGGTCTCGGCTCTGATCCTGGGCTTCCGGCCCGCCCCCCAGGAGCTGCCCCAGCTGCTGCTGGCGGTGCTGGTGACCTCCGCCTCCTGCACCGGCTTCGGGATGGCGCTGGGCTCCGTCGGGCTCCGGGTCCGCGACGTCTTCCTCATCGCCAACATCGCCTACTTCGCGGTCCTTCTGGTCTGCGGGGTGGAGGTGCCGCTGCACCAGCTGCCGCTTCCCCTGAGGGCCCTGGCCCAAGTCCTGCCCCTGACCCACGGGATAGCGGCGGGGAGGCTACTGGCCGCTGGCCGGGGAGGGTCGGCGCCAATGCTGGACATCCTCCTGGAGGGGCTGGTCGGGGTCTGCTGGGGCACCGCCGCCTACCTCCTCTTCCGCTACTTCGAGCGCTCCGGCCGGCGCTCGGGCGCCTTCGACCGGCTCTGAGAGAGATGCCGCCATCCCGGCTGCGGGTGGAGCTGGTCGATCGACTCGAGACGGTGGACCGGGCCTCGTTCGAGGAGCTCTCTGCTGGGCGCAGCCTCATGGTCAGCCGGCCCTACCTCCTCGCCGTCGAGGCCGACCCCAGCCTGGATGCCCGGTACCTCCTGGCGGTCGAGGGGGAGTCCCGGCTGGTGGGGGTCCTGCCCTGCTACCTGTGGGACGGCCATCCCGTGCCGGCCATGGACACCTACGATCCCGCGGCGATGGGCGGAGGCTGGGTGCTCGGCGAGCGCTGCCGGCCCGCCGAGTGGCGGCCCACCCTGTTGATCGGGACCCGTTCGGGCTACGTGAACGAGTGGCTCGTGCGGCCCGGGGAGGGGGGCGCCGCGCCCAGGGCGCTGCGTCCGCTGCTCATGGCGGCGGCCCAGCTGGCCCGCCGGGACGGCTGCGCGAGCTGGGCCGCGATGTGGATGAGCTCCAAGGCGGCAGCCCAGCTCGCAGCGGCCCTGGGCCCGGCGACCCACCTCCTGCTGGGCTCCGGAAGCGCCTCCCTGGACGCCGGTTTCCCTGACTTCGCGGCCTACCTGGCATCCCTCGGCTCCTCCCGGCGGCACGCGGTGCGGCGGGAGAGGGCCCGGTTCGCGGCCAGCGGCCTGCAGGTCACCGAGTCCCGGCTCTCGGACTGCTGCGGCGTCCTGGCGCGGCTGGCCGCCCCCCTGCAGGCGAGATACGGGCACGAGCACTCGGTGGCGGAGCTGGAGGAGGAGTTCGGGCGCCAGGCCCGGCAACTGGACTCCTGCAGCTGGGTGCTGATCTGCCACCGGCAGGGGCGGCCCGTCGGTTTCACCCTCTTCTACCGGTGGGAGGACGTCCTCTACGGCCGGGCGGCGGGCTTCGATTACCCGGAGGTGGCCGGCACCGCCGCGTACTTCAACCTCGCCTTCTACCTGCCCCTGGAGCACGCCATCCGCACCGGGGCCCGAATGCTGCACCTGGGCCTGGCCAGCTGGCAGGCCAAGGTGGTGCGGGGTGCCAGCCTGGAACCCAGCTGGCTCTGGGTCCGGCCACCCCGGCGCTGGCTGTCGCGCTGGCCGGCACTGGTTCGAGGGGAGCCCAGCGGCGCTCGGGCCTGGCTGGAGCAGCAGGTCGGCGGTCCGCTCGGGGGACTGGACCAGCCGGGGTGGGACAGCCCGGTCCCGTGAATGGGCGGCGTGGTGCCGGACCGCCGAAGGTCCCCTGCCGATGCCGGACCGGCGCCCCGGCGAACCTTGCGCGTACCGCTCCCTCATCCTCGGGGCGGGCGGCCGCGAAAGTTCTCGACAGCGGCCGTACCATCGGGAGGTGCCGTCCGCCGCTCGTGAGCCCCAGCTGCTGGACCTCCGCGGGGTCCGCTGCCCGCTGAATTTCGTGCGCGCCAAGGTGGCGCTGGGGCGGCTGGGTTTGGGGGAGGAGCTGGAGCTGGTCCTGGACCCTGGCGAGCCGGCGGACTCGGTGCCGCGGGCGCTGCGCGAGGAGGGGCAGACGGTGCTGGGGCAGGAGACCCAGTCGGACTCAGGCGAGGTGCGAGTTTTGGTGCGGCGCTCGGTCTGACGGCGCTCCCCTCAGGCCGGCGGCGGCACCCAGCCGCCCGCCCTGGCGGCTGGGAGGAGGACCCTGAAGGTGGCGCCGCCCGAGGGTCCTGAGCTGGCAGTCACCTGCCCGCCCTGCGCCTCCACCAGCGACTTGACGATGGCCAGCCCCAGCCCGCTCCCGCCGGCGTCCCGGGAGCGGGACTCTCCCGCCCGGTAGAAGCGCTCGAAGATGTGGGGCAGGTCGTCTGCGGAGATTCCCGGTCCCTGGTCGGAGCAGCTGAAGCCCACCATCTCGCCATCTCGGATCAGGGCCCAGGCTATCCCCCTGCCCTCGCCGTGGCGCTCCGCGTTGACCTGCAGGTTGGAGATCACGGTCAGCAGCGCCTCGGGGTCCGCCTGGGCCAGGAGCGGTCCCCCGGGGCCGGTGGCCGGGTCCGCTCCCCTCTCCTCGAGAAAGTCCTGGAGCAGTTCCGCAAGGTCCACCGGTCGCAGCTCCAGCGACCTGGACGAGTCGGCTCGGGCGAGGGCCAGGAGGTCGGTCACCAGCCGGCGCATCCGCTCGGCTTCCTGGGACATCACCTGGAGGGCCCGGGCCAGCACCTGCGGGTCGTCCGCGGCACCGCGCTCCAGCACCTCCAGGTAGCCCTTGATGGCGGTGAGCGGGGTGCGCAGCTCGTGGGAGGCGTCGGCGATGAACCTCCGCATCTGCCGGGTCGCCTCCTCGCGCATGGCGACGGTCTTCTCCACCGCCTCCGCCATCTGGTCGAAGACCCCCGCCAGGACCGCCACCTCGTCACCCCCGGGCGGGAGCCCGGAGCGGGCGGAGAGCTCGCCGCCCCCGAGGCGCCGGGCCGCATTGGTGAGACGCTCCAGCCGGCCCAGGGATCGGGAGGTGACCCAGAGCCCGATCAGGAGCGCCAGCACCAGGACTCCGAGCGTCCCCAGCCCGAGCACCAGCCGCGCCCTGCCGAGCTCCTGCTGGATGGCGGCCGCGGACTGCACCACCTCGACCACGCCCACGCTGCCGCCCGCGCGGCTGTCCACGGCGAAGGCCATCGCCAGCCGCTCGCCTGACCCCTGTCCGAGCAGCGTCGGCTGCCCGCGGGTTCCCGAGCGCAGCACGGAGGCCAGCTGGGAGCGGGGCAGGAGAGGCACGGTGACCCCGGTCACCGGCTGGGGATGGGTGGACCCCCCCGGGGCGGCCGAGGCCACCACCACCAGCCCGGGGGAGAGCGCCACCGCAGAGAACTGGCCCGCAGCGATGGCCCCCACCAGCTCCCGCGCCTGCTGCCGCTGGGAGAGGGGGGGCCGGCCGTCCAGCGCCCGGAGCCGGTCCTGGCGGGCCACCAGCTGGCGGGCATCCCCGAAGGCCACCCGCATCGCCTGACCCCGGGAGGAGATGACCGCGCCCCGCAGAAGCGAGTATTCGGCCCCCCCGGCGAGGACCAGGAGCACGGCCAGGAGGCCCAGGAGGGTGAGGGTGAGCCGCCAGCGCAGGCTCCGGTGCCACCGAAGCCGGGGGCTCGCCCCTCCCTCAGCCGGCGGCAAGCCGGTAGCCGACTCCGCGGACCGTCTGGATCAGGCGGCGGTCGTCATCGCCCAGTTTGCGCCGCAGGTAGCGCACGTACACCTCGAGGTTGTTCTCGTCTCCGTAGAAGGAGACTCCCCAAACGGCGTTCAGCAGGCGATCCCGCTCCAGGACCCGGCCGCGGTGGCTGGCCAGGTAATAGAGGAGGTCGAACTCCCGGGGGGAGAGCTCCACCGGCTCCCCGCGGTAGGTGGCCGCCCGGCGGCTCCGGTCCAGCACCAGATCCCCGGTCTGCAGCACCTCGGCCTGGTCGGGCTGACGGCGCCGCAGGACCGACCGGATTCGGGCCAGCAGCTCGGCGAACTCGAATGGCTTGACCAGGTAGTCGTCGGCCCCCAGCTCCAGGCCGACTATCCGGTCCTTGGTCTCGTCCCGGGCGCTGAGGATGATCAGGCCGCGGCGGGGATCGCCGGCCAGCTCCCGGGTCAGGGAGAGGCCGTCCATCCGCGGCATCATCACGTCCACGATCACCAGATCGGGCTGGAACTGGTCGACCGCGGTGAGCGCGGCCCGGCCGTCCGGGGCGGTGCGCACCGCGAACCCCTCGCGGCTCAGCCCCAGCTCTATGAAGTCCCGGATGGACGCCTCGTCGTCCACCACCAGGACCCGGGCGGGGCGGGGGTCCTGGTCCGGGGATGCCATGGCTGGCGGGATTATAGGCGGCTCCACGATCTCATCTGAGCACGGGCCGCAGCTGGGTGGCTGAGACAACCCTTAGACTCGGGGCAGATGCCGCCCGTCCGGCCCTCCCTCACCCGGGCCCGGGGGTCCGTGGGGGACCAGCCCGTCTCCTTCCTGGAGCGCCCGGGAGCCGAGCCGCCGGTGCTCCTGCTGCATGGCTGGGGCGCCAGCGCGGCCACCTTCACGCCCCTACTGGAGGGGATGGCGACGCCTCGGAGGCTTTTGGCCCCCGACCTTCCGGGCTTCGGCGAGTCGCCGGTTGGTGAGGGCGGCTGGACAACCGCGGCCTACGCCGACCTCGTCCTCGCCTGGCTCGCCGGCCTCCACGTCGAGGGGTACAGCCTTTTGGGCCACTCATACGGCGGAGCCGTCGCCATCCGCCTCTCCACCGGGGACCTCCCGCCGGACAGGCTCCTGCTCTGTGCCCCCTCGGGGATCCGGCCGGGGGCCGCCGCCCCCCCGAGCCTTGGGGTCAGGGCCTACAAGTTGCTGACCGGGGCGGCGGGGGTGCTCCCGCCCGGGGCGAGGAGCGGCTTCCGCACCTGGCTGGCCTCCCGGATGGGGTCCTCGGACTACCGGGCCGCCTCGCCCGAGCTGCGGCCGACCCTGGTGGCGGCGGTGCGTGAGGACCTGAGCCCTTTGGCGAGCCGGCTGACCCTGCCCACCCTGATCGTCTGGGGCTCCGACGACCCGGAGCTGCCGCTCCGCCCGCACGCGGAGCGCCTTCACCGGCTGGTCCGGGGGTCCGAGCTGGTGGTTTTCCAGGGAAGTGGCCACTTCCCCTTCCTGGACCAAGCGGCGCGCTTCGCCGCGGTCACCGACGCCCTGATGGACGCGGAGCTCTGAGGTGGGGCCCCTCCCCCTCTGGCAGGCGGCGGCCCTGGGGGCCGTGGGGTCCCTCGCCCTCCTCCCCCGGCTCCTGGGCTGGACCTACGTCTTCCAGCTTGACGAGTACCTGCCGCCCCGCCTTCTGGCGAGCCTCCGGCGCCGGATCGCGGCGCGGCGCTGGCAGACGGCCGCGCTGCCGCTGGCGGCGGTGCTGCTGCTCCTCCTGGCGGCCCGGCTGCCCTCCGACCTGCGCCCGCTCCCGCTCCTCGCTTCGGCGCTGCTGCCCCTTGGCCTCAGGCCGGGCTTTGCGGCCCGCTCTCGCCTGACCTGGACCCAGCGCGCCCGTCGGCTGTTCGCCGCCGCCGCCGGCGCGAGCCTTGTCCTCCTCGTCCTGGGCTTTTGGAGCGGACCGGAGGGCGCCCTGCTGCCCGGCCTGGCCGACCCGCTCACGGTGCTGGCGCTCAGCCTGGCCGCCCTCGGGTGGAGCCCGTACGAGAGGGGGAGGCGGCGGGCCTTCATGCGGCAGGCCGAGCGTCGGCTCGGCGAGACCCATCCATTGGTCGTGGGCATCACCGGAAGCTATGGGAAGACCACCACCAAGGTGCTTCTGGCCCAGCTCCTGGACGTGCCAGAGGGAAGCTGCTTCGCCACCCCCGCCAGCTACAACACCACCCTCGGCGTCTGCCGGGCCATCAACGAGGGGCTGCGCCCCCAGCACCAGGTCGCCGTGCTCGAGATGGGGGCATACCGCCCCGGGGAGATCGCTGAGATCTGCTCCTTCAGCCATCCCCGCGTGGGGGTGGTGACGGCGGTCGGGCCGATGCACCTGGAGCGCTTCGGCACCGTGGAGCGGGTGGCCCAGGCGAAGTCCGAGCTCCTCGCCGCCCTGCCCCCGGACGGCTTCGCCGTGGTCCCCTCGGAGATACGGGAGCGCGCAAGGCTTCTGGCTCCGCTCTCGGCCCGGCTGGTGGAGGTGGGCCGCCCCGGCGACCGGTGGTGGCTGGAAGGGGCGGAGGTCGTCGGGGAGGCCACCTCCTGCCGTCTCCGGGGACGCGAGGGGGAGGAGCTGGAGCTGGAGGTGAGGCTGTTCGGGCGCCACCTGCTCCAGGACCTGCTCTGCGCCCTGGCGGTGGCCGCGGAGCTGGGGCGTCCGCTCCCGGAGCTGGCCGAGCGGGCCCGGGGGCTGCGAGGCGCTCCCCACCGGCTCGAGGTGACCCGCCGGGGCGGGGTCACCATCATCGATGACGCCTACAATTCCAACCCCGAGGGTGCCCGAGAGGCGCTGCAACTTCTGGGCCAGCTGCCGGGTCGTCGCCGTGTGCTGGTCACCCCGGGATACATCGAACTCGGGGAGGAGGAGGAGGAGAGCATGACCGAGCTCGGCCGGCAGGCGGCGGCCGTGTGCACCCACGTGATCCTGGTCGGCCCCCGCCACACCGAGCCGGTCCATCGCGGGCTCGCGGGGGCGGGCTTCCCCGCCGCCCAGGTCAGCGTGGTGGCCGACCTGGAGGAGGCCCAGGCGGTGCTCCCCAAGGTGGCCGGTGAGGGAAGTGTGGTGCTGTTCGAGAACGACCTCCCCGACCAGTACCGGGAGCGGCCGTGAGCCTGGCCGGCCTCAGGGTGGGCGTGATCTTCGGTTCCCGCTCTCCCGAGCATGAGATCAGCATCATCACCGCCTGCCAGGTCATGCCCGTGCTGCGCCAGCTGGGGGCGGTGGTCCTCCCGCTCTACCTGACCAAGGAGGGGCGCCTGCTCACCGACCCCTCGTTCGCCGAGCTGTCCACCTTCCGCCGCGCGCTGCCCCAAGAGGGCGCCGAGGTGGTGGTTGCGCTGGGGACGGGCCGGCTGCGGATGGCCGGGTCGGGGATACTGGGCCGGGGCCGGGAGCTGCCCCTGGACCTGCTGTTCCCCCTGGTGCACGGGAGCCACGGCGAGGACGGCACCCTGGCCGCCCTGGCCGACCTCATGCGCCTGCCCCAGGTCGGCTCGGGGACCATGGGGGCGGCACTGGCCATGGACAAGTACCGGTCCAAGCAGCTGCTGGCCGCCGCGGGCATCCCGGTGGTGCCGGGGCGGCTGGTCAGTTCCCCCGGGGGGGTCACCGGCGGGGACCTCCCGGTGGTGGTCAAGCCCAACCGCAGCGGGTCCAGCATCGGGGTGAGCCTGGTGGAGGAGGGGGCCGGTCTGGCACCGGCCGTGGAGCTGGCGCTGCAGTTCGACTCCGAGGTGATCGTCGAGCCGGCGGTGCCGGGGGCGGAGGACCTCAACTGCGCCGTGAAGCGGCGGGGGGAGCGGGCCTCCGAAGTGGAGCGTCCCCGCAAGCAGCAGGGCTTCCTCTCCTACCAGGACAAGTACGTGGGCGGGCCCAAGGGCGGGGCCGAGGGGAAGGCGGATCCGCGGCGCGAGCTGCCGGCGGCGATCTCCGCCGAGCTGCGCTCCCAGGTCCGGGAGCTGGCGGTCCTGGCCTTCGACTCCCTGAGCCTTGGGGGGACCGCCCGGGTCGACTTCCTCCTCTCCGAAGGGGGAGACCTTTACGTCAACGAGGTGAACACCATTCCCGGGTCGCTGGCCTTCTACCTGTGGGAGGCCAGCGGCGTGGGTTTCCCCGCCCTCCTTGAGGAGCTGGTCACCGAGGCGGTGGAGCTGGGTCCTGGGGGGGACCCGAGCCTGCCGGGCAACCTCCTGGCGGAGGGACAGCTGCTCGGCAAGTGAGCCGTCAGGCCCGCTGCCACACCCGCTTCATCAGGACCTGGGCCAGCTTGTCCGGGTCGTGGTGGGTGGTGAGCCGGGGGTTGGCGAGGTCGGCGAGCACGAACTTGGGCCGGCCCCCGTACTGCGCCAGCCGCCGCCTGTCGAAGGCGACCCGGCGGATCCCGGCCTCCACCGCGGCGGGGGAGAGGGGCAGGGCCAGGTTGCTGTTGGCCACCACGTAGTCGAAGAGCCCCGGCCCCACGTACTGGTCCAGGACCTCCAGGTGGTCGTGGACGGTGAAGTTGGCGGTCTCCCCGGCCTGGGTGGCGACGTTACAGACGTACACCTTGAGCGCCGGCGACCGGCGCAGCGTCTCCACCATCCCGTCCACCAGGAGGTTGGGCAGCAGGCTGGTGTACAGGCTGCCCGGTCCCACCACCACCATCTCGGCGTTGAGCAGCGCCAGCTCCGCCTCGGGGTTGAGCGGGGGATGCTCGGGCACCAGGAAGACCTGGTTGATCGGCCCCTTGGCGGTGGGCACGGAGGACTCCCCCACCAGCACCTCCTCCCCGGAGAGGGCGCAGAGGGTGACGCTCTCCAGGGTGGAGGGGACGATCTGACCTCGCACCGCCAGCACCCGGCCGGACTCCCGCAGGGCGTGCTCGAAGTCCCCGGTGATGGCGGTCATGGCCATGATGAAGAGGTTGCCGAAGGAGTGTCCCTGCAGGGAGCCCTCCTCGAAGCGGTACTGGAAGAGCTCGGCCATGAGGGGCTCGACGTCCGCCAGGGCGGTGAGGCACTGGCGGAAGTCTCCCGGGGGAAGCACCTGGTACTCGGCCCGCAGCCGGCCGGAGCTGCCTCCGTCGTCGGCGACCGTCACCAGGGCGGTCACGTTGCCACTGTGGCGCTTGATTCCCCGGAGCAGGGTCGAGAGCCCGGTGCCGCCCCCGATGGCGACTATCCTCGGGCCCTTGCGCAGCCGCCGGAAGTCGTACAGCCGCTCCACCAGCGCCTTGTCCCCGCCGGGGAAGGGGCTGAGAAGGGACTGGGTCAGTTTGTAGAGCCCGAGTCCCAGGATCAGGACGCCCACGGAGATGAAGAGGATCGCTCGGACCCACCGGGGCCAGAACTGCAGCGTGAGGTCGTAGGTGAAGGCGGGCAGCCGGGCGTGGAGGTAGAACTCCCTCAGGGCGTAGCTGATCCCCAGGCTGATCGCCACGACCGCGAAGACGGTCACCCCCAGCCACCGCTTGACGTGCAGGCCGGGCACCAGCCAGCGCGTCACGCCCAGATTGAGCCGCGGCGTTCGCATGATGTGGCGGGATCGTACCACCGGCCGATCCCGCCCTCCCGGGCCGACCGGCCGGCCGAGCTATATTGGCCCGGCAGCCGGTGGCGCCGTTGCGGGAGGAAGCCATGGAGGTTCTGGAGACGGCCAGCGCTAAGACTGAGGCACCGGCCCGGCCGGCGGACCAGCCCTTCGACCGGGAGACGGCGGTCGTCTACTTCCAGGGGAGGATGCGGCCCTACGGGGAGTGCCGCCTCGGTCCGATGACCCACGCCCTCCACTACGGCACCGCCTGCTTTGAGGGGATTCGCGCCCATTGGAACGCGGACCGGGAGCAGCTGTTCATCTTCCGGGCCCGGGAACACTACGAGCGCCTGGCCCAGTCCGCGCACATCCTCAACATGAGCCTTCCCCTGGACCCGGCCCGTCTCTGCGACCTGACCCGCGAGCTCCTCGCGACCAACGGGTTCCGCCAGGACGTATACGTCCGGCCGCTGGTGTACAAGTCCTCCGAGGAGATCGGGGTGCGTCTCCACGGCCTGGAGCACGACCTCCTGATCTACGCGCAGCCGTTCGGCAGATACATCGAGGCGGCCACGGGTGTCCGCTGCATGGTGTCCTCGTGGCGGAGGGTCGACGACAACTCCGCCCCGGCGCGGGCCAAGATCACCGGGACCTACATCAACGCCGCCCTGGCCAAGTCCGAGGCCGTGGAGAACGGGTACGACGAGGCCATCGTCCTGGGGCAGGACGGCCACGTCAGCGAGGGATCGGCGGAGAACCTCTTCATCATCCGCAAGGGAACCCTGATCACCCCGCCGGTGTCCGACAACATCCTGGAGGGGATCACCAGGGACACCCTGATGCGGCTCTGGAGCGAGGACCTCGGGCTCCCGCTCCTGGAGCGCTCGGTGGACCGCACCGAGCTCTACATCGCCGACGAGGTCTTCCTCTGCGGCACCGGGGCCCAGTTCTCTCCGGTGGTGGAAGTGGATCACCGCCGGGTCGGCACCGGGGAGGTCGGCCCCTACAGCCAGGCGTTGGGTGAGCTGTACGCCAAGGTGGTCCGCGGCGAGGTGGAGAAGTACCGGGAGTGGTGCCTCCCGGTCTACTGAGGGCCCGGCCGGGGGGCATCTGCTCCCAACGCCAGCTCGCCACAGGCCGCGTACACGGCCCGTTCGAGACTGCTCCCGGGCGCGCTCCCCGGGTCACCGCACAGTTGGAGGACCGCGCCCAGCCCCTGGAGGCGGAGGGCCGCCGCCCGGTCGGCCGACCCCGCAACCACAAGGCACGGGAGTCCGCGCCGGCGGGCCCGGCCAACCACCGCGCCCACCACCTTGCCGGAGAAGCTCTGTCGGTCCAACCTCCCTTCTCCGGTCACCACCAGTCCGGCTCCGTCCAGCTCCGAGTCCAGCCCCAGGAGCTCCGCCACCAGCTTTACCCCGGGGACCAGCCGGGCCCCGCAGAACGCCACAAGCCCGAAGCCCGCGCCGCCGGCGGCCCCAGACCCCGGGATCTCGGCAGCCTCGACCCGAAGGTCGCGGGCCACCACCCAACGGAGCCGCTCCAGCCCCGCCTCCAGCCCCCTCACCGTGGTCGCGTCGGCTCCCTTCTGAGGGCCGAACACCTGGGCGGCGCCCGAGGGGCCGAGAAGCGGGGCGGAGACGTCGCACGCGCCCACGACCTCCACCCCCGCCGACCGCCTGTGCGGCGGAGCGACTATCCGGTCCAGCTCCACCAGGGCGGCCCCTCCGGGTGGAAGGTCACGCCCCTGGCGGTCGAGCAGGCGGTATCCCAGGCGGCGGGCCATTCCCGCCCCGCCGTCCGTGGAGGCGCTGCCGCCAAGTCCGACGAAGAGCCTCTGGGGGGAGGAGGCCAGGGCGGCTGCCAGCACCGTTCCAAGTCCCTCACTTCCCGAGGTGGCGGCGGAGTTGGGAGTGGGGGGCGGGAGCCCGGCGATGCCCACCGCCCGGGCCAGCTCCACCACCGCCAGGCGGCCGCCGTCCAGGGCGCCCCAGGCGACCGGCCTTCGCCGTCCCAGCGCGTCCTCGGCCTCGGTCCAGACGAGGTCCCCGCGGCGCCCGTGCAGGAGCGCCTCCAGGAAGCCATCACCGCCGTCCGAGAGTGGGAGGATGCGGCGGTCGGAGGTCGGGTAGGCGCGAGCCGCTCCCCGAGCCATGGCGCGCGCCGCGGACCACGGGGAGAGGGTCCCCTTGAACGCAGTGGGAGCGATCAGGATCCTCCCGTCCCAGGCGCCCGGCACCTCTGTATCTTCCGCCGGAGCCGCGAGGGCCGGTCCGGTCGTAGGATGGGAGTCCGGTTGGAGCCAGAGGAGATCTGGAGGTGAGAGCAGGCGGCCGCGGGGGGAGGGGATGGTGGGCCCTGCCGGGGCGCTGGGCCAACCAGCACTGGCAGCGCCTCACGATCCGGGGTCGCATCCTCACCGCCATGCTCGCCGTCTCAGTGATCCCGCTGGCGGTGGTCAGCGCGGCCGGGATCGCCGCCCTGCAGGAGCTGAACTCGGGTGCCCTCCAGTCGGCCAACCAGCGGCTGGTGGCGGCCCAGGGCACCCACCTCCAGGAGCTGGTTGACAGCAAGGCCGCCGGTGTGGACGACGAGCTGGCCGCGATCGAGAGCCAGGTGACCCTGGTTGGGAAGGCGGCCCAGGCCGAGCTCTCCTCTCCAGGGCCGGGCCTGGGGCCGCTGGACAATGCCTCGACCTACGCGGTCCTCGGCTCGGGCGGATCACGATCAGCGGCCCTAGAGGCGGGCCTCAGCGACTTGGCCGGACTTCTGACGGAGATCCCGGCGCTGCACCGGGAGGTGGCCGAGGCCTGGATCAACCTTCCCCAGTACGGGATGGTGGAGGTCACGCCCGCGCGGGCGGTGAGCTCAGCCGACCGCTCCCGCTTCGAGCAGCTGCTTCCGTCGCCGAGCGTCTACCAGGCGGGGATCGCCGAGGCGGCCGCCGCGGACCAGCTCCAATCGTCGGCCTGGCGCCAGCTGATAGCCCGATCCCCCCAGTCCGCGGTGTGGACGCCGGTGTACAACAACCCCCTGGCCGGGGGGCCGACCGTGACCGTAGCCACCCAGGGCGCCACCGCCGCCGGGACCCAGTTCCAGGTCGGGGCCAACATCACGGTGAGCAGCCTGGTCTCGACATTCCTGGCCGGGCCCCCGGGAAGCGCCCAGGGCAGCTACGGCTTCCTGCTCAGCCCTGAGGGCAACGTGATCTCCGTGGGCGCTGGAGGCACGTCGGCGCTTGGGCTGCCCTCCCATCGCCGCCCCACCCAGCCGGTGAGCCTGACCCAGCGGGGCAACCCCTGGCTCCCGGTCGCGACGCAGATGCGCCTCGGGCTCCAGGGATCCGGGCAGATCACCCTCGATGGCGACCCCGTGGACGTGTTCTACAGCCCGCTCCCCGCGAGCCAGTGGAGCTACGGGGTGGCGCTACCGGTGTCCGGGCTGGACGCCAGCGTGGTCGGCTTCTCCCAGGAGATCAGCCACGGGCTGGCGGGGGCGATCGCCGTCCTCATCCCCATCCTGCTGCTGCTGGGGGGGCTGGTGCTCATCTTCACCAACCTTCTGAGCCGCCGGCTGCTGGACCCGCTGGCCCGGTTGCGCACCGCCTCCGAGCGGCTCGCCAAGGGGGACCTGGACACCGCGGTCGCGGTCTCCCCCGGCCCGGTGGACGAGATCGTCGGGCTGGAGCTCAGCCTGGACGGCCTGCGCCGCCGGCTGGGGGCCCAGCGGACCCAGATCGAGACAGCACGGGAGGAGTTGGAGAGGCGGGTCTCGGAGCGGACCGCCGAGCTGAGCCAGCGCAACCAGGAGCTCACCACCCTCAACACCCTCACCTCCGCTCTCGGGCGTTCACTGGT
>JAJYWQ010000065.1 GCA_021791415.1 bacterium | reverse complement strand
GCGACAGAAAGAGGGTCCTGGCCCGCACCAGCCCCGTCAGGCTCTCCGGCCCGGCACGCACGGAGGGAGTGTAGCCCTCGTCAGATCAGTGGGCGGGCACCCCGCCGGACAGCGGCCGGGGCGACGGCGACGGAGCCGGTGGCGCCGAGTCCCGGCGCCTCGCCTCCCTCCCGGTCCGAGCCTGCCGCGCCCACGCCAACGCCTCGTACTGCCGCCGCTCCACCTCGATCCTCGCCGCAAACAGATTAAGCATGCAGCTATATAAGCATATACCGCTATGCCTTGTCAATCCCCGAAGCAATGGGGATTGCCGGCGCCATGATATAGTCACCTGGCTATGCCCCCAGTGGACCCTGGCGAGGAGCCGGTTCAGCCGATCCCCGAGGTGCGTCCCTCCGCCCCCCTGGAGCTCCTCTGGCTGGGCCATCTGCTCCTGACCCGCGCCCCGGAGGAGGACCGCCGGCTGGCCGCGCTCGGTGCCGAGCCGGCGCGGCAGCTGGCCGATGAGCTGCGCGGCTTCTGGCGGGACGATGCCGCCGGAGGGGTCGCCGAGATGGTGGTCCTGGCCGACCTTTCCGGGGAGCTCTTCTCGGAGCGACTGGACGGGTTGCTCCCGGATCTCCCTCAGGTGACCGACCTGGCGGCCGTGGACCTGCGCTCTGAGACCGAGGAAAATCGCAGGCGGATCAGAGAGCGGCTGGAGAGGCTGGGCCGCGATGCGGCCACCCGCCGCCGCTATGGCGAGCTGCTGCAGGAGATCTGGCGGCCGCTGGCGCCAGAGTGGGAGGCCCGGGGGCTGCCGCAGGTGCTGGCTGCGGGCCGGAACCTGCGCCACCGGCTGGAGAGGGGTGAGCCGCTGGAGAAGGCGGCCGAGGTGGTCTCCCAGCTCAGGCGCAAGAACGAGGCGTGGGGACGGCTCATGGATGAGGGCGAGCGCCGGGGGACGCTGGCGCTAGTCCCAGGGTATTTCGGTGGCAGCTGGAGCATCTGGGACCTCCCCAACCACGTGGTGGTCGGCTTCCGCGAGGGATCCAACCCGGCGGAGGAGCTCCGGGATGAGGCCCGCCACCTCTCCTCCCGCCTGCGGGTGCTGGGCGACGCCACCCGGATGGCGCTGCTGCTGCGGCTGGCCGACCAGCCCACCAGCGTGGGGGAGCTGGCCAGGATGTTCGACCTGGCCCAGCCCACGGTGAGCGCCCACCTCCGGGCGCTCCGGGACGCGGCCCTGGTCAGCACCCGGCGGGACGGCCCCCGCACCCTCTATCGCGCCGACCTAGAGTCACTCTCCGAGCTGCTCTCCCAGCTCGCCTCGCGCACCGGCGCCGGCGGCTGAGGGCCCTCAGGCGACCTCCACCAGGGTCGCCTCTCCCTGGGCCAGCCCCGAGCAGATCGTCGCGGCCCCCACCCCTCCGCCCCGGCGGCGCAGCTCCAGCACCAAGGAGCCGAGGATCCGTGCCCCGGAGGCCCCGATCGGATGGCCCACCGCGATCGCCCCCCCGTTCACGTTCACCCGATCCAGCTCCACCTCGAGCATCCGGGAGCTGGTCAGGACCACCGAGGCGAAGGCCTCATTGATCTCCAGAAGGCGGAGTTCCTGGGCGGTCAGACCACTGCGCCGCCCGAGCGCCTGCTCCAGCGCCAGCGCCGGGACCGTGGCCAGGTAGGGGTGTTCGGCGGCGGACTCACCGTAGGCCAACCAGGTGGCCAGCTCCGTGAGCCCCAGCTCGCGGGCCCGCCGGCGGCTGGTGAGGACAACCGCCGCTGCCCCGTCGTTGATACCCGGTGCGTTTCCGGCGGTGACCGAGCCGTCCGGACCGCCGAACACCGGGCGCAGCGCCGACAGCTTCTCCAGGGTGGTGTCCGGGCGGGGCTGCTCATCCTGATCCACCATCTCCCGGGCAGCCTTCTGGGACACCTCGACGGGCACCAGCTCCTCGGCTATCCTCCCCGCCGAACGCGCCTCCTCATACCGCTGCTGCGACAGCAGGGCGTACTCGTCCTGGGCCCTACGGTCCACCCCCAGCTCGGCGGCCACCTGGCTGCCGTGCTCCCCCATGTGAACCTGGTCCACCGGGCAGGTGAGGCCGTCCCAGAGCATGGAGTCGTACAGGGTCTGGTCGCCCATGGCGAACCCCCCGCGGGCCCCCCGGAGGAGCATGGGGGCTCCCGACATCGACTCCATCCCCCCGGCGACCACCACCTCGGCGTCCCCGGCGCGGATCAGCAGGGCGCCCAGGTTGACCGCCTTCAGTGAGGAGGCGCACACCTTGTTCACCGAGAGGGCGGGAACGGTGCTGGGGATCCCGGCCCGGAGGGCGGCCTGCCGGGCCGGGACCTGCCCCAGGCCGGCGGTGATGACGGTCCCCATCAGGACCTGCTCCACCTGCTCTGGCACCAGCCCCGAGCGCTGCAGCGCTCCACGGATGGCGACCGCCCCCAGCTCCACCGCCGGCACCTGGCCAAGACGCCCCCGCAGCCTCCCGAACGGGGTCCGGGCGTACCCCACCACCACCGGATCCATCTCACCCACGCTCATATCCTAGACCGAGCGGCTTGGGCCCGCCTCGCCCTGGAGCAGGCGGGCGACCGATCCTCCGAGGCCCAGGAGGTGGGAGGCGATCACCAGGCGCTGCACCTCCGAGGTCCCCTCCCCGATCTCGTTTATCTTCACGTCGCGGTAGTACCGGGCCACCGGAAGGTCCTCCATGAAGCCCGAGCCGCCATGGATCTGGACGGCCTGGTTGGCGCACCAGGTGGCGGTCTCCGAGGCGGCCAGCTTGGCCATGGCGGCCAGACGGCCCGCCGACCGGCCGCGGTCGATCTCGGCCCCGGCCCGCCACACCATGGTGCGCGCCAGCTCGATTCTGGTGGCCATGTCGGCCAGCTTGAGCTGAGTGGCCTGAAAATGGCTGAGTGGCCGTCCGAACTGCCACCGCTGCTGGCTGTAGGCGAGGCTGGCGTCCAGGCAGGCCTGGGCCACCCCCACGGAGAGGGCGGCAATCGCCACCCGTCCGGCCTCCAGCACCGCGAGGAACTGAGCGAAGCCCCCACCCTCCCGCCCCAGAAGGTTGGAGCGGGGCACCCGGCAGGAGGTGAAGGTGAGCTCCCTGGTGTCGCTGGCGTGCCAGCCCAGCTTGCGGTAGGGCTCGGCCAGCGCATAGCCGGGGGACCCCCTCTCAACCAGGATGGCGCTGATCCGCGGAGGGTCCCCGGGGCGGCTGGTCAGGGCGGTGATGGTCACCCCCCGGCTGATCTCGGTGCCGGCGTTGGTGATGAAGCACTTGCCCCCGTCGATGACGAAGGAGTCGCCGTCGGCCAGGGCCCTGGTCCGGGTCCCGCCGGCGTCGGAGCCCGCCTCCGGCTCGGTGAGGCCGAAGGCCCACAGCGCCCGCCCGGCGCAGAGCTCGGGCAGCCAGCTCCCCTTCTGCTCCTCTGTGCCGAAGTTGTAGATGGGGGCGATCCCCAGCGAGACCGCGGCCTCCAGGGTGATCCCCACCGCCGCATCGGCGCGGGAGATCTCCTCCAGAGCGAGGAGGTAGCTCACGAAGTCGCCCCCCGCCCCCCCCACCGCCTCGGGATAGGGAAGGCCGAACAGTCCCAGCTCCCCCATCTGGGCAACGATCTGGTAGGGAAAGCGCTGCAGGCGGTCGTTCTCGGCGGCCGCCGGCGCCACCACCTGGTCGGCGAACTCACGGCAGGTGGAGCGGATCGCCTCCTGCTCCGGGGTGAGATCGAAGCTGAGCCCCACCTAGCCCCGCCGAAGACGGGCCGTCACCCGCTCCACGATCTGCTCGATGGTGTCGGCGACCTCCACCCCGGCCCGCTCCAGGGCCGCCACCTTGGAGGCGGCGCTGCCGGTGTTGCCCGAGATGATGGCTCCGGCGTGCCCCATCCGCTTGCCGGGCGGGGCGGTGCGGCCGCTGATGAAGCCCACCACCGGCTTGGGGTAGCCGCGGCCGATGAGCTCGGCCGCCCGCTCCTCGTCCGAGCCCCCGATCTCCCCCGCCATCACCACCAACTCGGTCTCGGGGTCGGATGCGAACAGCTCCAAAACGTCGGTGAAGGAGAGGCCTAGGACCGGGTCTCCCCCGATCCCCACCGCGGTGGACTGTCCGTACCCGGCCGCCGCCAGCGACTGCATGATCTCGTAGGTCAGGGTACCGGAGCGGGAAACCACCCCCACCGGGCCCGGCCTCCCGTTCTGGTTGGGGATGATCCCCACCTTGCTGCGCTCCCCTGGAGACATCAGCCCTGGACAGTTGGGGCCCACCAGGCGGGCTCCCCGAGAGGCGAGATAGGCCCGAGCGCGGACCATGTCGTTCACCGGGATCAGCTCGGTGATGCAGACGACCAGCTGCAGCCCGGCGGCGGCCGCCTCCATGATGGCGTCGGCGGCGAAGGCCGGCGGGACGAACACCCCGGAGACGGTGGCCCCGGTGGCGATCACCGCCTCGGCCACGGAGTCGAAGACCGGGAGCCCCAGGTGCTGGCCGCCTCCCTTCCCGGGCGACACCCCGGCCACCACGTTGGTCCCGAACTCGATCATCTGCTGGGTGTGGAAGGTGCCCTCACTGCCGGTCATCCCCTGGACCAGTACCCGGGACTCGGAGTTCAATAGGATGCTCATCGGCCCGCTCCCGCAACCATCTCCACCACTCGCCGGGCAGCCTCCGGGGCGGAGACCGCGGGGATTATCCCCGCCTCCTCCAGGAGCCGCCGGCCCTCCTCCTCCCGGGTCCCGGTCATCCGGACCACGAGGGGGAGCTTGATCTGCAGCTCGTCGCGGGCCTGGATCAGCCCCTTGGCGACCTCGTCGCCCCTCGTGATCCCGCCGAAGATGTTGACGAAGATCCCCTTCACCTCGGGGTCCAGGAGGACCATCTCCAGCGCCTGGCGGACCACCTCGGCCTTGGCCCCGCCGCCGATGTCCAGGAAGTTGGCGGGGCTGCCCCCCTGCTGCTTGACCAGGTCCAGGGTGTTCATGACGAGGCCGGCGCCGTTGCCGATGACCCCGATGTCCCCCCCGAGGTGCACGTAGGTGAGCCCGCGCCGCCGGGCCTCCACCTCGAGCTGGTCATCCCCGCTCGAGGCGGCCTCGGCGTCCCCGCCCAGCTCGCGCACCAGATCCTGGTGGCGGTACTCGGCGTTCTGGTCCACCTCCACCTTCCCGTCCCCGGCGATCAGCTGGCCGGAGCGGGTTACCACCAGGGGGTTGATCTCGCAGAGGGTGGCATCCAGCCGCTGACACAGCTGGTAGAGCCGCTGCACGAGCGGGACCATCATGCCGAGAAGGCGGGAGCGCTCCAGGACCTGCTCCCCCTGGGCGCTGGCGAGGGCGTTCAGTGTGAGCTGGCGGATCTCGAAGGGGAGGGGCCCGGAGAACGGGTCCGGCCAGAGCTTGGCGATCTTCTCCGGGGTGCGCTCGGCGACATCCTCGATCTCCATACCCCCGGCGAAGGATAGAAGCACCGCCAGCCGCCGGCGGTCCCGGTCCAGGGTGACTCCGAGGTAGAGCTCCTGGCCGATGTCCAGGAGCTCCTCCAGCAGGACGGCCGGAACCCGGTAGCCCCGGATCTCCATCTGGAGGATCTGGCTCGCGGCGGCGTGGGCCTCCTCAGGAGTCCGCGCCACCTTCACCCCGCCCGCCTTGCCCCTGCCCCCGATGGGCACCTGGGCCTTCACCACCACCCCACCCAGCTCTCGGGCGGCGGACTCCGCCTCCCCTGGGGTCCGCGCCACCCGCCCCATGGGACACTCGATGCCCTCGCTGCGGAACTGCGCTTTGGCCTGATGCTCCAGGAGCTTCACATGCACCTCCCTGGGGCGGTCCCGCGGCCGCCCTGCTGAACTCTGCCCAGTTTAGGCGCCCCCACCTCCCGGGATCTCGAGCGGCGCGGCTAGAGCGGGATGTTGCCGTGGCGGCGGTGGGGCGGGTCGACCCGCTTGCTGCGCGCCATGCGCAGCGCCCTGATCAGGGCGGGGCGGGTCTGCCGCGGCTCGATCACGTCGTCCAGGTAGCCGCGCTCCGCGGCCAGGTAGGGGTTGGCGAACTGCTCCCGGTAGTCGGCGATCAGCTCCTCCTCGGTGCGCTCGCCCTGGCTGCGGCGGCGAAGGAAGCGGACCGCCCCCTCCGCCCCCATCACCGCTATCTCGGCGGTGGGCCAGGCGCAGTTGTAGTCGGCGCCCAGGTGCTTGCTGCACATGACGTCGTAGGCCCCGCCGTACGCCTTGCGGGTGATCACCGTCAGCTTGGGCACGGTGGCCTCGGCGAACGCGTAGAGCAGCTTGGCCCCGTGGCGGATGATCCCGGAGTGCTCCTGGTCGCTCCCGGGCAGGAAGCCGGGCACGTCCACCAAGGTGATGAGGGGGATGTTGAAGGCGTCGCAGAAGCGCACGAAGCGCGCCCCCTTCACCGAGGCGGAGATGTCCAGGGCGCCGGCCAGGTGGCGGGGCTGGTTGGCCACCACCCCCACGCTCATCCCGTCCATCCTGGCGAAGCCCACTATGAGGTTGGGGGCGAACAGCGGTTGCACCTCCAGGAACTCACCGGAGTCCACCACGCGGTGGATCACATCGCGCATCTCGTACGGCTCCCGGTGGCTGTCGGGGATGAGCGACTGGAGCTCGGGGTCGGCGCGGTCGACGGGATCCGAGCAGGGGATCCGGGGCGGCGGCTCCTGGCTGTTCTGGGGGAGGTAGGAGAGCAGGGACCGGACCTGCTGGAAGGCCTCGTCCTCGCTGCCCGCCTCGAAGTGGGCCACCCCGCTCCTCTGAGAGTGGACGTCCGCCCCACCCAGCTGCTCGAAGTCCACCTCCTCCCCGGTGGTAACCCGGACCACCTCGGGGCCGGTGATGAACATGTAGCCCACCCGACGGACCATGAAGGTGAAGTCGGTGATCGCCGGGGAGTAGACGGCCCCTCCCGTGCAGGGGCCGGCCACCACCGAGAGCTGGGGGATCACCCCGCTGCAGCGCACGTTGCGGTAGAAGATGTCGGCGTACCCGGCCAGGGCCACCACCCCCTCCTGGATCCTGGCCCCGGCGCTGTCGTTGATCCCCACCAAAGGGCAGCCGGTGCGCTCGGCGAGGTCCATCACCTTGCACACCTTCTCGGCGAAGGCCTCCCCCAGGGACCCGCCCATGAACGAGGCGTCGTGGGAGAAAACGAAGACCTGCCGCCCCCCCACCGTGCCGAAGCCGGTGACCACCCCGTCGCCCGCCGCCCTCCGCTCGGCCATGTCGAACTGGTCGGAGCGATGGGTCACGAAGGCGTCGAGCTCGGTGAAGCTGTCGGGGTCGAGCAGCCGGCGGATCCGCTCCCGGGCGGTCAGCTTTCCCCGGCGCCGCTGCGCCCGCTCGGCCTCCCCTCCGCGGTGGACGGCGTCGTGGCGGCGCTTGCG